>NZ_CP060402.1:2400000-2758516 GCF_015040615.1 Microbacterium sp. YJN-G
TTATCCGTCTCGGCCGGCTTGTCAAATCGACGTTTCCCGGCGGGACAGCCACGCTCCGCAGCACAGGGCCGCTCATCAGAGGATGAGAAGGAGGTGGTGGTTCGCTGCTTGGAGGGGAGCGAGGCCTTCCGGCCTTCCGCTCAACCGCTTGGGGCGAACAAGTAATAATTTACGTGGATCCGGGCATCCCGGCAAATCCGTGCCGCATCCCGGGCGTGTCTCGCCTCCGGGATGCGGCACGGAACGTCCCGCGCTCAGCGCACGAGCGAGAATCCGGCGTTCCAGCCGATCTTCTCCGACGCCGCGAGAGTGAGCTGCAGGAACCCGAGAGCCTCGAGCTCGTGCGCGCGCGCGAGCGCTCCGGCGTCGACGGCGGAGAGTCCGCCGGCCTCGACCGCCGAGACGAGGGCGCGCTTGGCCGACTCGTCGTCTCCCGCGACGAGGACCGTGGTTCCCGCCTCTCCGACCACGCCCGAGACGAGCGTCGCCGCGAAGTTCGTGTTGAACGCCTTCACCACGCGCGCGGCAGGAAGCGCGGCTTGCAGCTCGGCGGCGGCGGAGCTGCCGGCCGGCACGACCAGCGCATCGACGGTCGTGAAGTCGAGCGGGTTGGTGATGTCCACGACGACCTTGCCGGCGAACTGGTCACCGTAGGCACCGGCGATCTGGCTCAGTGCGGGGTACGACACCGCGAGCACGACGATGTCGCCTTCGATCTGCGCACCCGCTCCCTCGCTGCCGATGTAGTGGATCGAGGCACCGCCGCGGGCGAACACGCCCCCGATGGCCTGGCCCATGTTCCCGTTGCCGAAGATGGTGATGGTGGTCATGATGACTCCTGTCCTGTGCACTGTGGCACGGCCGATCGGTTGTCTCTTCAACCTCTTGCTCGGAGACAACATGCTTGATGCGTCAACTATTCCCGTACGATGACGACATGAGCACATCGAGGTCGTTCACCCCTGACGAGCGCCGCACGTGGGCCCCGCTCACCGCTGTGCTCGAGCTCCTCCCCCGGCAGCTGGACGCGCAACTGCTGCGCGACGAAGGGCTCACCCACTTCGAGTACGCGACGCTGTCGATGCTGGCCCTCGCCGACGAGCGCCGGATGCGGATGAGCGAGCTCGCCTCGGGTGTCAACGCCACGCTGTCCCGGCTGTCGCACGTGATCAGCCGGATGGAGAAGCGCGGCTTCGTGCGCCGCGAGCAGGCACCCGACGACGCCCGCGCGACCGACGTGCATCTCACCGCCGAGGGTCGGCGGAAGGTCATCCGCGCCACTCCCTCGCACGTCGAGAACGTGCGGGCCTTCGTGCTGGATGCGCTGGATGCCGAGCAGCAGCGGCAGCTGCACGAGATCACGATGGCGATCCTCGGCCGGCTCGACCCCGATGGGCGGATGCTGGCCAGCCGGCTCGGCTGACGCGGAACGACGCGAGAGACGAAGAGGGCCCCGGCATCAGCCGGGGCCCTCATCACGTGCGTGGACCTAAGGGGATTCGAACCCCTGACCTCCTCGATGCGAACGAGGCGCGCTACCAACTGCGCCATAGGCCCGTGAACTCAGCAAGATTATCACGTCTTCAACCGGCCGCTCGACGCGCGAGCATCCGGCGCACGTGCGCCTCGATCTCGGCGTCGTCGACCACGCCCATCCGCGCATACGGCGATTCGGCGCCGGATGCCGCGGCCGGCGCGGGCAGTGCTGTCGGGGCCGGCGGCGCCAACTCCTCCGCGCGGCGGCGCAGCTCGGCACGGCGCTCGGCGAGGCGGCGCTGCTCCTGCGCATCGATCTGCGCCCGCGCGGCCTGCGCTCGGGAGCCGGTGACCGTGACCATCGGCTGGGGCAGTGCCCTGGGCGTCCACGACGCCGGTCCCTGATCGTGCAGCGGCGGCGACACACGCTCGGCCTGCGGCGCAGCATCCGCCGGTACGACGCGCCGGGCGACGTTCCGCGCGACCTGCGCCATCCGGACCAGCACCCAGACGCCGACGACGGCGAGCACTGCTCCGCCGGCGGCCAGCATCCAGCCGCCTGACGCGATGAACTCCCAGACGCCGAACCCGATCATGGTCGCCGCGATCACCAGGCCGGCGCTGGCCGTCTGGCGCAGCCGGCGGCGCGCCTTCGCCTGGCGCACGAGGGGGTCACGGCGGGTGGCCGCGAGCTCCTGGCGCAGACGCTCCAGCTCGGCGGTCTCCTTCTCGGCCTGCACGCGCTTGGCGAGCCTCTGCTGCTGCAGCGCGGTGCGCGCGGTCAGCTCGAGGCGCACCTCGTCGGGGGTCTCGCTCGTCTCGGCGAGCACGCGCAGCGCCTGGTTCAGGCGCACCGCGTTGCGTTCGGCGGCGTAGTACTGATGGCGGCCGCGCCAGGTGGGCAGGAAGTACAGCGCCCACAGCAGCACCGCGACAAGGACGATCACGCCCCCACTCAGCACCGGCCCATCCATGAAGACAACGGTAGGCGACGGCATCCGCCCTCCCCCGCTGCGGCGAGCGCGTGTCGTGCGACGAACGAGGTCACGAGCGACTCGGCACCCGCGTCACAGCGTCGCGGGCAGGGCCCCCGCCTCGGGCGGGACCCGGCCCTGCAGCCACCGGGTCAGCACGCCCTCGGGGACGTCCTCCCTGGTGAGCGCGAAGGCGTGATGGTCACGCCAGTCGCCGTCGATGTGGATGTACCGGCGCCGCAGCCCCTCGTAGCGGAATCCGAGCTTCTGCACGACCCGCAGAGATGCCTTGTTCTCGGGCCGGATGCAGATCTCCATGCGATGCAGCCCGAACAGGGTGAAGCTCGCGTCGGTGGCCATCGCCACCGCCGTCGGGGTGATGCCGCGGCCGGCGAAGCGCTCGCTCACCCAGTAGCCGATGGTCGCCGAGCACAGCGAGCCGCGCGCCACGCCCCAGATGTTCAGCTGTCCGGCGATCTCGCCGTCGTGCTCCATCACGAACGGGTAGCCGCCGCCGTCGCGGTACTGCTGCAGCAGCCGGCGGATGCTGACCCGCATGTCGAACGTCGCGATGCCGCCGGGGATCGTCGCCTCCCACGGCTCGAGCCAGGCACGGTTCGACAGCAGCTCGCGCTGCAGCGGGCGGGCGTCGCGGCTGCGGATCAGCCGCAGCCCCACCGCTCCGTGCTGCATCGGCTCCAGGGTCTCCAGAGGCATCGGGGGATCCTTGCGTCAGAGTCCGCCGGCGAATTCCTTGAGCCACGGGCGCAGATCCGGGCCGAGATCCTCACGGTCCACCGCGAGCTGCACGATGGCCTTGATGTAATCGGCACGGTCGCCCGTGTCGTAGCGCCGCCCGCGGAAGACCACGCCGACGACACCCGGACCGTCGGGGTCTGCCGCGAGCTCCTGCAGAGCATCCGTGAGCTGGATCTCGCCGCCCTTGCCCGGCGGGGTCCGCTCGAGGATCTCGAACACGGCGGCCGGCAGCACGTAGCGCCCGATCACGGCGAGATCCGAAGGAGCATCCTCGGCTGCGGGCTTCTCGACCAGCCCGGTCACCCGGATCGTGCCGTCGCCGCTCGTGCCGTCGACCTCGGCGACGCCGTACAGGTGGATGTGCGCGGGGTCGACCTCCATGAGCGCGATCACGGCCGCGCCGGTGCGCTCGTGCGCGGCGATCATCTCGGTGAGCAGCGGGTCGCGTTCGTCAATGAGGTCGTCGCCGAGCAGCACGGCGAAGGAGTTGTCGCCGACGTGCGTGCGGGCGCGCAGCACCGCGTGTCCCAGGCCCTTGGGCTCGCCCTGCCGGACGAAGTGGATGTCGGCGAGATCGCTCGACTTCATCACCCGCTCCAGGCGGCCGTGGTCGCCCTTCTCCTGCAACCGCACCTCGAGCTCGGGCACCGAGTCGAAGTGGTCTGAGATGGCGTTCTTGTTGCGTCCGATGATGACGAGGATGTCGTCGATCCCGGCGCTGACGGCCTCTTCCACCACGTACTGGATGGCGGGCTTGTCGACGACGGGCAGCATCTCCTTGGGCATCGCCTTGGTCGCCGGCAGAAAGCGCGTCCCCAGGCCGGCGGCCGGGATGACGGCCTTCATCTTGCTCATTCGGTCAGCATAGCCGTGGCTTCGTCTCGTCCGGAGGGCGGGCGCGCCCGTGACCGTATGATCGGAGCATGCCGACCGAAGCAGAGCAGCAGAAGCGCGCGCTGCGCGCCGAGCTGCGCGAACGACGACAGCTCCTCTCGGAGGCGCAGCGCGAAGCGGCGGCATCCGGGATCACCGCCCAGCTCGACGAGCTCGTCCGCGCGCACGGCGCCCAGTCGATCTCGTGCTTCCTCTCGTCGACCACCGAGCCCGACACCCGTGAGTTCATCCGCGGCGCCGTCAGCCGCGGCATCCGCGTGCTGCTGCCGATCACCCGCGCCGACGGGCTGCTCGACTGGGCCGTCTCCGACGACACCGAGGAGATCTCGGTGGGCCTGTTCGGCCTGCCCGAGCCCACCGGCGAGGTGCTGGGCCCGATCGCGGTCAACGACGTCGACCTCATGATCATCCCCGCCGCCGCGATCGATCGCAGCGGCACCCGCCTGGGCTGGGGCCGCGGCTACTTCGACAAGACGATCGGGTCCATGGAGAAATGCCCTCCCGTGTATGCCGTCATCTATGATTCGGAAGTACTCGATTCGCTGCCGCGCGAGGTCCACGACCAGCCCGTGGATGGCATCGTCACCCCGACGCAGACCATCACCCTGTCGCCCGCGCGGAACTGACAGGAGCCGCTCAATGCCCACCTACGCCTATGCCTGCACGGCCTGCGACCACCGCTTCGACGCCGTGCAGAGCTTCTCAGAGGACTCGCTCACCATCTGCCCCGAATGCGGCGGCGCGCTGCGCAAGCAGTACGGCACCGTGGGAGTCACCTTCAACGGGTCGGGCTTCTATCGCACCGACTCGCGAGGAAATGCTGGTGCGAAGAAGGCATCTTCGGCAACATCGAAGTCGGATTCTTCGACGGGCTCCACCCCGGCGCCTGCGAAGAGCCCGGCCTCGAGCTGAGGCCTCGACACCCACAGGGGGATCCATGCTCCAGGGATTCAAGGAATTCATCACCAAGGGCAACGTCATCGACCTGGCCGTCGCGGTGGTCATCGGCACCGCCTTCACCGCGATCGTCAACGCCGTCGTCTCGGCCATCATCACCCCGCTCGTCTCGCTGTTCTTCGATGCCGACGAGACCGGCAAGATCGGCATCCAGGTCGAGGGGATCTACGGCCAGACCGTGACATTCCCGATCGGCGAGCTGATCTCGGCGATCATCAGCTTCCTTGCTGTCGCCCTCATCGTGTACTTCGTGTTCGTGCTCCCGATGAACACCTGGAAGGAGCGTCAGGCAGCGCGGAACCCCGCCGTCGAGGAGGAGACCCTGCCCAGCGAGCAGGAACTGCTCATCGAGATCCGCGACGCGCTGCGCAAGCACGACGCGCCCTGATCCGGCCTGCTCTCGGAGCGCCCTGTCCCTTCGGGGGCGGGGCGCTTCTGCGTGAGCGGGGTGTGTTTGGTGCGGGGTGCTGCTGGGGCCCTTCGACAGGCTCAGGGATCCAGCGACTCCTGGGTTGCTGAGCCTGTCGAAGCACCCATTCCGACAACTTGCGGCTGGGGCGACGCGACGCTCAGTAGTGCGGGGGGACGTCGCGCAGCATCCGCTCGTCGTTGGGGCCCTTCTCGTCCGCCGGTGCCGGCGGGCGCTCCTCACGATCGTGAGGTTCGGAGGTCGTGCCGGGGACGGCAGTCAGGCGGGCGCGGCGCGAACCGGGGACCCGTACGATGCGCTGTCGGTCGTCGCCCTGCTCAGCCATCGAGATCGAGCGGCTGGGTGTCGTGGTCGGCGCGGACCGCGCCCTCTTCGATGCCGAGGACGGTGGCGATGCGCCGCGCGACCGTCGCCGGGTCGCTGTACAGATCGAAGGCGTGCACGCGCACATAGTGCCAGCCGAGCCGGCGCAGCACCTGCGGACGCAGGCGCAGGCTCTCGCGCAGCGACTCGTCACGCGACTCGGGGTCGGACTCGATGACGACCGCCCGTCCGCCGTGCTGAGCGACCAGGGGCAGCAGTCCGCGGTAGTCGACGTCGACGGATGCGCCCAGCCGGCGCAGCTCCTTCGCGAGGGCGAGGGTGAGCGGGTCGGCGAGATCCTCCAGCCGCGCTTCCCGGCCTCGCGCGGCGAGGCCCCCGAGGATCGACATCAGCGTCGAGGCGCCGTACTCGAGGCGTCCCTCATCGAAGGCCGAGGGACGGATGCACGACACGATCACCATCGAGCGGCGGGCGCGCGTCATCCCGACGGTGAGCAGACGCTCGCCGTCCTCCCGGGAGAGGTCGCCGAAGTCGCTGAGCACCCGGCCGTGCTTGGTCAGGCCGTACCCGAGCGAGAAGATCACGCGGTCACGGCTCTCGGCGACCGACTCCTCGAGGGTGAGCACCGCGAACGGCTCGGCCGTATCGCGTCCGACGAACTCCGCCACGTCCGAACGACCGGCGAAGGCGGATGCCACGGCGGCACGAACGCGCTCGGCGTGACGCCGGCTCGCGGTGACGACCATGAGCGACTCGGTCGGCCGGTGGATCGCGTGCTCGACCACGAGGGTCACGACGCGCGCGACCTCGGCATCCGGACTCTCGACCGCACCGGAATCGGGGTCGGGGGTGCCGACACCGCGCTCGACGTAGTCGACCGTGAGACTGCCGCGGCCCAGGTACGAGCCGGCCCAGGGCAGCGAGACGATCTCGCCGCCGTAGAAGGCGTCGTTGATGAGCTCGGCGAGGTCCTCGCCCCCGGCCCGGTAGCTGCGGGTCAGCGTCATCACCGGCAGCAGCTCGGCGAGACGCTCGAAGGCCGAGACGTCGTCGAACGGCACCTCAGGCTCCCACTCGGGCTCGGGCACGGTGGCGACGGCGAAAGGCGTCGGCCGCTGGGTGACCGGGTCGCCGAAGGCCACGATCTGACGGGCACGGCGGATCGCGGGCGCGGCCTCGGTGAGGTTGACGGCCGCGGCATCCACCAGCAGCACCGCATCGAACTCGACGGAGTCGGGGATGTCGGGCACCTGGTAGGGCGACGCGATCCAGACCGGGGCCAGCACGCGCACCAGGTCGGGGGCCGCAGAGACGATCTCGGCGGTCGACGCATCGGTGCTCTTCAGTGCGCGGCGCAGGTTCGAGGCCTGGTCGGGCTCATCGACGATCGCGATGCGCCACTGGTTGGCGAGATTCCATGCCAGCAGCGGCCCCGCCATCGCGGTGTGCGCCTCGTCCACGAGGCGGAAGTCCCGCTCCAGCCGGTCGACGACCGAGGTGTTCGCACCGAGCAGCGAGCGGTCATCCTGCAGTGCGCGCTCGAGCAGCGACTGCCACCACGCGAACTCCAGCTCGTCGGCGACCCGCTCTTCGGGCACGTGCCGCACGGAGAGGTCGGCGAGCAGGGGACGCAGCCCCAGGCCGGTGAGCGAGTCGCGGATCTCGGTGCGCTCGACGAGGTTGTCGAAGACGTCCGAGCGGGCGGCGAGCCCCGACAGCGTGCGCACCAGGCGTGCTACGGGCAGGTTCGCCAGCGGCTCCTTGCGGCCGAGCGCGACGTCAAGCTCGGCGAGCTCGGCCGAGACCCGCTGCCAGGCGACGTGCACGTCGGACAGGCCCAGCGGCACCTGCGGGGCGACGCCGGCGTCGACGTACTGCTGCCACTGCGCACGCTGCTGCTGGATGCGCAGCAGCGCCTCGTGCATCTCGCCGACCTGCGCGCCGGGGCGCACGTACTCGCGGGCCAGGCGCTTGAGACGACGGCGGTTCGCGGACGACATACCAGGGGCATCCCGGCGCGAGCCGTGCGCCTGGATCAGCTCGCCGAGCGGCCGCTCGAAGACGGTGGGGCTGAAACGGTCCAGCGAATCGCGCACCCCCTTGAGCAGCTGCAGGTACTCCCCGAGCTCGGCGATGGTGCCGAAGGGACGCATCCGCGTCTGCGCGATCAGCTCGTAGCCGCGCTCGAGAAGGGCGGGAACGCTCGTGCCGTGCAGTTCGCCGGCCAGCGCGTGTGCGCGCTGAGCGGCCTCGGTGCTCTCGAAGCTGACGCCGTACCACGGCGAATCGTCGGGTCCGAAGCGGAACTCGCCGAGCTTGGCGGCACGGGTCAGGGCCGCGGCGGCCTCGCGGCGGTCGCCGGCGAGGCGCTCGAGCGTCTGCATCGACAGTCGCGCCCCGGTCGACGGCGGTACCGGCAGCAGTGCGAGCCGGGTGAGGCGGCGGGTCGCGTCGATGACGGATGCTCCGGTGCGGCCGACCGGCTGGGTCAGCGCCCGGCGGTAGTCGCGCAGCACCGTGCGCAGTCGCACCAGCGCCTCGTCGACCTCGTTCGCCTTGGGCTGGGTCGCCTTCTCGCTGCGGGTGATGGAGCGGATGAGATCGCGGCGCACATCCGCCGGCGAGACGGCCAGTCCGTCCAGGCCGATGCCGGCCAGCCGGTGGCGCACGCCGTCGAGGGTCGAGCGCCGTGCCGAGACGACCAGCACACGCTTGCCTGCACGCACGAACGCGCCGAGTGCGTTGATCACGGTCTGGGTGCCGCCGGTGCCGGGCAGCGTCGAGACGACGAGCGAGTGGCCCGCGGCGATGCGCGCGAGCACGTCCTCCTGCTCGGCATCCGCATCCAGCAGAAGCGCCTCCGAGGCGGGGGCGCGGTCGTCGGGTCCGGCGATCGCGGGCGTCTCGCGTCGCACGGTGACCTGCTCGCGATCGGCGACGTGGCCGCCGAGGGCGTTGAGCACCGGGTGATCCAGGTCGACCATGTCGCGGACCATGGCGCCGGCGACGTCGGCGAAGGTCGAGACCACCAGGCGCGGGTGCACGGCGAAGGTGTCGATGGAGCTCGTGAGCGCACGCAGATGGTCGATCACGGGCTGCGGCTTGAAGATGCCGCTGTCGTAGGCGAGCGCGGCCAGTCCCGCGCCGTCGAGGGTCAGCCCGAAGTGGTCGCGGGCTGCGCGGATGAGCTCGGGGTTGACCTCGAAGGCCCCCTGCAGCTTCAGCTCGAAGTCGGCGTGATGGCGGCGGATCGCCAGCGGCCGCAGCAGCACGGGAGCGGAGAAATCGGCCCCGCCGACCCGCCAGCGTGCGATGCCGACCGCCAGGCGGACCGCGTCGATGCCGCGCACGGTGCGCAGCTCGGTGTTGCGGGCGGTGATCCGCTCGGCGGCCATGCGCGCCGTGCGCAGGCCGACCTCGTCGCGGAACAGGTTCGACAGCAGCGTCGATCGGCCGGTGATGAACTGCGGCAGGCTGCCGGGGTGGGCCTTGGAGATGTCGATCCCGGCCTCGGGGATGTCGGTGAAGGTGAGCAGCGGCGAGGCACCACCGAGATCGGCCGCCTCGGCGCGCAGCACGGTGCGCTGCGCCTCAGAGGCGTGCGCGATCTCGACGCCGGTCGACGAGTCGCTGAAGTCGCCGAGGCTCACTGCGGCGTCTCCCGCGGCCTCGGCGTCCTTGCTCTCTCGTCGCCACACAAGTCAAAGCCTAGGCGCGACATGCGCGGGCGCCGGTATTCCGGGCCGGTGCGCGCCGATTCCCGCGCGTTCGGCGTTCGAATCCTCCTGCACAGGTGACGGGTCTGGTGCAGTTGTGCACGGATGCCGGGATCAGCGGGCCGGCGATCCCGGCCCGGAAGCATGATGGGAGCATGAGTTTTCGATACGACTTCGCCCCGACGCCCTTCGGTGACGCTCTCGCGGTGTACTCGCAGGACGGGATCGTGAGCTTCGATCTCTCCGAGTCCGAGGATCCGGGTGTCCCCTGGCTGCTGGAAGGGGTGAGCCGGCGGCTCGGGCAGGTGCCCGAGCACTCCCCCGGTGTCGCGGACGAGCTCTCCGCCCTGCTGGCGGCGTACTTCGACGGCGAGCCGATCCGCTTCGATGAGCGGGTGCCCTTCGACTGGCGAGCGGTCGGGGGGTTCGCGCGGTCCGCCCTGCAGGCGGTGTGCGCCATCCCGTGGGCCGAGACCATGAGCTACGGCGAGGTGGCGGTGATCGCGGGCAGCCCGGGCGCGGCCCGCGCGGTGGGCACGGCGTGCCGGCTCACGCCGTTCTCGGTGATCGTCCCCGTGCATCGCGTGATCCGCTCCGATGGGACGCCGGGCCACTACGGCGCGCACCCCGAGCGCAAGCGCTTCCTGCTCGACCTCGAGCGCGAAGCCGCCTCGGCCTCATGACAGGAGCGGAGCCCGGCGAGTAGGCCGCCGGACTCCGCTCCTCAATATGGGATGCTGCTCAATACCGGCCACTGGTTCTTCTTCTTGCGGTCCTTCCAGTGGGAGGGGCCCCACGCCCCGGAGGCTCGGCCGGCGCGCAGCGACGGCGCGAGTGGGGCGTGGGGATCAGTGCTCGACGGCCTTCTCGGCGCCGTAGCCGGTGAGCGAGCGCACCTCCATCTCGGCCGCCAGCGCACGCGACTCCGTCGTCCTGGCCGTGACCGTCCCGATCCACCCGAGCAGGAAGCCCAGCGGGATCGAGATGATCCCGGGGTTGTTCAGCGGGAAGATCGCGATGTCGAGGCCGGGGATCATCGAGGTCTCGGTGCCGGAGAACACCGGCGAGATCACGATCAGCCCGATCGCCGAGATGAGTCCGCCGTACATGCTCCACACCGCCCCGCGGGTGTTGAACCTCTTCCAGAACAGGGAGTACAGGATCGTCGGCAGGTTGGCGGACGCCGCGATCGCGAACGCCAGTGCCACGAGGAACGCGATGTTCTGCCCCTGAGCGCCGATGCCGCCGATGATCGCCAGGATGCCGATCACGATCACCGTGCGACGCGCCACCTTCACCTCGCCGTTGGGATCGCTGACGCCCTTGCCGTCCTTGCCGCGCTTGATCACGTTCGAGTAGATGTCGTGCGCGAACGAGGCGGCGGCGGTGATGGTCAGCCCTGCCACGACCGCGAGGATCGTCGCGAACGCCACAGCCGAGATGAATCCCATCAGCAGCGGACCACCCAGAGCCTGTGCCAGCAGCGGCGCGGCGGAGTTGACCCCGCCCGGTGCCGCGGCGATCGCCTCCGGCCCCACCAGAGCACCGGCTCCGTAGCCGAGCACCAGGGTCAGCAGGTAGAACAGGCCGATCAGCCAGATCGCCCACACCACCGACCGACGGGCCTCCTTGGCGGTCGGCACCGTGTAGAAGCGCATCAGCACGTGCGGCAGTCCGGCGGTGCCGAGCACGAGCGCCATGCCCAGCGAGAGGAAGTCGAGCGGATTCGCGCCGTACTTCAGCCCGGGGCCGAGGATCTTCTCGCCCTCAGGCGACATCGCCACCGCACCCTCGAGCAGCCCGTTGAAATCGAACTTGTGCAGCGCCATGACCCACACGGTCATCGCGATCGCACCGAGGATCAGCAGCACGGCCTTCACGATCTGCACCCAGGTGGTGCCCTTCATGCCGCCGATGAGCACGTACACGATCATCAGCACGCCCACGACGGCGATCACGATCGACTGGCCGATCTTGCTGTCGATGCCCAGCAGCAGCGAGACGAGCGCACCGGCCCCCGACATCTGTGCGAGCAGATAGAAGAAGCACACCGCGAGCGTCGTGATGGCGGCCGCCATCCGCACCGGTCGCTGGGTGAGCCGGAACGCGAGCACGTCGGCCATCGTGAACTTGCCGGTGTTGCGCATGAGCTCGGCGACCAGCAGCAGCGCGACGAGCCAGGCGACGAGGAATCCGATGGAGTACAGGAATCCGTCGTAGCCGTTGAGCGCGATGGCCCCGCAGATGCCGAGGAAGGACGCCGCGGACAGATAGTCCCCGGCGATGGCGAACCCGTTCTGAGTGCCGCTGAACGAGCGTCCCGCTGCGTAGTAGTCCGCGGCGGTGCGGTTGTTGCGACTGGCGCGGATGACGATGAAGAGCGTCACCGCGACGAAGGCGCCGAAGATGGCGATGTTGAGGACCGGATCGTTCTGGGCCGCCTCCGCGGCCAACGGTGCCCGATTCATGCGCGCACCTCCGCCTTCTCGAGCTCTTCGCGGATCTCGGTCGCGACGGGATCGAGCTTGCGGTTCGCGAAGGAGACGTACGCCATGGTGATGGCGAACGTGGTCACGAACTGCCCGAGACCGAGCAGCAGGCCGACCGTGATGTCACCCCACACCCTCTGGCTCATGAACTCCGGTGCGAACGCGGCCAGCAGCACGTACGCGAAATACCAGAGCAGGAAGAAGGCCGCCATCGGGAAGACGAATGACCGCTGCATTCGCCTGAGTCCTCGGAACCTCTCCGATTCCTGCATCGCGATGTAATCGACTCCTGTACCGGATTCTTCTTCGATCCGATCTGTCATGAGGCCTCCTTGCCGCATGTCCGCTGCCGCGTGACGGCGCCACGCGAGTGGTATGGTCGACGCTACGAACGGGCGGACGACGCCGTCACCCCCGAAAGTTGGTATTCGCTGTAATGAGCAGGCACATCGGCTCCGCCGAGCAGCTCGTGGCCGACGGAGTGCACGAGCTGGCCCGCCGCACCCGGTTCCCGGTCGCCTTCGGCGGTCTCGTGGAGCACGGCGAAGTGTCCGTGACGACGATCTTCGGCAACCGCACGCACCACCTCGACGGACTGCAGGTGCGCCCCGAACGCGGGCTCGGCGGCCGCGCGATGATCGAGCTGCGACCGCGGATGACGAACGACTACCGCACGTCTCAGCAGATCACGCACGACTACGACGTGTACGTGCTCGGCGAGGGCCTGCGCACGCTGCTGGCGCTGCCGATCGTGGTCGATGGCCGCCCGCGCGGTGTGCTGTACGCCGGCGCATGGGAGGAGTCCCAGGTCGGCGGCGTGACGACGGCTCCGGCGATGAGCGTCGCCCAGCGCGTATCCACCGAGCTGCGGATCCGCGACGAGGTCGATCGCCGGCTGGGCGAGGCGCCGACGCGGCAGATGCTCGATGCGCCGCGCCAGGAGGAGCTGCGCGAGAGCTTCGCAGAGCTGCGCAGCATCGCATCCGACATCGCCGACGGCGACCTCCGCGACCGCATCCTCGCCGTCGAGCGCCGGCTGCTCGGAGTATCCGCCCCTGCGAAGCCGGCCACGGGCGCGGCGCCGGCCGTCCGGCTCTCGCGGCGTGAGATCGACGTGCTCGCCTGCGCGGCGATGGGTTCGACGAACGCGCAGATCGCCACCCAGCTCGGATTGCGCGAGGGCACCGTGAAGGCGTATCTGGGAGCGGCGATGTCCAAGCTCGACGCCTCGACGCGTCACGCCGCCGTCGCACGCGCCCGGCGTGCAGGGCTGCTGCCCTGAAACACCCCGGACCGTCCATTTCTGCGAATTGTCCTTCGCGGGCGGATATTTCTTGCTCTGCGCTAATTCTGCACATACGATCATCTGCATGGCTCGACGAATTGTGCATCAGCTTGTTGATGATATCGATGGCACCCTGCTGGAGGTCGGTGAGGGCGAGACGGTTCGTTTCTCTCTCAACGGCACCGCATACGAGATCGATCTGACGAATTCCCATGCGGACGAGCTGCGCGCAGCTCTCGATCCGTACATCAAGGCCGGTCGTCGCGCCTCTGCCGGTGGCGTGCGCGCCTCCGCTCCCCGTCGTCGCGCTTCGCGCGATTCCGAGGTCGGCGAGATCCGCGAATGGGCGAAGAAGAACGGCTTCAAGGTCTCGGAGCGGGGACGGATCTCCGCCGAGGTCATGGAGGCTTACCACGCGGCGAATTGATTCCGCGTATTAATGATGGCCGGTATCCTATTCGGGATGCCGGCCATCATCGTCTGCGCGGATAAGAGACGGTAAGGCGACCAGTGCGGATGCAATGGAAATGGGGCGGGTTCAGGGGGAGCATTTCGTGTGCCGGGGCTCGCGTCGTGCCCTCGCGTCCCCATCGGCCACTCCACGCGCCGCGCATCACGGAGGTCGGGTCACCTTCGGCAGGTCAGAGGGCCACCCTCCGGGCGGCCCTCTCTTGCGCGTCGTGCCCTCGACAGGATTCGAACCTGCGACCTGCCCTTTAGGAGAGGGCTGCTCTATCCGACTGAGCTACGAAGGCGCACGACAAGTCTAGCCGCGCGGCATCCGTCGTCGATCACGCGGCCAGCGCCAGGTACGGCTCCCAGCGCGGGTCGCCGCGCTCCGTGCCGCGGACGGTCCAGGCGGTGCCGTGCGGAGGGCGCGGGGTGAGGCGCAGCTCCCAGCCCATCTCCTGCGGGGTGCGGTCGCTCTTGACGTTGTTGCACTTCAGGCAGCAGGCGACGAGGTTCTCCCAGCTGTCGGCGCCGCCGCGCGAGCGCGGCAGGATGTGGTCCATCGTCGCGGCCTGACGTCCGCAGTAGCCGCAGCGGTGGTCGTCACGGCGGAGCACGCCCCGGCGTGTGACCGGCTGTCGTCGTGCGACCGGCACGCGCACGTACCGGGTGAGGAGGATCACGACCGGCCGCTCGTGCGCACCGCGTTCCGACCAGACCGGGTCGCCTTCGACGTGCTCGATCACGCTTGCTTTGTCGTTCATCACGAGCACCATGGCTCTCTTGAACGAGACCACCGTGAGGGGCTCGTATCCTGCGTTCAGTACCAGCGTGCGCATCGTCATCCTCTCGATCCGGCCGGGATGGCTTCCCGGCTCTCTCGACTCACACGACGCCGCGGGTGGCAGCGGTCGCAGGGATGAGAAAAGGCACTGTCTCAGAGACAGCGCCTTTCCTGCTCGACGATGCCGAGCCGTCCCTGCGGACGATGCCGATGAACCAGACGACCGAGCGCATCCATGGTTCGGATGCTCGGTATCTGCTCCATCGGCTCTCTCCCGCCCTACGACGACGCGTACAGGCTAGCCCATCCGTCTGAACGGTGAGGGAACCGCGACCGACGAGCGGACGTCGTGTCGAATGTGGAGGATGCCGGCGTCAGCCGGCGTTGACCCGCAGCCAGCCCATCGGCTCGACCAGCGAACCGTTGACCTTGACCTCGAAGTGCAGGTGTGCACCGTAGGAGCGGCCGGTGTTGCCGACCTTTCCGATGAACTGCCCGGGGCTGACGACCTGCCCGGCCGACACGGCACGGGTTCCGTTGGTCATGTGGCCGTAGAGGGTGGAGACCCGCTGGCCGCCGACGACCGAGTCGATGACGATCGCGACGCCGTAGCCGTAGTAGCTCTCGGTCGAGATGCGCACCACGCCGCCCGCGGCGGCGAAGATCGGCGTACCGGCGTTGGCGACCATGTCGGCGCCGTTGTGGCCGCTGTTGAGCGTGCGGCTGACGTAGTACGAACCGGCCGGCAGCGGGTAGCGCACCTGGCCGGATCCGGCGGCGACGAGTCGCAGATCCGCGTCGCTGACCCGGCTGCCACCGCTGGAGGCGACCCGGGCCGCCGCTGCGGCGCGCTTCTTCGCCGCTTCCTCGGCCTTCTTCTTCGCGATCTCGTCTGGTGTGGTCGCGGAGTAGGTGCCGCGGGTGAGCGGGGCTGCGGTCGCCTCGGACGCCACGACGAGCGACTGCGCGTCATCGACGGCCATCTGCTGCAGGGTGGCGGCGCCGGCGACGGCGGGCTTGGTGGCGGCGTACGCCGGCAGTGCGACAGCGGCGACGAGAGCACCGACGGCGGCGAAGATCGCGACCGTGCGCATGGGCTTCACACCGGATCGGGTCTTCGCGGTGCGGGTGGCGCGGGTTCGCGCCGGGTTCTTCTCGTTTTCAGCTGTCTCGGTTGTGGCGATGTCTGCGGCCAAAAGAAGGTCCTCCTGCGCCTCCGCGCTCATCGGGCAAGCGCAGGCTCGTCAGCAAAGTCGATTCTCGGGCACGTATGTCACACGGCACGTTGTGCGAACTGATCACGGAGACGACGAGCCAGGGAGGCGATCCCCGTGATTTGTCCCCGGCGGGCTTCTTCGCCGACGACCTCACCGAGGTTACCGGAAGATAACGATTCTGTCACCCTGTGAACCTGGCAATCCGTCGAGGCCACCGAGAAACCGCGTTTGATCAGGCGTTCTCGCCAACGAGGAAGATGTGCGCGGCGAGTTCGACGGGCAGTTCCAGCCCTTCCTCGCGCCCCTCCATCCGGATCAGCACGTAACCCTCGTTGTAGCAGTACTCCCCGCGTGCACCCGGGACGACGCCTGCCTCGCGCAGCTGCTCGAGCAGCTCGGGGTCGACCTGCGCGGGCTCGGCGAGACGGCGCACCGTGCCCTCGATGGGCTCGCCCGCGGCATCCAGCTTCTTCACGAGACCGATGACGCCGTCGTCGAACGACCGCGAGGCGATGTCGCCGAGCTGGTCGAGGCCCGGGATCGGGTTGCCGTACGGCGACTCGGTCGGGTGGCCGAGCAGCTCGACGAGGCGCCGCTCGACCTGCTCGCTCATGACGTGCTCCCAGCGGCACGCCTCTTCGTGCACGTAGGCCCAGTCCAGGCCGATGACGTCCGAGAGCAGGCGCTCGGCCAGACGGTGCTTGCGCATGACGTCGACGGCCTTGCGGCGGCCAGAGTCGGTGAGCTCGAGACGGCGGTCCTCCGAGACGACGACCAGGCCGTCGCGCTCCATCCGGCCGACGGTCTGCGACACGGTCGGCCCGGAGTGCCCGAGCCGCTCGGAGATGCGCGCACGCAGAGGGACGATCTTCTCCTCCTCGAGCTCGAGGATGGTGCGGAGATACATCTCTGTCGTATCGATCAGGTCGGTCATGCGGGCCCTCCGGAGGTTCTTAGGCAAGCCTACCTACTCCCCTGTCGTCGCGGCGCGTCACGCGAATCGAGCGAGGCCGGAGCGCGCCCTAGAATCTAGCCATGGCGATCGAGATCCCCCGTGAACTCCTGCCCGTCGACGGCCGCTTCGGGTGCGGTCCGTCCAAAGTGCGCCCGGCGCAGATCGAGGCGCTCGCCTCGGTGGGGTCGAGCCTGCTGGGCACCTCCCACCGGCAGGCGCCGGTGAAGGATCTCGTCGCCAGCGTGCGCGAGCGCCTGGCGGCGCTTTTCCGTCTGCCGGACGGCTACGAGATCCTGCTCGGCAACGGCGGGTCGACGGCGTTCTGGGATGCCGCGGCCTTCGGCCTGATCGAGCGCCGCAGCCAGAACCTGGTCTTCGGCGAGTTCGGAGGCAAGTTCGCCAAGGCCGCCGCGGCCCCGTGGCTGGAGGCGCCGGATGTGCGCAACGCCGAGCCCGGCAGCCTGACCGCCGCCGAGATCGTGGAGGGCGTCGACGTGTACGCCTGGCCGCACAACGAGACCTCCACCGGCGTCGCGGCCCCCGTGCAGCGCGTCGCCGCCGACGGAGCGCTGACCGTGATCGACGCGACAAGCGCAGCCGGCGGCATCGACTTCGATGTCACCCAGGCCGACGTCTACTATTTCGCACCGCAGAAGAACCTCGGCTCCGACGGCGGACTGTGGTTCGCCGCGGTCTCCCCCGCCGCGATCGAACGCATCGAGCGCATCGCGGCATCCGGGCGGTACATCCCCGAGTTCCTCAGCCTGAAGAACGCCGTCGACAACTCGCGCCTCAGCCAGACGCTGAACACCCCGGCGCTGACGACGCTGCACCTGCTCGACAGCCAGCTGGACTGGATCCTCGGCAACGGCGGCCTGCAGTGGGCCGCCGCCCGCACCGCGGAGTCGTCTGGCCTGCTGTACGACTGGGCCGAGGCATCGTCGGTGGCGACCCCGTTCGTCGCGGACCCTGCGCACCGCTCCCCCGTCGTCGCGACGATCGACTTCGACGACAGCATCGACGCCGCGGCGATCGCGAAGACGCTGCGCGCCAACGGCATCGTCGACACCGAGCCGTACCGCAAGCTCGGCCGCAACCAGCTGCGCATCGCGACCTTCGTGTCGATCGAGCCGGACGACATCCGTCAACTGGTCCGCTCGATCGAGCACGTGCTGGCCAACCAGGGCTGAGCCCCCACCCGCCGAAACCCCTCCTGACTGTCGAAACCCCTCCTGAATCGCGTGATTCAGGAGGGGTTTCGGCAATCAGAGGGGGTCTCGACGAAGAGTGAGAGGTCACTCTTCGTCGTCGGAGTCCTCGTCCGACTCGTCGTCATCCGACTCGTCGTCGTCCGAGTCGTCGTCGTCCGAGTCGTCGGAGTCGTCGAGCTCGTCGATGTCGACGCCGTCCAGGTCGCCGCCGTGCAGATGCGGCGAGCCGTCCTCGTCGAAGTCCGACGCGTCGAGGTCATCGACATCGTCGAGCTCCTCGTCATCGTCATCGCCCTCGGCATCCGTGCTCTCCGCATCGGAGTCCGCCGCCGCCTGCTCGGCGAGCTCGGCCTGGTGCGCCCGGTAGTCGGCCAGGCGCTCCGCCCACGGCACCCAGTCCGGCGCGAGCAGCGCGCCGTCGCCCGGCATGAGTTCGACCTCGAGCACGGTGGGCTCTTCGCCCTCGACCTGCGCGACGCTGACCGTCCAGTACCAGCCCGGGTACCCCGGAAGCCGGTTCTCGAAGCGCAGCGAGAGCGCGCCGCTCTCCTCGACCGTGTGGCCGGCGGCCGGGCCGACCGTGGAGGGCGCGGTGACCTCGTGCAGTGCGGCGAGCGCCAGCTCGCGCGCTGCCGAGGCGAGTTCGTCAGGCGTCGAGGTCATCGGCGACCTTGCGCAGCACGGCGGCGACGGTGCGACTGCGCCCCGCCGAGGGATAGCGTCCTCGTCGCAGTTCGCCGCCCAGCTCATCGAGCATCCGCACGACGTCCTCGACGATGATCGCCATGTCGTCTGCGGGCTTGCGGCTGGCCTTCGCCAGACTGGGGGGTGCGTCGAGCACCCGCACCGAGAGGGCCTGCGGTCCGCGGCGGCCATCGGCCAGCCCGAACTCCACGCGGGTGTTCTTCTTCACGGAGACGCCTTCAGGAAGGGCCGAGGCGTGCAGGAAGACGTCCTGGCCGTCATCGGATGCGATGAAGCCGAACCCCTTCTCGTCGTCGTAGAACCTGACCTTGCCGGTGGGCATGGGAGAACCTCGCTGAGTGAAACTGGGTGGAACGTCGCACGGCGGTGCGACACCTCCAGCCTACCCGTCCTGCCCAGCGCTCACGCGATACGCTGAGGGTGATGAGCACGCATGATGACCGCCCTGAGCCGGCGGCCGGACGATTCGATCGCCTCCTGGCCTACTCGGCGCTGATCCTGGCCGCACTCTCGATCATCAGCTTCTTCGCGATCATCATCGGCACCGCCACCGGCATGGATCAGAAGGCGTTCGGCACCGGCGTCTGGCCGGTCATCGCGGCGCTGCCCCTCTTCGGCCTCCCCCTCGCGTTCATCCTGATCATGGCGCTGCTGATCACCACCTACGTCCGCAAGGGGCGCGCGGGCAAGCGGTCCTGAGCCCGATGAGCACTCACGCGCGCCCGCTGGCCGACAGGCTGGCCGCGGCGAGCGATGCGCAACTGCAACGGCTGCTGGCCGTGCGCGCGGTGCGCGCGGATGCCGATTGGTCGGACTTCTTCGACGCCGCCGAGGCGCTGCTCGAACCGGCGTCCATCGAGCGCGGCCTCGCCGTCCTCACCGGCGCCGAGGCGCGGGCGCTGTGCGATGCGATCGACGGCAGAGCGGATGCCGCGGTGCTGAGCGAGCTCTCGACCCTGGGGTTCATCGGCGCAGGCGACCGGGTGCTCGCGCCCGTGGCCGCGATCGTCGCCGAGCTGCCGCCCATCGACGACGCAGCCAGCTCAGCTGAGACACCCGCGTCGGACGGCGCCGCCGCGCGCGCCGCCGAGCGGGCTTTCACGACGATCGGGGCACTGTCCGACCTGCTGCTGGCGGCGCGCACCGCACCTCTCGCCTTGGTCGCCACCGGAGCGCTCAGCGCCGGCGAGCGGCGCCGGTTCAGCGCCGCGGTCGATCTCGAGGATCTGCGCGAGATCGCCGCCCTGTCGGGACTGGCCCGCGCCGTTGACCGGGAGCTGCTGATCACCCGTGCCGCTGAGGAGTGGCTCGCCGCCTCGTTCGCCCCGCGCTGGGCCCGGGTCGCCGACGCGTTCCGCACGGCGCTGCCGGACGGCATCCGCTCAGGTCGCGGCTGGACGCCCATGGCCGGCTGGGACCGCGCGCACCCGTGGAACCCCGGCTGGCCCGCCCGTGCGACGCGGCTGCGCGAACTCGCCTTCCTGCTCGGGCTGCGTACACCCGAGGGCGGGGAGCCGGCCTGGACCGTGCCGCTCCGCCTCGGCGAGGATGTCGACACCTCGGCGCTGGAGGCGCAGCTGCCCACAGAGGTGGATCGGGTGTTCCTGCAGAACGACCTCACCGCGATCGCCCCGGGCCCCCTGCAGCCGGGTCTGGACAACCGGTTGCGCGCCATGACCGAGCACGAGTCGGCGGCACAGGCATCGTCGTACCGGTTCACCGTCGATTCGGTGTCGCGGGCGCTCGTGGAGGGCGAGACAGCGCAGAGCATCCGCACCTTCCTGCACGAGCTGTCGCTGACCGGCGTGCCCCAGCCGCTCGAGTATCTCGTCGCGCAGACCGCGGCGCGGCACGGGCTGGTGCGGGTCGGGCCGGATGCCGCAGGTGGCACCGCCGTGTCGAGCGCGGACGAGGATCTGCTGAGCGCGATCGAGATCGACCGGAACCTGCGCCCGATGGGCCTGGTCCGCGACGGCGACCGGCTCGTCTCGAGGGTCGGCGCCGAGACGGTCGCCTGGGCACTGTCGGATGCCCGCTACCCGGCCACGCTCGTCGATCGCGACGGGAACGGGGTCGCGGCGCAGCGGCACCGGATCGCACCGGCCGCCGGCCCTACCGGCGAACCGTATGCGGCGCTCATCGCGCGCCTGCGCAGCAGGCAGGGGCCGGATGCCGATGCGGCCTGGCTGGATCGTGAGCTGGAGGCGGCCGTCCGCGCCCGCGCGGTGGTGCTCGTCGAGGTGGCGATGCCGGACGGTTCGAGCCGCGAGCTGACGCTGGAGGCGTCGGGCGTGGGCGGTGGCCGACTGCGCGGACGAGACCGCGCCGCGGACGTGGAGCGGACGCTCCCGGTGCGCAGCATCCGATCGGTCCGGGTGCTGGAGGGCTGAGCCCCCGCATCCGCCGGTAGACTGGTCTGCTATGTCTGATGGCCCCCTGATCGTCCAGAGCGACCGCACCGTGCTGCTGGAGGTCGCGCACGCCGACGCCGAATCCGCGCGTCACGAGCTGGCGATCTTCGCCGAGCTCGAGCGGGCCCCCGAGCACATCCACACCTACCGCATCACGCGGCTCGGACTGTGGAATGCCCGGGCCGCCGGGCACACCGCCGACGACATGCTCGAGACCCTCGACCGCTGGTCGCGCTTCCCTGTGCCGCCGTCGGTGGCCGTCGACCTGCGCGAGACCGTCGACCGGTACGGGCGCCTGGTCATCGAGCGCGACGACGAGGGCGTGCTGATCCTGCGCTCCAGCGACCCGGCCGTGCTCACCCAGGTCGCGAACAACAAGCGCATCCAGCCGCTGCTGATCGGCCACCCCGCACCCGACGCCTTCGTGATCGACGCGTGGGCGCGCGGGCAGATCAAGCAGGAGCTGCTGAAGATCGGCTGGCCCGCCGAGGATCTCGCCGGCTACACCCCCGGCACGCCCCACGAGATCGATCTCGACGAGGACGGCTGGACGATGCGCCCCTACCAGCGCGAGGCCGTCGACGCCTTCGCGAAGGACGGCTCGGGCGTGGTGGTGCTGCCCTGCGGCGCCGGCAAGACCATCGTCGGCGCGGGCGCCATGGCGGCGACGGGCACCACGACGCTGATCCTCGTGACGAACACGGTCTCGGCGCGGCAGTGGCGCGATGAGCTGCTCAAGCGCACCTCGCTCACCCCCGAGGAGATCGGCGAGTACTCCGGCCAGGCCAAGGAGGTCAAGCCGGTCACCATCGCGACGTATCAGATCCTCACCGCCAAGCGGAAGGGCGAGTACGCGCACCTCGCGCTGCTGGATGCCCTGGACTGGGGCCTGATCGTCTACGACGAGGTGCACCTGCTGCCCGCTCCGGTGTTCAAGCTCACCGCCGACCTGCAGGCCCGTCGTCGTATCGGCCTGACCGCGACGCTGGTGCGCGAGGACGGCCGCGAGGGCGACGTGTTCAGCCTGATCGGACCCAAGCGGTTCGATGCACCCTGGAAGCAGATCGAGGCGCAGGGATTCATCTCCCCCGCCGCCTGCTACGAGGTGCGCGTCGACCTGCCGCCCGGAGACCGGCTCGAGTACGCGGCGGCGACCGACGACGAGCGCTACCGTCTGGCAGCATCCGCACCGGCGAAGATCACCGCGGTGCGCGAGCTGATCGCCAAGCACCCCGATGAGCGCATCCTCGTGATCGGGCAGTACCTCGACCAGCTCGAGACGCTGTCGCAGGCGCTGAACGCCCCGCAGATCACGGGAGCCACGCCGGTGGACGAGCGCGAGGAGCTGTACCGGCAGTTCCGCGAGGGCGAGATCTCGCTGCTGGTCGTCTCGAAGGTCGCGAACTTCTCGATCGACCTGCCCGAGGCCTCGGTCGCGATCCAGGTGTCGGGATCGTTCGGCTCACGCCAGGAGGAGGCGCAGCGCCTGGGGCGCCTGCTGCGCCCGAAGCAGTCGAACCACACCGCGAGCTTCTACACGCTGATCGCCCGCGACACGGTCGATCAGGATTATGCGCAGAACCGGCAGCGGTTCCTCGCGGAGCAGGGCTACAGCTACACGATCATGGATGCCGTGGATCTGGCCGCCTGAGCATCGCGGCGCCGGCTCAGGAGCCCTGCGGCTCGTCCTCCGGCCTCAGCCCGCATCGCCAGCACGGCGCCGACAGGTCGTCGAGCAGCGCCCCGCACTCGGGGCACACCTTCGACAGCCAGCAGGCGCTGTCACCGCCCTCGTCCGCGTTGCTGCTCATGCCATCGAGGCTACTCCGCCCGCGCTCGCTTCAGCCCTCGCGCTTCATCCAATCCAGCGCGAGGGCCGCCACCGCCTCCGGCGCGTCGTCGACGATGAAATGCGCGGCGTCATCGACGAACGCGAGCTCGAACCGATCGGCTTTCTCGGCGCTCTTACGGCTGATACGCCGGGCCGTGCCCTCGGCGAAAGGCCCATCCTCCCGCCCGAAGACGACGAGCGTCGGCGGATGCAGCCGCATGCGCTTGTAGACGCCGGTCATCAGCCGCATCGACACCGGCACCACCATCCCGCGATACATCGCAGCGACCGCGCGGCCCACTGCCGGATCCTGCTGCACGCGCAGATACGCGTCCACGGCGCTGTCACCGAGCGGCTTGGCCGCGTAGCGCGGACCGAACAGGTAGTCCAGCGGCCGCCCAGGGCGATGCATGATCAGCCTGGGCATGTGTGCGAAGGCGGGCATCACCTTCGGTGTGAACTCCATGAACCCGGGCGGAACGGACAGCTGGACGAGCGTGCGGACGCGCTCGGGATGCACGTAGGCGAGTTGCATGCCCGAGATCGCGCCCATGTCATGGCAGAGCAGGTGCGGCCGCTCGATGCCGAGAGCGTCCAGCACCGCGAGGACATCCTCCATCTGCGTGTCCGGCCCGAACTTCTGGTCGTCGGACTTCGTCCAGCCGGAACCGCGCAGATCGGGGCAGATCACCCGGTATCCCTGGGCTGCGACGACCTGCGCGACCCTGCGCCACTCCCACCAGTGCTGGGGGAAGCCGTGCAGCATGAGCACCGGGTCGCCCTCACCCACCGAGGCGACGTGGGCCCGCAGCCCGGGGGTCTCGACCATGCTGTGCTCGAACCCCGGCGCCTCGGGTAGAGGCGGCGTCCACTCGCGGCGGACGGACGTGTCCGAGGACCCCGGTGTATCCATGGCGAGCCTCCCAGCCGACCAGCCGGTCGTCGTCGACCGTGATCGCACTCTACTATGTTCGTAGTGATTTGTCACTACGAACATAGTGAGCCTAGGCTCGTCGCGTGAGCAGCACCCGCCATCGCGCCCTCGAAGCCGCCGTGGACCTCGTCGGCACCCACGGCATTCGTGCGCTCACACACGGCCGGATCGATGCCGCGGCTTCCCTTCCCCCCGGGTCGACCTCGAATCACTTCCGCACCCGCGCCGCGCTGCTCGCCGGTGTCATCGAGTGGATCGCCGAACGGGAACGCGCGGACGCCGGCATCCCCGACATCACCACCCGGGACGAGTTCGTCTCCGCGCTCAGCCGCATGATCGCGGCGCAGTCCGGCCCTCTCGCGGCGCGCACGCGCGCGCGTTACGCGCTCTTCCTCGAGGCCGACGACGATGCGGTGCGCCCGCTGCGCGAGCAGCGGGCGGGCATGGAGGCCTGGGTGCGCGGCATCCTCTCCCGCCTCGGGGGCGAGGATGCCGCCGGCCGTACCGCCTTCCTGATGGCCACGGGCGAGGGGCTGCTGCTGCACCGCCTCACGGTCGATCCGGATGCGCCCATCGAGGCCGTCGTGGCCCGTGCGATCGACGCGGCACTGGACGCCTGAGCGCCGCATCTCCGCAGACAATCAGCCACGGCATCGGCCGGATCACCATAATGGGGTCATGACTGATGCGCGAATCCTGGTCGTCGACGACGAGCCGAACATCCGCGACCTGCTCTCCCGGGGTCTCAGCTTCGCCGGTTTCAAGGTGAAGACCGTCGCCAACGGGGCGGCCACCATCTCGGCGGTCCTCGAGGAGGAGCCCGACCTGATCATCCTCGACGTCATGCTGCCCGATATGAACGGCTTCAGCGTCACCAAGCGCCTGCGCGGCGCGGGCTTCACGGCCCCCATCCTGTTCCTCACCGCCAAGGACGACACGCAGGACAAGATCGAGGGCCTGAACGCCGGCGGCGACGACTACGTCACCAAGCCGTTCGCCCTCGACGAGATCGTCGCCCGCGCGCAGGCGATCCTGCGCCGCACGATGCAGACCGATGAGGAGTCGCTGATCCGCGCCGGCGAGCTGTCGATGGATCAGGACACCCACGACGTCTTCGTCGGCAAGGTTCCGATCGAGCTGAGCCCGACGGAGTTCAAGCTGCTGAAGTACCTCATGCTCAACCCCAATCGCGTGCTGTCGAAGGCGCAGATCCTCGATCATGTCTGGGAGTACGACTTCAACGGCGACGCCGGCATCGTGGAGAGCTACATCTCCTATCTGCGCCGCAAGATCGACCCGCACACCGAGGAGTCGGTCATCCAGACCAAGCGCGGCTTCGGCTACATGCTGAAGGTCGGGAAGTCCGCCTGAGCGCGAGCGCGGGGATGAGCACCGGTTCCGACTCCGTCACCGTGTGGTGGCGCAGGATCAGCCTGCGCGCCAAGGTCACGGGCGTCACGGTCGCAGTGCTCGCCCTGGGTCTGGTGGTGGCAGGGATCGGCACCGTGCCCATCCTGCGCGGCGCGATGATCAACAACATCAACGCCCAGCTGCCGTCGCTGGCCACGACAGGTCAGGCCGAGCGCTTCTTCGACGTGTCGATCTCCGACGGCGGGCTCGTCTTCGACCCGGCTCCCGACGCACCCCGGTCGCCCGATTTCGCGGTCGCGTTCTACACGACCGAGGGCGAGCCGCTCGCGCAGGCCGGCGGACAGGCCGCCGACCGGCGCCCGGCGTTCCCCGAGACGTTCACGGTGCAGTCCGCCAAGGCCCGCGAGGATCAGGTGCTGACCCTGGATGCCGGGGAGGGCCTGGTCTACAACGCGGCGGTGTCGGTGCAGCCGCTGCAGAGCCTTCCGGGCATCAGCTACGTGCAGGTCGTCGCCCTGCCGCTGGATGAGGCCGACCGCATCGTCGGCACCTACTTCGCGGTGTACACCACGGTGGCTCTCGTGACGATCCTGCTCGCCGCGCTGCTGATCCGCGGCCTGGTGACGCTCACGTTCCGGCGGCTGGGACACGTCGAGTCCACCGCCATGGCGATCGCCGCGGGTGACTTCAGCCAGCGCCTGACCGACCTCGAGCCGACCACCGAGGTGGGTCGCCTCAATTCGGCGATCAACACCATGCTCGACCGCGTCGACCGGTCGATCGCCCAGCGCGACCGGACCGTGCAGAACATGCGGCGCTTCATCGGCGACGCGAGCCACGAGCTGCGCACTCCGCTGGTGAGCGTGCGCGGGTACGCGGAGCTGTACCGCATGGGTGCCATCAGCGGTGACGAGGACACCGCGCGGGCGATGGAGCGCATCGAGAAGGAGGCGATCCGGATGGGCGTGCTCGTCGAGGATCTGCTGGCCCTCGCACGCCTGGACGAGGAACGCGAGCGCGAACTCCAGATCGTGGCTATCGATCTGCGGCCGGTGGCACGCGACGCCGCCCTCGACCTGCGCGTGTCCGCACCGGGACGCAAGATCACGGTCGTCGACACCACCGCCGACCAGGCCGAGCGACCGCGACTGCGGCCGACCGCCCCACCGCCGCCGCCCGCCGTCGCACCCGTCACCGCCACCGGCCGCGCCGCAGGGGCCGGCCGGGCCGCGGGAGCCCTGGGCAGGCTCCGCCGTCGTCCCAAGCCCGCCGTCGTGCCATCGATCGACTTCACCGAGGCGACAGACGCCCCGGTACGCACTCCCCCGATCGTGCTCGGCGAGGAGAACAAGGTGCGGCAGGTGATCACGAATCTGCTCGGCAACGCCCGCCGGTTCTCACCCGAGGAGAGCCCGATCGAACTCGTCGTCGGCGTCGACCGCGCGCGCGGCGTGGGCACCATCGCGATCGTGGACCACGGCGAAGGCGTGCCGCCCCAGATCCGCGAGCACATCTTCGAGCGGTTCTGGCGGGCCGACACCTCGCGTGCACGCGAGACGGGCGGCGCAGGGCTGGGCCTGGCGATCGTGGCTTCGATCATCGAGTCGCTGAACGGCTCGGTGCGGGTGGACGAGACGCCGGGCGGCGGGGCGACCTTCGTCGTGTCGCTGCCGCTCGCCCCCGCCCAGGCGACGCCTGAGCACCTGCTCGAGGAGACCCAGCCTCTGGACCGGCTCGAGTTCTGAGCACTCCCCCTGCACAATCCGCAGCGGCCGGATGTTGTGCACAGCGGCCGGGGTTCGGCCGTCGGCGGCCTCTCGCACGCATTTAGTGTCGGAAGCCCGTCGAGAGGAGAATCCCATGTCCGTCTTCACCGTCGACACCGATGCGGTCCATTCCGCGCACAGTGCCGCCCGAGCCACCATGGAGCGCCTGCAGGCCGAGTCCGCGTCACTGATGGCGCAGCTCACCCAGCTGCAGTCGTCGTGGACCGGTTCGGCATCCAACGCCTTCCAGCAGTGCAGCGAGCAGTGGCGCGGTGCGCAGCAGCACGTCGAGCAAGCGCTCGCGTCGATCAGCACCGCGCTCGGCTCGGCCGCCAGCCAGTACGCGGACGCCGACCAGTACTCCGCCAGCCTGTTCCGCTGACACTCCCCACCCCTCCCATCCCGCCGAAACCCCTCCTGGTTGCCCATACCCCCTCGTATCAACGCGATTCAGGAGGGGTTATGGCATTCAGGAGGGGTTTCGGCGCACAGCACGGACGCAGTGCACGGACGCAGTGCGGAGACGCAGTGCGGAGACGCAGTGCGGAGACGCAGTGCGGAGACGCAGAACGCCCCCTGCCGAAGCAGGGGGCGTTCTGTCTGAGACGTCTCAGACTCCGGATCTCTTCAGATCAGAAGTCCATGCCGCCCGACGGGTCAGCCGGCATGGCCGGAGCCTTCTCGGGCTTGTCGGCGACGACGGCCTCGGTGGTAAGGAACAGGCCGGCGATCGATGCCGCGTTCTGCAGCGCCGAGCGGGTGACCTTGGCCGGGTCGATGATGCCCTGGGCGAACATGTCGCCGTACTCACCGGTGGCGGCGTTCAGGCCCTGGCCCGAGGGGAGCTCGGCGACCTTGTGCGCGACCACACCGGCCTCGAGACCGGCGTTGATGGCGATCTGCTTCAGCGGAGCCTCGATGGCGACGCGGACGATGTTCGCACCGGTGGCCTCGTCACCCTCGAGCTCGAGCGTGTCGAGAACCTTGGCCGACTGCAGCAGCGCGACGCCACCACCGGGGACGATGCCCTCCTCGACGGCCGCCTTCGCGTTGCGGACGGCGTCCTCGATGCGGTGCTTGCGCTCCTTGAGCTCGACCTCGGTGGCCGCACCCGCCTTGATGACGGCGACGCCGCCGGCGAGCTTGGCGAGGCGCTCCTGCAGCTTCTCGCGGTCGTAGTCGCTGTCGGTGTTCTCGATCTCGCGACGGATCTGGGTCACGCGACCCTCGATGGCGGACTGCTCGCCCGCGCCCTCGACGATCGTGGTCTCGTCCTTGGTGACGATGACCTTGCGAGCACGGCCGAGCAGGTCGAGGGTGGTGTTCTCGAGCTTGAGGCCGACCTCCTCGGTGATGACCTGGCCGCCGGTGAGGATCGCGATGTCCTGCAGCTGCGCCTTGCGACGGTCACCGAAGCCCGGAGCCTTGACGGCGACGGACTTGAAGATGCCGCGGATCTTGTTCAGCACGAGCGTCGCGAGAGCCTCGCCCTCGACGTCCTCGGCGATGATGACGAGCTCCTTGCCGTCCTGGATCACCTTGTCGACGACCGGCAGCAGGTCCTTGATGTTGCCGATCTTCTGGTTGGCGATGAGGATGTACGGGTCCTCGAAGACAGCCTCCTGGCGCTCTGGGTCCGTGACGAAGTACGGGTTCAGGTAGCCCTTGTCGAAGCGCATGCCCTCGGTGAGCTCGAGCTCGGTACCGAAGGTCTGCGACTCCTCGACGGTGACGACACCCTCCTTGCCCACCTTGTCGATGGCCTCGGCGATGAGCGCACCGATCTCGGTGTCGGCCGCGGAGATGGACGCGGTGGCGGCGATCTGCTCCTTGGAGTCGATCTCCTTCGCGCTGGCGAGCAGGTCCTCGGTGATGGCCGCGACGGCCTTCTCGATGCCGCGCTTGAGCGAGATGGGGTCGGCGCCGGCTGCGACGTTGCGCAGACCCTCGCGGACCAGTGCCTGGGCGAGGACGGTCGCCGTGGTGGTTCCGTCACCGGCGACGTCGTCGGTCTTCTTGGCGACCTCCTTGACGAGCTCCGCACCGATCTTCTCGTACGGGTCGTCGAGCTCGATCTCCTTGGCGATCGACACGCCGTCGTTCGTGATGGTGGGGGCGCCCCACTTCTTCTCGAGCACGACGTTGCGACCACGCGGGCCGAGGGTCACCTTGACGGCGTCGGCCAGGATGTTCAGGCCGCGCTCGAGGCCGCGACGGGCCTCCTCATCGAAAGCGATGATCTTTGCCATGAGTCTTTCGTCCCTCCCGGACGTAGGCGATGGGGTTTAGCACTCAGAGTGATCGAGTGCTAACACACAGTCTGGCACTCGACCCATGAGAGTGCAAGCCGCGCGAATGCGGTGTTCGCCCAGCGCGGATCAGCCCGCGGGGGTCTCCTCGCCGGCCCCAGGCGACGTGCTCGCGCCGTTCACGCGGTCCATGCCGATCACGACGGTCAGCTGCGGCAGCTCGGTATCGTTCAGCGCCGCATAGTGGTCGCTCTGCTCGGCCTTCACGCCGCCGAGGATCTCGGCGACGCCGAGCGCGGCTGACTCGTCGGCCTCGTCCACGTAGAACACTGTGGTCTCGTCGAACTCGGTCGTCGAGCCCTCACTGCCGAACACGGCATCCGGCTGCCAGCCCTGCGCGATCAGCGTCTCGCGGACGGACGCCACCTGACCCGCCTCGGTCGTGGCGTTCAGGATCAGCACCCGGTAGGACGTGTCGACCTCGGCGACGACCCCGGGCGCCGGCTGACCGGCCGGGTCGGCCGAAGGGAACAGGTCGATGCGGCCCATGAGCACGAGCGAGACGAAGATGCCGATGACGATGAGCACCACCGCCACGGCCGCCGACCACAGCAGGGTGATCGGTCCGTTGATCCCCGGCTGCTCGGCGCGGTGCGCGCCGACACGGCCGGTGGTGCGGGGGACGTCGTCGAATCGGTCGTGCGGGGCCTTTGACACCATCCGATGGTAACGGGCGCGGTCCGGGAATCTGCCCGGAGCGATGCCGGATGCCGTCAGCCGACGAATCCGCGCATGCGCGTCTGCCGCTGCCGGCCGCGCGCATCGCGCAGCCTGCGCAGCCGGCGCACGAGCAGCGGGTCGAACTCCAGCGCCTCCTCGGTGTCGATCAGACGCCCGAGCAGCTGGTAGTACCGAGCCGGGCTCATGCCCAGCTGCGCGCGGATCGTCTCCTCCTTCATGCCGCTGTGCCGCGGCCAGGCCGCTTCCAGCGTCAGGATCGCGCGGTCGCGATCGGAGAGGTCACCGAGCATGGCATCAGGCTACGCGGCGCCGGGCCCGCCGCCCGCACGCCACTCCCACCAGCGGCCCAGCGGATCGGCATCCGCCATCACCTCGCCGTCGAGCGCGACCGCGAAGCCGGCGAAGTCAGCCGGGTCGACCGGCGGTGTCCAGCCGTCGTGCAGCGCCGGCGGGTCGATCGTGATCCAGCGTGCGCCGGTGTCGCGGATGCCGCCGATGAGCGACTCACGCGCGGGCCGCGGCAGGTAGACGAGCATGCCAGGGGTGGTGATCACGAGCGTCGCCCCCGCGGGCGCCACGGCGACGGCCTCGCCCAGGCGCTCCTCGGCATCGCCCGCGATCAGCAGCGGCGGCTCCGCGGCGACGATGCCGGCCGCGGCGGCGATGCGGACCGCCCGTTCGGCCTCCCCCGGCCAGATCAGCGCGTCCATCCACGCGCGATCCGCGGGGCGGCGCACATCCACCGGCGCCAGGTCGATGCCGGCGCGCCAGACGACCTCGGGTGTGCGCAGGGCGGGCAGCGGGCCGCGCACCACGCTGGTGAGGACGACCGGCGAGGCGCCGTCCGCCGGGTCCAGGCGGGTCCTCTCGCGGCCGTCCTCGTCGACGAGGCGGTACGAGAACCGGTCGGGATAAAGGCAGAGTCCGGCCGCCGCGCCCAGCTCGAGCAGCGCGACCGGCCCCTCGATCCCGCTGAGCGCAGGAAGCAGCGCCGACAGGCGCAGCGGCTCGTTGGTCTGCACGGTGCGGCGCTCGCACTCGGCGACGACCTCGTCGGCGTGCGCGACCACGAAATCGCGCCACGCTCCGTATGCGGAGGCGACGGGAGCGCCGAGCAGCCGGGTGACGGCGAAGACGAGGGGCGGATGCCGATGCTGCGGCGTGATCCGCTGCAGCACCGCCCGCACTTCGTCGTCGTCGGCGACGCCTGTCGCCCAGGCCTCGTACACCGCGCTGCGGCCGGGGGCCTCTTCGCGGGCGAACCGTTCGTAGCGCTCGCGCACGGCATCCGTCATGCCTCCATTCTCACCGGCCCGAACGCCCCTCCGGCGCGAGAGAATGGAGGCATGTCGTACAAGGTGAACAAGACGGATGACCAGTGGCGCGCAGAGCTCGGCGATGAGCAGTACGCGGTGCTGCGCACGGCGGCGACCGAGCGTGCCTGGACCGGTGAGCTGCTGGATGAGAAGCGCGACGGACTGTACCGCTGCGGCGCCTGCGGCGAAGAGCTGTTCCGCAGCGGCACGAAGTTCGACTCGGGATGCGGCTGGCCGAGCTTCTACGAGTCGGTGCGCCCCGAGGCGGTCGAGCTCATCGAGGACCGCAGCCTGGGCATGGTCCGCACCGAGGTGCGCTGCGCCGCGTGCGGCTCGCACCTGGGTCACGTCTTCCCCGACGGGTTCGGCACGCCCACCGGCGACCGCTACTGCATGAACTCGCTCGCGCTGACCTTCGCCCCAGAGGAGTCGTGAGCGCACTCGAGGCCGTGCTGCGGCGCACCTCCTGGTCGAAGGTCACCGACGAAGCCCCGACGCACGAGCAGCTGCTGCCGCTGGTGGAGGCCGCCGGCCGGGTGGCAGACCACTCGTCGCTGCGTCCGTGGCGGCTGATCGAGCTGCGCGGCGACGATCGTCTGGCTCTCGGGGCGGCGATCGCGGAGGCAACCGGCGACGACAAGCCGTCGTCCAAGCCGCTGCGGGCCTCACTGCTCATCGCGGTGGTCGCCTCTTACCGGCGCAGCGAGAAGGTGCCGCGCTGGGAGCAGGAGGCCGTCGCCTCGGGCGTCGCCCACATGCTGAGCCTGCTGCTCGACGAGGCGGGATGGGGCGTGATCTGGCGCACCGGCGGATACACGCGGTCGGATGCCGTCGCCCGGGCGCACGGGCTGACGCAGGACGAGGCGCTGCTGGGCTGGCTGTACGTGGGCGGCAAGCCCGCGGGCAAGGACGCGGGGCGCCGCAAGCCGGTGGACGCCGCCGGACTGCTCACCCGGATGCCGTCGAGTGCCGGCGAGCTGCCCGGCGAGCCCGGCGATGAGAAGGCCGCGGGCGAGGGCGCCGTCCGGAGCAAGAAGGCCGACAAGAAGGCGAGGAAAGCCGCGAAGAAAGCGGAGAGGGACGCGAAGAAGGCGCGGAAGGCTGCGAACAAGGCGCGGAAGGACGCGAAGCGGGAGCAGCGCGAACGGGGCTGATCAGCGCCGCCGCCGTGGCAGGGCGACGAAGACGGATGCCACGGCGACGGCGAACATCGCGGTCAGCTGCCACAGTGCCGGACGCCCGGCCGTGGGCCAGAGCAGATCGATGACGATCGAAGCGCTGAGCTGGCCGAGCACGCTGCCCAGTCCCATCAGCAGCACCCCGGTGTGCGCGACCAGGAACGCGCCGAGCATGATGTAGGCGAAGCCGAGCAGGCCGCCGGCGTACAGCCACGGCTCGGAGGGCAGCGCCTGCGGCATCCCGCGCATTGCCACGCTGATGGCCGCGGCGACGACTAGCACGACGGTGCCGGCGAGGAAGCTCACCAGCGTCGCCGTCATCGGCGATGAGACCTTGCGGGCCAGCCGGCCGTTGGCGCCGGCCTGCCAGGCGATGCCCGCACCGGCGAAGAAGGGCAGCAGGAGCAGCCACAGCGGTGCGTCGCGCAGCACGTCGCCGCTCAGCGAGATGCCCACCGCGGCGAGCGCGAGCGCTCCCCCGGCCACCCGGCCCATCGTCACCGCGACGACGCCGGAGGGACCGAAGCCGATGCGGTCGAGCACGAGACCGTGCACGGTCTGCCCTGCCACGACGCCGACCGTGAACAGCGAGACGCCCAGCACACCCGCGACGACCCCCTGGGTGGTCACCGTGAGGGCGCCGCAGGTGCCGCCGAGCAGCATCCAGAAAGGGATGGTGCGGTTCCGGATGCCGCTGACCAGCCGGCTCATCGCGGCCCGCGTGGCCGGGAGTGCGGGCGCGAGTACGACGAGGAAGACCAGCCCGGCGAGGAACGAGAGGAGCCCCGCGATGATGCCGTCGTCCACACGGACGCCGAGAACGCCGTTGATGCGCGCCTGCACCGCGGTCATCACGCCGATCGAGATGGCGCCGCCGAGGGCGAGCCAGGTCGGGAGCGGGCGGGATTCGGTCACCGGGCAACGCTACCTTGTGCCTGCCGCGATGTCGGTGGCCACGACTAACCTGCGAGCATGTGCGCGAGCTACGGACTCGATCCCCGCTTCACGGAAGCGGAACTGCTGGCGGAGGCCGACGAGGCGGTGCTCGAGGGCCTGCGGTCGTGGGCCGAGACCAATGCCGGCGAGACGCTGCGACCGACCGGCCGCAACCTGAGGAATCTCAATCCGCTCGTCACCGCGGCCGATGGGCCGCCCGAGCTGCTGCAGGCCTGGTGGGGATTCCTGATCGACGGGCAGCCGGCGCGCTTCCCTTCCATCAATACCCGCTCCGAGCGGCTGCAGGATCGTCCCGGCGGCCTGCGCACCCGGGCGATCGTCCCGACCACGGGCTGGTTCGAGATGCAGAAGCCCGAACGCGTCTGGCACCGATTCGGACTCGGCTCCGGTGTGCTGTTCGGGATGGCGGCGGTGACGCAGCGTGGCCGCACACCCGACGGCGAATGGACCACCTGCTACTCGATCGTGATGCGGCCGGCTCCCGAGCATCTCGCCCACCTGCACGACCGCGTGCCCGTGCTGGTGCCGCCCACCTTCGCCGCGGACTGGCTCACCGGCGAACCCTCGCGCGAGCTCATGGACGAAGCGCTGATCGCCGCGGCATCCCTCGACTCCCGCGTCGCCGCAGAGCCGAAGGCGGATGACAAGGGCGACGGGATGCTCTTCTGACGCACGACATGCGTGCATCTGCAGAGCCGACTGCGGGACTCGAACCCGCGACCGCCTGTTTACAAGACAGGTGCTCTACCAGCTGAGCTAAGTCGGCGAACCGTCACAAGCATAGCGACGGCGGGGAGTGCTTCCCGACATCGATCGGGAGGCGGGCGAATCAGGAGGCAGGCGTGGTCGACGGGGTGGGCGTCGGAGTCGGGTCGACCGTGCCGTAGTACTGGTCGCTGGCCGTGGTCAGCACGAACTGCGAGAACTCGGCCGGGTCGTCCAGCGCTCCCACGTAGGCCTCGCCGCCGACGACGATGAGAGCCTCGTTGCTGAGCTTGAGGTCCTTCGAGCCGGGCAGCGGCCCCTCCAGCGCACGGGTCGTGGCGTCCTTCGCCCAGCCGACGAAGTCCTGCCCCTCGATGCACGAGCGCACCTGCTTGGCGTTCTCGACGCCGACGGCGACGGCCAGATCCGCCAGCTGCACGTCCGTGCGGCCGTTGCTGTCGATCGCGGGCTGGTCGGTGAGCAGCTCGTGGTTGTAATCGAAGAACCGGTCGGGCGAGTACGTCACCACGCAGGCGGCGGCGGATGCGGCGCGAAGCGAGTACTTCGTGCCGTTCGAGCTCGCCGTCAGCAGGGCCACCGGGTGGTAGGTGACGGTGACCGCCCCCTCCTTGATCCAGCCTGCGAGCTGACGGGCGTTCGCGCGCTCGAACTCGGATGCGCCCGCAGACAGGTAGTCGACGTAGATGTGGATGGGGGTCGGCTCAGCCGCACCCTCGGTGGGGGTGGGCGTCGGAGTGGGCGTGGTCGCCGTGCCCGCCTCGCTGGGAGTGGGGGCCGGGGTGCCCGGCGCCACGGCGCTGCCCGCAGCAAGCGTGACATCGCTGACGGTGACGCCGTCGTCGGTCATCCCCGTGGGCTTGAGCACCGGCTTCGAGATCGACGAGCCGACAGCGAGCGCGACAGCCGCGCCGATGGAACCGACCGCGACAGCCGCGACGACGCCGATGATGACACGGCGCATGATGCGCGCTCGCGACTGCTGGGCGTGCACGCGCTGCGCTTTCTCCCGCACCGCCTCGCGCGAGTTGCGAGCAGCAGGGACGTTCGGCGTTTCGTCGCTCGACATCGTTCCTCTTGAAGATCGGGTGGGACGGGTGATCCCGCGGCCGCGATGAGCGCGGCACCGGGTTCGATGTTAACCAGGGAGGCTGAGAAATACCCAGACGCGCCCGGGCATGCAATACTGATCTCGACCCGACGATGGGTCACGGTGGGCGTCTGCTCACCGCTTCCATTCACAACGGATCGTCCGGCACGTACCTGCCGGTGAAGGAGAAACAATGGCAACCGTTACGTTCGACGACGCCACCCGCCTCTACCCGGGCGGCACCCGCCCCGCGGTCGACAAGCTGAACATCGAGATCGCCGACGGCGAGTTCCTCGTTCTCGTCGGCCCCTCCGGTTGCGGTAAGTCCACGTCGCTCCGCATGCTCGCCGGCCTCGAAGAGGTCAACTCCGGCCGCATCCTCATCGGCGACCGCGACGTCACCGACGTGCCGCCGAAGGACCGCGACATCGCGATGGTGTTCCAGAACTACGCGCTGTACCCGCACATGACCGTCGCCGAGAACATGGGCTTCGCGCTCAAGATCGCCGGCGTCGGCAAGGAGGAGCGCGCCGCTCGCGTTCTCGAGGCCGCCAAGCTGCTCGACCTCGAGGAGTACCTGAACCGCAAGCCGAAGGCCCTCTCGGGTGGTCAGCGTCAGCGTGTGGCCATGGGCCGCGCGATCGTCCGCCAGCCGCAGGTGTTCCTCATGGACGAGCCGCTGTCGAACCTCGACGCGAAGCTGCGTGTGCAGACCCGTACCCAGATCGCTTCGCTGCAGCGTCGCCTGGGCGTCACCACGGTCTACGTCACCCACGACCAGACCGAGGCGCTCACCATGGGTGACCGGATCGCCGTGCTCAAGGACGGCATCCTGCAGCAGGTCGGCACCCCGCGCGAGCTGTACGAAACCCCGAGCAACGTCTTCGTCGCCGGCTTCATCGGCTCCCCCGCCATGAACCTGTTCGACGTTCCGCTCACCGAGGGCGGCGTGCAGTTCGGCTCGAAGGTCGTCTCGACCGAGCGCTCGGCGGTCTCCAAGGCGCACGGCGCCACGGTCACCGTCGGCATCCGCCCCGAGGACATCGTGGTCGCCCCCGAGGATGGCCAGGGCATCTCGGTCACCGTCGACCTGGTCGAGGAGCTCGGCGCCGACGGCTACCTCTACGGCCACGCCGACATCAACGGCAAGCGCACCGACCTCGTCGCGCGCGTCGACGGCCGCCGTCACCCCAACGCGGGCGACACGGTCGTGCTGGCCCCGGTGGCCGGCCACGTGCACCTGTTCGACATCGAGTCGGGCGAGCGCCTCAACGAGCAGCCGATCGTCTCCGCCTGATCACCGGCAACCGCGGCGCGGGTCGACCTTCCTCTGGTCGCCCGCGCCGCGGCGTTTCCGGATCACCGTCACCGGCAGTGCGAACCGCACCCCGAGGAGCAGACATGAAGAAGCAGTCGCTGCGCATCAGCGCGAGCACTGTCGACCCCGGCCTGCTGACGCTGCCGTGGTCGACGCCGCTGAGCCGATGGCCCTCGGAGCACATCGTGTCTCTGCCGAAGGGCCTCTCGCGGCACCTCGTGCGCTTCGCGGACCTCTCCGGGCGGGTCGTCGCGGTGAAGGAGACCACCGCCGAGATGGCGCAGCGCGAGTACGAGATGCTCGGCAGCCTCGCGCGTCTCGACGTGCCCTGCGTGAGCCGCGTCGCGGTGATCGCAGGACGGGTGGATGCCGACGGCAAGCCGCTGCCCGCCGCCCTGGTGACCTCGCATCTGCGCTTCTCGATGCCGTACCGCGCCCTGTTCACCCAGGTGCTGCGGCCCGACACCGCCAACCGCCTGGTCGACGCCCTGGCGCTGCTGCTCGTGCGGCTGCACACCGCCGGGTTCTACTGGGGGGACGTCTCACTGTCGAACACGCTCTTCCGCCGTGACGCCGGGGCCTTCGCCGCGTACCTCGTCGACGCCGAGACCGGCGAGCTGCACGAGGAGGGACTGACCGACGGTCAGCGGGCCTACGACCTGGATCTGGCGCGCACGAACATCGCCGGGGAGATCATGGACCTCGCCGCCGGCGGTCGCCTGGAGCGTGGCGTCGACGCGCTGGAGATCGCTGACGGCATCGTGTCGTCGTACCGGTCGCTGTGGGATGCGCTCACCGGCGAGGAATCGTTCTCCACCGCGGAGGCCTGGCGCATCACCGAGCGTGTCGAGAAGCTCAACGCGCTCGGGTTCGACATCGACGAGATGTCGATGGAGACGACCCCCGACGGCGCGCTCGTGCGGATCCAGCCGAAGGTGGTGGATGCCGGTCACCACCAGCGCCGGCTCATCCGGCTCACCGGGCTGGACGTCGAGGAGAACCAGGCTCGGCGCCTGCTCAACGACCTCGACGAGTTCCGTGCCCGGTCGAGCAAGAACCTCGCGGACGAGGAGCTCTACGCGCACGAGTGGCTCACGCGTGCGTTCGAGCCCGTCGTGCGGGCGATCCCCTACGACCTGCGGGCCAAGCTCGAACCCGCCGAGGTCTACCACCAGGTGCTCGAGCACCGCTGGTACCTGTCGCAGGCGCAGGGACGATCGGTGCCGCTGGCCGAGGTGCTGACGAGCTACATCGACGGCGTGCTGCGGCATCGCCGCGACGAGGCCACCATCATGGGCCCGCCCACCGAGACCATGGGCCTGCCGGTGATCACGGGAGCCGTCGAGGTCTCGTCGGACACGGCCGCGATCGACTGGCGCGACCTGGTCTGATCCCCACGCCCCACTCCGGTCGTCGCTTCGCGCCGTCCGGAGCCTCGGGGGCGCGTGGCCCCTGCTCAAGCCCGGCACCTTGCTGGCCGGGCCCCTTCGACGGGCTCAGGGACCCAGCGGGGCGTACCGTTCAGCGAACGAGGGTCAGTAGCCGACGGTGAAGCGCTCGCGACGGTGGTTGCCCTGCTCGATCTCGTCGATGACGGCGATCGCGAAGTCGGCGCCCGAGATCGTCGAGCTGCCGTCCTCGGCGCGCACGAGCACGTCGCCGCCGTCGCGGTACTTGCCGGTGCGCTCGCCCTCGGCCCACGGCCCGAAGACCTCGGCCGGGTGGATGAAGAACCAGTCCAGGCTCTCGTCGGACGCCTGCAGCAGCTCGAGCGAGTCGATGCCGACCTGAGCCTCGTGCCGGTACTCCTCGGGGAAGCCCTGGTCGAACAGGCGGGGTCCGCCGGCCGCGATCAGGCTGCCGCCGGCGCCGCCCACGACACCGAGACGCGTGGAGGTGCCCGACAGCTTCGCGACCAGGCCGCGGAGCGCGCCGAGGACCGCGTTCTCCATGTCGCCGCGCGGCGAAAGCGCCGAGACGACGGCATCCGCACCGTCGAAGACGTTCCCGAGCGCGTCGAGGTCGAGCACCGAGCCCTGCACGTACTGCACACCGTCGATCGGGGCATCCGGCGTCGTGCGTGAGATCACCACGACCTCGTGTCCTCGGCTCACCCCCTCGCGAGCGATGTGGGATCCGGCGTAGCCGGTGCCTCCGATGACGACGATGCGGGCCATGTGAGTTCCTTTCGTGCGCAAGCGCGGTTCGACAGATGCAAGTGCGCCGAGGCGGCTGCTATTCCCGCCCGGCCCTCACCGTGGAGACCTGGTACAGCGCCACCGATGCGGCGATGCCGGCGTTCAGCGATTCGGTCGCCGCCGAGATCGGGATCGAGACGATCTGGTCGCAGGTCTCGGTGACCAGGCGCGAGAGGCCCTTGCCCTCGGAGCCGACGACGATGACGACGGGGCGGTCGGCGAGCTCCAGGGCGGGCAGCGACACATCTCCCCCGCCGTCGAGGCCCAGCACGAACACGCCCTGCTTCTTGAACTCCTTGAGCATCGACGTCAGGTTGGCGGCGATCGCCACCGGGATGCGGGCGGCCGCACCGGCACTGGTCTTCCAGGCGGCCGAGTTCACGCTCGCCGACCGACGCTGCGGCAGGATCACACCGTGCCCGCCGAAGGCAGCGGTCGACCGGATGATCGCACCGAGGTTGCGCGGGTCGGTGATGCCGTCGAGGGCGATGAACAGCGGTGTCTGACCGCGGTCGATGACCTCTTCGAGCAGATCCTGCGGGTGCGCGTACTCGTACGGGGGCACCTTCAGCGCCACACCCTGGTGCACGCCGTCGAAGCCGGCCATCCGGTCGAGCTCCTGTCGGGTGACCTCGAGCACCGGGATCTCGCGGTGCCGGGTGATCGCCAGCATCTCCTTGACGCGGTCGTCCATCTCGACGCGCTGCGCGATGTAGAACGCAGTCGCCGGGATCTTCGTGCGCAGCGCCTCGAGCACCGAATTGCGGCCGGTGACGGTCTCGGTGTCATCCGACGCCTTCGATCCGCGCGCCTGACGGTTCATGCTCGACTGCGGCTTCTGCCCCGGCTTGCCCTTGCCGCCGGCTGCGGCGTAGCGTTCCGCGGCGGCCTTGCGCTTGCCGGCGACATGCCAGCTGCGGTCCTCCGCCTTCGGCGTCGGGCCCTTGCCCTCGAGCGCCTTGCGGCCGAGACCGCCGGTGCCCTTGGAGGCACCCTTCTTCTTGCTGTTGCCCGCTCCGGGGCGGCCAGGCTTAGCCATCGATACTCCAATGTGTTCCGTCCGGAGTGTCCTCCAGAGTGATTCCTGCCGCGCCGATCGCATCGCGGATGCGGTCGGCTGCGGCCCAGTCCTTGTCGGCGCGCGCCTGCGCGCGCTGCTCGATCATCGTCTTCACGAGGGTGTCGAGGGCGGATGCCGTCGTCCCCTCGCCCTGTGCATCCCGCCACTCGGGCGCGAGCGGGTCGATCCCGAGCGCTCCGGTCATGGCTGTCACGGCATACATCGCCTCGTGCACGGCATCCGCGTCTCCCCGATCGAGCGCGGCGTTGCCGGCGCGCACGGTCTCGTGCAGCACGGCCAGCGCCTGCGGCACTCCGAGGTCGTCGTCCATGGCGGTGCGGAAGCCCCCCGGGAGCACGTCGAGCGTCGTCACGCCGGACTCCGGTGCGCCGGCGCTCTCAGACCCCAGGGTGCGCACGGCGCGCTCCAGGAACGTGCGGATGCGCGCCAGCGCACTCTCGGCCTCGGCCCACGACGAGTCGGTCAGATCCAGGCTCGAGCGGTAGTGCGCGGCCGCGAGCGCGTAGCGGACCACCAGCGGGTCGTGCTGCGCCAGCACGTCTTCGGCGAGGGTGAAGTTGCCCAGCGACTTCGACATCTTCTGTCCGCCGACCGTCACGAGTCCGTTGTGCACCCAATAGCGGGCGAAGCCGTCGCCCGCGGCGGTCGACTGCGCGAGCTCGTTCTCGTGGTGCGGGAAGCGCAGGTCGAGTCCGCCGCCGTGGATGTCGAATTCGGCGCCGAGGTACCGCTTCGCCATCGCCGAGCACTCGATGTGCCAGCCGGGGCGCCCGGCACCCCAGGGGGATGACCACACGGCATCCGCCGGCTCGCCGGCCTTGGTGCCCTTCCAGAGGGCGAAGTCCTGCGGGTTGCGCTTGCCGCGCGGGTCCGCGTCGGCGGCCGCCTCCATGGCATCCACCGACTGATGGGTCAGCTCGCCGTAGGCGGGCCACGAGCGCACGTCGAAGTACACGTCACCCGAGCCGTCCGGCGCCGGGTAGGCGTGCCCTCGCTCGATGAGCGCGGTGATGAGCTCCTGCATCTGCGGGATGAACCCCGTCGCGCGCGGTTCGTACGTCGGCGCGAGGATGCCGACGGCGGCATACGCCTGCGAGAACTCCTGCTCGATGCGATAGCCGAGCGCCCACCACGGCTCGATCTCGGTGGCGTTGGCGATGACCTTGTCCTCGATGTCGGTGACGTTGCGCACGAAGGTGACGCGACCGTGGCGGAGCTCGAGCCAGCGGCGCAGGAGGTCGAAGCTCAGCGCGGCGCGCACGTGCCCGATGTGGGGGCCCGACTGCACGGTCGGCCCGCACACGTACATCGTCACGTTCGAGGGGTCGAGCGGAACGAAATCGCGCAGTTCCTGCGCGCGGGTGTCATACAGGCGGATCGTCACCGCACAAGACTACCGGGGGCGCGTGCTGTACGCCTGGGGGTCAGGATCGCGGGATGATCAGGGCGACGGCCGTCACCGCGATGCCCTCGCCGCGGCCGGTGAAGCCGAGACCGTCGGTCGTGGTCGCCGACACCGAGACGGATGCTCCGCCCAGCGCATCCGAGAGCGCCCGCTCGGCCTCTGCGCGACGCGAGCTGAACCGGGGACGGTTGCCCTGGAACTGCACCGACACGTTGCCGATCGCGAAGCCCGCATCGGCGAGCATCCGCGCGGTGCGCGCGAGGAAGACGTCGGCGTGCGCCCCCGCGTACTCGGGGTGGGAGGTGCCGAAATGCTGTCCGATGTCGCCGAGTCCGGCCGCACCGAGCAGCGCGTCGACGATGGCGTGCGCGACGGCGTCGCCGTCGGAGTGCCCGGACAACGGCTGCTCCCCCGGCCACTGCAGCCCCGCGAGCCACAGGTCACCGTCGCCGCCGAACGCATGCACGTCGGTGCCGACCCCGATGCGGGGGATCACGGGAGCGGATGCGGTGGAGCCGCCCAGCAGCAGTCTCGCCCGCTGCAGATCGGCCGGCGTCGTGATCTTGAAGGCGAGCGCGGAACCCGGGATGCGGTGCACGGCGCCGCCTGCGGCGGCGAACAGCGCGGCGTCGTCGGTGTGCTCGTCTCGGGATGCGAGGGCGCGCGCATAGGCCTCTTCGAGCGCCGCGCGCGGGAAGCCCTGCGGCGTCTGCGCAGCTGCCAGCACGGAGCGGTCGACGGCGGCGACGACGGCATCCCCGTCGATCTGCTTCAGCGTGTCGATGACCGCGAGCGCGGGGATCACGCCGGCGTCAGCGGTGACGGCGTCCGCGACTGCGTCGATCTGCGAGGGCGGCGTCAGCGCCCGGGCGGCGTCGTGCACGAGCACGATCCGGATGCCGTCGGCGAGGGCGGCGAGACCCGCCGCGACCGACTGCTGCCGCGTCGCGCCCCCGGTGACGACGGAGGCCCGCCATCCCCGCCCGCTGCCGGCATCCGCCAGCTCATCTGCCACCACCTGCTCGTGGCCTGCCGGGGCGACGACGATGACCTGCATCGGGTGAGCGGCGAACACGCCATCCAGCGCGTGGCGCAGCACGGAGCGGCCGTCGATGTCGACGAGCGCCTTCGGCGTGCCGGCGCCGAGGCGGGTGCCTGAGCCGGCTGCGACGATGATGATCGCGGTGGTGGGGGCCTCGTACTCGGTCACGCACACACGCTATCGCGCCGAGGACGGGTCGCCGGAATGCGAAGAGGGCGGATGCCGCAGCATCCGCCCTCTTCGAACTCCGGTGTCTTGGTGACTCAGGAGGCGAGCACCTCGTCGAGCAGGACGCCCGCCTTCTCCTCATCGATCTTCTCGGCGAGGGCGAGCTCGGAGACGAGGATCTGGCGAGCCTTCGCCAGCATCCGCTTCTCACCCGCGGACAGGCCGCGGTCCTGGTCGCGGCGCCACAGGTCGCGCACGACCTCGCTCACCTTGATGACGTCGCCCGACGCGAGCTTCTCGAGGTTCGCCTTGTAGCGACGCGACCAGTTGGTCGGCTCCTCGGTGAAGGGCGCGCGCAGAACCTCGAAGACGTGGTCGAGGCCCTCCTGGCCGATGACGTCGCGGACGCCGACCAGATCGACGTTCTCGGCGGGGACCTCGATGATCAGGTCACCCTGGGTGACGTTGAGCTTGAGATATTTCTTCGTCTCGCCCTTGATCACCCGTTCCTTGACCTCGATGATCGTCGCAGCGCCGTGGTGCGGATAGACGACGGTTTCGCCAACCTCAAAAAGCATAAAGACGTGTCCTTTCGGCAATCTCCAGGATACCACAGCGGATATGCACTAAGGTTCGCGCCGATGTGTTCGTACGCGCACTTCACCGGGTCCCGGGCGGCGGGCGCCGACCCACTAGACTGATCCCGGACACCCGTCGCACCTCAGGAGGATCCGTGATCTCGCGCTCTGCTGCGTCCATCGCTCCGCGTCTCTTCGCCGCTGTCGCCCTCGGCGCCACCGTGGCACTCGGCGCCACCGGCTGCACGTTCATCACGCACCAGGCGACGACGAACCAGTACCCCGCCTCCGACGGCGTCAACGTCGAGTCGACCGGTGGCCCCGTGCTGGTGCGCAACGCCCTCGTCGTCGCCACCGACGACGGCTCGGCCGGCAACCTGGTCGCGGCCCTGATCAACGAGAGCAGCGACAACGCGACCGTCACGATCGACGTCGCGGGCGAGCAGTTCGACGTGCGGGTCCCTGCCAACGAGCGCGTGAGCCTCGGCGCCGAGGACGAGCCGCTGCTGATCGAGAACCTCGATGTGAAGCCCGGCGCCACGGTCGAGGTGCTCTTCCGCTCCGGCGACGACGACACCGAGCCGCTGCAGGTGCCGGTGCTCGACGGCACCATGCCGTACTACGAAGACCTCGTGCCCGACGCGAGCTGATCGCGGCGCACAGCGCACGAGAGGAGGCCGGTCCCCGCGGGGACCGGCCTCCTCTGCATCCGGCGCGAGCGTCTCGCGCGCCCTCAGGCCTCGAAGCGGTACCCGAGCCCACGCACGGTGACGAGCATGACCGGTTCGCTGGGGTTCTGCTCGATGCGCGAGCGGATCCGCTTGATGTGCACATCCAGCGTCTTCGTGTCGCCGAAGTAGTCGCTGCCCCACACCCGGTCGATCAGCTGACCGCGCGTGAGCACGCGACCGGCGTTGCGCATCAGCACCTCGAGCAGCTCGAACTCCTTCAGAGGCATGTTGATCTCGCTGCCGTCCACGGCGACCGTGTGCCGGTCGATGTCGAGGCTGACCCGGCCGCCGTCGAGCACCCGCTCGTCGACGTCGGCCTCGGCCTGGGCGACGCGGCGCAGCACGGCCCGCATGCGCGCGAGCAGCTCGCGCGAGGAGTACGGCTTGGTGATGTAGTCGTCGGCGCCGAGCTCGAGCCCCACCACGATGTCGACCTCGGAGTCCTTGGCCGTGAGCATGATGATCGGCACGCCCGAGGTCTGCCGCACCTGCCGGCACACCTCGGTGCCCGGCATCCCGGGGAGCATCAGGTCGAGCAGGATGATGTCGGCGCCGCGTTCGCGGAACGCCTCCAGCGCACCGGGGCCGTCCTCGCTGATCTCGACCTCATAGCCCTCCCGCCGCAGCAGGTAGGCCAGCGGGTCGGCCAGGTCGGGCTCATCCTCGACGAGCAGGATCCGGGTCATGCGATGTCTCCGTTTCGGGGGGTTCCGCGCAGCGCTTGCTCGCTGCGGGCTCGCTTCTTCTTGGACTTCTTCTTGGACTTCTTCGAGTCGGGCTCGGGTGCGTCGATGCGCGGCAGCCGCATGGTGAACGTCGAGCCGCGGCCCGGTCGCGACCACACGCGCACCTCGCCGCCGTGCCGCTGCGTGGCGTGCTTGACGATCGACAGGCCGAGCCCGGTGCCTCCGGTGCGCCGGGAGCGTGCGTCGTCGGCACGGTAGAACCGCTCGAAGACCCGCTCACGATCGGCCTCGGAGATGCCGATGCCCTGGTCGGTGACGGCGATCTCGACGACGTCGCCGTCGATCTTGACCCCGGCGCCGACGCGGGAGCCACGCGGTGAGTAGACGATCGCGTTGGCGAGCAGGTTGCCGACCGCCTCGACGAGCACCTGCGCGTCACCGCGCACCCAGGCGCCGCGGTCTCCGCCGCGCTGCAGCACGACGCCGGCGGATTCGGCCTGCACGGCATGCGCCTCGATCGACGCGGTGACGACCTCGTCGACCGATACGGGTTCGTTCTGCGCGAGGCTCTCGGCCGCCTGCAGTCGTGACAGGCTCATGATCCGCCCGGTGAGCTGGCCGAGGCGCCCGGCCTCGGCGGTGATCCGGGATGCGAAGACGCGCACCTGCTCGGGGTCGTCGGCGGCCGACTCGATCGCCTCGGCGAGCAGGCTCACCGAAGCCACCGGCGTCTTGAGCTCGTGACTGGTGTTGGCGACGAAGTCGGTGCGCATCTGATCGAGGCGCTCGCGCTCGGTGACGTCGCGGATGATCAGCAGAGTCAGGCGGGCGCCGACCGTGCTGGCGCGCGCCGAGACGAGCCGCGGGTCGAGGGAGCCGCCGGCGGCGATGCGCAGCGTGTCGGTCTCGCTGATGCCGCTGCCTCGCACGCTGCGCACCAGCTGACGCAGCTCGCTGTTGTCGAGCACGGCGCCGGTGCGGATGCCGAAGCGCGAGGCCGCCTTGGTCGTGGCGACGACGAGTCCCGAGGCGTCCAGCACGCAGGCGGCGTCGTCCATGCTCGCGAGCACCTCGGTGATCCCTGCGGGGATGGCGGTCGACGTCTCCTGTGCGGCCTGCATGCGCACGCGGTACGCCCAGCCCACCAGCAGCACGACGCCCGCACCGATCACGACGCCGATGGCGAGGGCGAACAGCGCGAGCTGAGGCGTTGGCATGCCTCAAGAGTAGGGCCCGCCGGAACGGCCACCTGTCGTTCAGCCCGCCGTCATGCGGTGCGGGGGCGAGTATTCACGTTCTCGGCACCATTCGTTAACCTTCGATGGGGACAATCGACGCCGACCCGCGCGCGCGGGTCTGCTCGGCATCCCGCGCCGACCCCCCGACGAAAGGTTGCGCCGACATGCGCCAGGTCTTCCACCAGTCCCTCGAGGAGCTGCAGTCCCGTCTCGCCGAGATCGCCGATCTGGTGACGATCTCGATCGAGAAGGCGACCACGGCGTTCGCCGAGAGCGACGTCGCGCTGGCCGAGGAGGTCATCGCCGATGACGCGCGCATCGACGAACTCGCGGTCGCACTCGACGAGCAGGCGATCGAGATCCTCGCGCGTCAGCAGCCGGTCGCCCGCGACCTGCGCATCGTCATCACCGCCCTGCGCGTGAGCGCCTCGCTGGAGCGCATGGGCGACATGGCCGAGCACATCGCCCAGCTCGCCCGTCTGCGCTTCCCGGAGCGCGCGGTGCCCAAGGGCCTGAAGGGCACGTTCCGCCACATGGGTGAGCTCGACGTCGAGATCGCGCGCACCCTCGCCGACCTGCTGCGCACGCAGGATCTGCGCTTCGCCGACGCCATCCGCAACGCCGACGACAAGGTCGACGAGCTGCACGCCAGCGTGTTCGAGAAGGTGCTCAGCGACAACTGGAAGGGCGAGGCCACCGCGACCGTCGACGCCACGCTCGCCAGCCGGTACCACGAGCGCTTCGCCGACCACGCGGTCGCCGTCGCGAAGAAGGTCGTCTACCTCGCCACCGGTGACTGGGCGGTCGAGGAGGAGGACATCGCTCTCGCCGCCGAGGCGCAGGGCGCGGCACCCGAGGCATCCGAGAACTGACCGCCGAAACCCCTCCAGAATGCCGAGACCCCTCATGATCCGCGCGGATCATGAGGGGTCTCGTCGCTGTTGAGGGGGTTCGGCGGGGTTACTTCTTGCCCTGCGCGGCGACCGCGGCGGCGCCGGCGGCAGCAGCCTCGGGGTCGAGGTAGCGACCGGGCGCGGTGGGCATGTTGTTCTCGTCGAGCTCGTACACCAGCGGGATGCCGGTGGGGATGTTCAGGCCGGCGATGTCGTCGTCGCTGATGTTCTCGAGGTGCTTGACGAGGCCGCGCAGCGAGTTGCCGTGCGCGGTGACCAGCACCGTCTTCCCGGCCTCGAGGTCGGGCACGATCGCGTCGTTCCAGTACGGCAGCAGGCGGTCGATGACGAGCTTGAGCGACTCCGTGCGCGGGACCTCGCCGTCGATACCCGCATAGCGCGGGTCGTTCACCTGGCTGAACTCGCTGTCGTCGTCGAGCAGGGGCGGCGGAACGTCGAACGAGCGACGCCACAGCTGGAACTGCTCGGGGCCGAACTCCTCGAGCGTCTGCGCCTTGTCCTTGCCCTGCAGGGCGCCGTAGTGACGCTCGTTGAGGCGCCACGAGCGAGTCACCGGGATCCACAGGCGGTCGGCGGCGTCCAGCGCGATGTTGGCGGTCTGGATGGCGCGGCTGAGCAGCGAGGTGTGCAGCACGTCGGGGTGCAGTCCCGACTCGGCGAGCAGCTCGCCGCCGCGACGGGCCTCTTCCTTGCCCTGCTCGGTCAGGCGGACATCCACCCATCCCGTGAAGAGGTTGAGCTTGTTCCATTCGCTCTGGCCATGGCGGAGGAGGATCAGGGTGCGCGTCATGGCCCCAGTTTATCGAGGCGGCTCGCGAGGCGTGACAATGGAGTCATGAGAGGAACGTCGCCTGTCGGACAGCCGACCCGGGGGACGACGGGGACGAACCGGCTGCGACGGAACGACCGGTGGATCGCGGCATCCGACGCCTTCCGGAAGGCCGGCGACCCCCTGGTCGTCGACCTCGGCTATGGGGCGAGCGGGGTGACGGCGTTCGAGCTGGCGACCCGGCTGCGCCGGGTGAGGACGGATGCCGAGGTGCTCGGCCTCGAACTCGATCCGGCGCGCGTCGCCACGGCCCGCGCGCAGCTCGACGAGGTGCGCGCCGGGCAGACGTCGTTCGCCACGGAGCTGCCGGTGTCGTTCGCACGCGGCGGGTTCGAGGTTCCCGTGCCGGGCGGGCGCAGGCCCGCGGTCATCCGCGCGATGAACGTGCTGCGGCAGTACGGCGAGGACGATGTCGCGGCGGCGTGGCGGCAGGTGGCATCCCGGCTCTCCCCCGGCGGGATGCTGTTCGAGGGCACCTGCGACGAGATAGGCCGTATCGCGAGCTGGGTGGATGTGGCATCCGACGGCATCCCGATCTCGTTCACGATCTCACTGCGTCTCGCAGGGCTCGAGCGTCCGGGCATCGTCGCCGAGCGCCTGCCCAAGGCGCTCATCCACCGCAACGTGCCCGGCGAGCGCATCCACGCGCTGCTCACCGCGCTCGACCGGGAATGGGAGCGGACCGCGCCGCTGTCGACGTTCGGCGCGGTGCAGCGCTGGCTCGCTGCGGTCGCGGCGCTGAAGGCGCAGGGCGTTCCCGTGCAGGGCTCGAAGCACCGCTGGCGTCTGGGCGAGCTCACCGTCCCCTGGGCCGCCGTCGCGCCGGCGACCTGATCAGCCCCGCGCGTCTATATGTCACCAAGTGCCGAAATCCGGTGCGAATTACGGTACTTCGTGACAAATAGACGGAAGGTCAGTGGGCGTTGCGGGGGTCGTCGCCGAGCGGGCGGCGGGACAGGCGCGTCAGACGGGGCACGTCGGCGGTGGCGCCGGCGTCGGCGGGGACGATGACCTGCTGGGTCGCGGCGATGTCGACACCCTCCGAGCGGACGATGAGCTCTCCGACCGGCGCGCGGCGTGAGAGCACCGCCAGGGCGATCGGCCCGTCCTCGTGATGGATGGCGGCGGAGGTGATGTGGCCGACCTCGGCGTCACCGGCGAACACCGCATCACCCGGCGCCGGCAGCACGACGTCGCTGCCGTCGAGCAGCAGGGCGGCGAGGCGACGCGGCGGATGCCCGAGGTTGTGCACCTTCGCGACGGTCTCCTGCCCGCGGTAGCAGCCCTTGCTCAGGTGCACCGCGCTGCGGATCCAATCCGCCTCGTGCGGGATCGTGCGCTCGTCGACCTCGTGCGACCAGCGCGGACGCCAGGCGGCGATGCGCAGCGCCTCGGCGGCGAGCGCACCGGCGAACGGCTCGGTCAGCGACGCCGGATCCTCGACGACGGCGACGCTCCAGGCGTAGTCCGCACCGGGATGCGCGTCGACCGCCGCGTACTGGTGGCCTCCCGGCTGCACCTCGCGCCACGGGTCGCGCCAGATCAGCGGCACGCCGTTCGGAGCCGATGCGGCGACACGGGCCTCGGCGTCTCCCCCGGCGAAGAATCCGGCGAGCACGGCATCGGCGCGCACGGTCACCGTGACACGCGAGCGGAACACCATCCGCTGCAGCCAGGTGGCGAGCTTCTCGGCATCCGCGTCGTCGGCGATCAGCCAGACCGACGCGCCGTCCTCGAAGACGGCGGCGGCGTGCTCGACGCGGCCCTGCGGGTCGAGAACGAGCAGCTCGGTGCTGTCGCCCGGAGCCAATCGCGCGACGGACTGCGAGGTGATCGAGTCGAGCCAGCTCAGCCGGTCCTCTCCCGCGACCTCGATGAGCGTGCGGTCACCGAGCGGCACGATCGCCTGTCCTGAGGCGAGCAGGCGCTGCTCGATCATCGGGTTGCCGAAGTGGCTGATGACGTCGCCGTCGCGCACGGCGCCGGGGACGGATTCGAAGACTGTCATCTCAGACCTCTGCCATTCTCAAGACCGGACTCGGACCCTGGGCCGGGTCAGACCCTCGCCAGGCGTGCCGACGCGTGCGACTTCAGCGGCTCGCCGAATGCGGTGATGTCCCACGCCCACAGCAGGTGGCCGTCGACGAGACCGTACATGCGGGTCGCGGCCGTGTACGGCTTGGAGCCGGCGGGGCGGATGACGGCATCCGTCGCGATGTCGATGCGCGGGCCGGCGATGCGACCCAGGTACAGCTCGAGCGTGCCGTCGGAGTGCGCCACCGACGCCTCGATCGGGAAGCCGTCGCCGGTGCGCAGCCGCTCCACGTCGTCGACGGTGCGCTCGGCGCCCTGCGCCGCCGGCGGCAGCAGGGCGGGGCCGGGATCGGCATCCGTGCGCGGGCGTGCAAGGCGCCAGAAGCCGGTCTCGGCGAGCAGCGGGACGGGCTGGTCGCCGCCGTCGGCGCCGAGGAAGGATGCCGTGGCCGCGTAGTTCAGGAACGGACCGCCGTCGTGGCTGAAGCTCACGCGGTGCGTGAACTCGCCCTCATGGCGCCGCTCACCGGCGGTGTACTCGATGACACCGGTTCCCTCCCAGACTCCCAGCAGCCACGACAGCGGCGCGAGGTCGACCGGAAGGTCGACGGGCAGCTCGATCACGTCGGATCAGCGCTGCCCGCGGAAGAGGTTGACCAGCACGACGCCCGACACGAAGGCGATCGCAAGGCTCGCCAGTCCCAGCAGGCCGAGGAAGAAGATCTCAAGTGCGACGACGTCCATGACACCACTCTACTGTCTCGGCGGGCGCAGGCGGGCTCGGCGGGCACAGGCGGGCGTCGTGCGGGTCTCGAGACGGTCTCGGAACCGGCGTCAGACGGCGGTCACCAGCGCGGCGAGTCCGAATACGGCCGAGACGACCCCCATCACCACGAGTGAGCCGACGACACTGCTCGCCACGCGCACCGTGAAGCCTTGTGCGCGGCCGTATGCGAGCTGCACGGCGAACGACAACAGCACGATGGCGCCGAAGGCGATCAGCAGCCAGATGACCCTGTCGGCCTCGGGAAGCAGGATGCCCAGGGTGATCGCGACGACCACGGATGCCACCCACACGGCGATGACCCCGTGGAAGGCGTTGCGCGGCGCGAGGGCGGGTTCCGACATGGGGCCATCGTACTTGTCGACAACGGAGGTTTCGCTGGCAACTAGCATTGTCGCGTGGCCCAGCTGATCGAACTCAGCCCCGCTCCCGGCACGGAGCCGGTTCTCGGCGCGCTCGAGCTGCTGCCCCACGCGGTGCGACGGCATCCCATCGATCCCGGTCATCTGCTGTCTCTGCCCGAGGCCGACGCCATCCTCGTCGACGCGCGGAACGACCTCGTCGCCGCCCGGGCCGCCTGCCGGCTGATGCGCACGGCCGGAGTCGAGGCGCCCGTGCTGCTCGTGGTCACCGAGGGCGGGCTCAGCGCCGTCTCGGCCGACTGGGGCTTCGCCGACGTGCTGCTCTCGAGCGCCGGTCCCGCCGAGATCGACGCCCGCATCCGCCTGGCGCTCGCCCGCGCGCAGAGCGACGAGCCGGCGCACGTGCAGGCCTCGGGCATCACGATCGACGAGCAGTCGTACTCGGCGAAACTGCACGGCCGGCCGCTGGATCTCACCTACAAGGAGTTCCAGCTGCTGCACTTCCTCGCCACGCACCCCTCCCGCGTCTTCACCCGCGAGCAGCTGCTCAGCGACGTCTGGGGGTACGACTACTTCGGTGGCACCCGCACGGTCGACGTGCATGTGCGGCGGCTGCGCGCGAAGCTCGGTGAGTCGGAGCAGATCATCGGCACGGTGCGCAACGTCGGCTACCGCTTCAACCTTCATGACGAACATCAGCAGGACGACGACTGACTTCACACATCGGTCACCGCCGGGTGCAAGGATGTACCCCATGATCGAACCCGCACTTGCCGACGCCGGACTCGGGGATGCCGAGGACGATGACTTCGATGCGCATGAGGCGCCGGATGCCGATCTGCCCGACCACCGCTACCACGACCGCGAGCTGAGCTGGCTGGCGTTCAACCAGCGGGTGCTCGAGCTGGCAGAGGACGCGTCGCTGCCCGAGCTGGAACGCGCCAACTTCCTCGCGATCTTCGCCAGCAACCTCGACGAGTTCTTCATGGTGCGCGTCGCCGGGCTCAAGCGCCGCATCCTCACCGGCCTCGCCATCCCCACCAACGTGGGACGGGCGCCCGCCGACGTGCTCTCGGACATCTCGGCCGAGGCGCACGCCCTGCAGCTGCGCCACGCAGACGTGTGGACGCACCAGGTCAGGCCGGCACTGTCGGATGCCGGTATCGAGATCGCCGAATGGCACGAGCTCACCGATGCCGAGCGGAACACCCTGGGCGACTACTTCCAGGCGCAGGTCTTCCCCGTGCTCATGCCGCTGGCGGTCGATCCCGCCCACCCGTTCCCGTACATCTCGGGGCTGTCGCTGAACCTCGCGATCCGCATCCGCAACGCCCGCACCGGGCGGCAGGACTTCGCGCGCCTGAAGGTGCCGCCCATGCTCCCCCGCTTCGTCGAGGTGCCGGGTTCCGGTGAGATCCTGCGGTACATCCGCCTCGAGGAGCTCATCGCCAACCACCTCGACGACCTGTTCCCCGGCATGGAGGTGCTCGACCACCACGCGTTCCGCCTCACCCGCAACGAGGACGTGGAGATCGAGGAGGACGAGAGCGAGAACCTCATCCAGGCGCTCGAGGCCGAGCTGCTGCGGCGCCGGTTCGGCCCACCGATCCGCCTCGAGATCACCGACGACATGGATGACGTGACACTCGAGCTGCTCATCAAGGAGCTCGACATCACCGACCAGGAGGTCTACCGGCTGCCCGGTCCGCTCGACCTGCGCGGACTGTTCGACCTGGCCCGCATCGACCGGCCCGACCTGCGCTATCCGCCGCACCTGCCGACGACCGCCGTCGCGTTCCAGCCGGGCGACAGCAACGAGCGCCCTGACATCTTCAAAGCCATCGGCCGCGCCGACGTGCTCGTGCACCACCCGTACGAGTCGTTCGCGACCAGCGTGCAGGCGTTCCTCGAGCAGGCGGCGCGCGACCCGCAGGTGCTCGCCATCAAGCAGACGCTGTACCGCACCTCGGGCGACAGCCCCATCGTGCAGGCCCTCATCGACGCGGCCGAGGCGGGCAAGTCGGTGCTGGCGCTCGTGGAGGTCAAGGCGCGCTTCGACGAGGCCAACAACATCGTGTGGGCGCGCAAGCTCGAGAAGGCCGGTGTGCACGTCGTCTACGGCCTGGTCGGCCTGAAGACCCACTGCAAGCTCGCCCTCGTGATCCGCGAGGAGGACGGCGTGCTGCGCCACTACTCGCACGTGGGCACGGGCAACTACAACCCGAAGACCAGCCGCATCTACGAGGACTTCGGCCTGTTCACCGCTGACCCGCAGATCGGCAAGGACCTCACCCGGCTGTTCAACGAGCTCAGCGGCTACGCGATCGAGAAGAAGTTCAAGCGCCTGCTCGTCGCGCCCCTGCACCTGCGCAAGGGGCTGCTGCGTCACATCGACAACGAGCGCCGCAACGCCGAGGCAGGGCGTCCGGCCCGGGTGCGGATCAAGGTCAACTCGATGGTCGACGAGCAGATCATCGACGCGCTGTACCGGGCCAGCATGGCCGGCGTGAAGGTCGAGGTCTGGGTGCGCGGCATCTGCAGTCTGCGCGTGGACCTGCCCGGTGTCAGCGACAACATCACCGTGCGCAGCATCCTGGGTCGTTACCTGGAGCACTCCCGGATCTTCTCGTTCGAGAACGACGGCAACCCGATCGTCTACATCGGCAGCGCCGACATGATGCACCGCAACCTCGACCGCCGCGTCGAGGCACTGGTGCGCCTGTCGTCGCCGGATCACATCCGCGAGCTGCACGACCTGTTCGACCTGGCGATGGACCCCAACACCAGCTCGTGGCACCTCGTCGGCGGCGGGGTTTGGGAGCGTGCGGGGGATGCCGACGGCGAACCGCTGCTCGACATGCAGGACCGCACGATGTCGCTGGTGCAGCAGCGCCGCCGCAAGCGAACGGTCCGATGACCGACACCGCGGTCTTCGCTGCGGGTGCGGTGGTGTGGCGCCTGGTCGAGGACAAGCTTCGCGTGCTGCTGATCCATCGCACGAAGTACCGCGATGTGACCCTGCCCAAGGGCAAGGTCGATCCCGGTGAGATGCTGGCGCAGACCGCCGTGCGCGAGGTGCACGAGGAGACCGGCATCCGGGTGTCACTCGGCGTTCCGGTCGGCGTCAGCAGGTACTGGATGCGGCCCAAGCGGCAGAAGGTCGTGCATTACTGGGCGGCAGAGGCGACGGATGACGCCATCCGGGCGTCCACGTTCGTGCCCAACGGTGAGATCGCCGCCATCGAGTGGGTGAGCCTGAAGAAGGCGCGCGCGCGGCTGAGCTACCCGGTCGACGTGGAGATCCTGGAGAACTTCGCACGGCTCGTCGACGACGGGGTGCTGCACACCTTCCCGATCATCGCTCTACGACACGCGAAGGCCCTGTCACGGGCCGACTGGGACGGTGAGGATGCGGCCCGGCCGCTCACCGAGCGCGGGATGCGGCAGGCGAAGGCGATCGTCGGCCCGCTGCGGGCCTTCGGCGTTCGACGGATCGCCACCAGTGATGCGGCGCGCTGCCGGGAGACGGTCGCGCCCCTTGAGCGCCGGCTCGGCCGGGTGGCGAAGGTCACCCGCAGGATCAGCCAGGATGCCTGGGAGGCGGGCGAGGCCGACGTGCGCGCGGTGGTCGGGCACCGGGTGCGCTCCCGCAAGCCGGCGGTGCTGTGCAGTCACCGTCCCGTGCTGCCGACGATCCTCGCCGAGCTGGCCCTGGCCACCGGCACCGTCCGCGGATCGTACGTCGACAGCGCGAGCGCGCTCGACGTCGCCGGGTTCTCGGTCGTGCACCTGTCCGCCACCAATCCCGGCTCCGGGATCATCTCGATCGAGACGCACACGCCGAAGGTGTAGCGCGATCGGAGAGGCCGGCCGACGGCATCCGGGACTCTGGCCAGGATCTGTTCACCTTCCGTTCACCCGCGCGGGAGAGTCTCGTTAACCGGCGCTCCTAACGTCACTGTGTGCCCTGCACCGGGCCTCACACATTCCCCCGATCGAACGGATCCACAGTGAAGATCTCCCGCATCGCTCGTATCAGCGCCGTCGGCGCTGTCGCCGCACTCGCACTCGCCGGCTGCGCCGCGAACGAGCCGGCCGCCCCCGCGTCGTCCGAGGAGCCGTCCGCCTCGACCCTCGAGGGCACGCTGACCGCTTCCGGCGCGTCGTCGCAGGGTGCTGCGCAGCAGGCCTGGGTCGCCGAGTTCCAGAAGGCGAACCCGGGTGTGACCATCAACTACGAGCCCACCGGCTCGGGCACCGGCCGCGAGCGTTTCGCCGCGGGCGCCAGCGACTTCATCGGCTCGGACCGCGCGTACAAGCTCGACGAGTTCGCCGCCGGCTTCAAGACCTGCTCCTCGGACGCCATCGTCGAGGTCCCGCTGTACATCTCGCCGGTCGCCGTCGCGTTCAACCTCGAGGGCATCGACGCGCTCAACCTCGACGCGAAGACCATCGCGGGCATCTTCGCCGGCACCATCACCAACTGGAACGACCCGGCCATCGCCGAGCAGAACGCCGACGCCGAGCTTCCCGACCTGGCCATCTCGCCGGTGCACCGCTCCGACGACTCGGGCACCACCGACACCTTCACCTCGTACCTCAGCACGACCGCCGGCGACGTGTGGACCCACGAGCCCGACGGCGAGTGGCCGATCCAGGGCGGCGAGGCCGCACAGGGCACCTCGGGTGTCGTCCAGGCGATCAAGGCCGGCAACGGTGCGATCGGCTACGCCGACGCCTCGCAGACCGACGGTCTCGGCCAGGTGCACGTCGGCGTGGGCGGCGAGTACGTTGCGTACTCCGCCGAGGCCGCAGCCGCGCTCGTCGAGGCATCGCCGCTGGAGGAGGGTCGCGGCGCCGCCGACCTGGTCTTCGCCGTCGACGCCGCCGCCGCTCCGGCCGGCTCGTACCCGATCGCCCTGGTCAGCTACCTGATCGCCTGCGAGCAGTACGAGGACGAGAACACCGCCAAGCTCGTGAAGTCGTACTTCGAGTTCATCGCCAGCGAAGAGGGCCAGAAGGTCGCCGCCGACAACGCCGGCAGCGCCCCCATCTCGGAGGGCCTGCGTGAGAAGGTCCTCGCCGCCATCGACACGATCAAGGTCGGCTGAGATCACACCATCCTGAAACCCGATGCCCCCGCGCCCGATCCGGCGCGGGGGCATCGGGGGGTCAACCCCACTCATCCGAAAACACCCGAAAACGGAGAACATGAGCACGACGACCACCCAGGCGCCGCCGGCAGCTCCGGCCCCGCCCGCGCCCCCGGCACCCATCAAGGCCAAGCAGCGGCTCGGCGACCGCGTCTTCTCGGGCACCGCGCTGGCGGCCGGGATCATCATCCTGGTCGTGCTCGCGGCCGTGGCCGCGTTCCTCATCGTGCAGAGCATCCCGGCGTTCGCGCCGGACACGAGTGACAACCACATCCTCGCCGGTGAGTCGTTCTGGGAGTACGTCGGCCCGCTCGCGTTCGGAACCGTCTGGGCGTCGCTCATCGCCCTGCTCATCGCGACCCCGATCTCCATCGGCATCGCCCTGTTCATCTCGCACTACGCGCCGCGCCGCCTGGCCGGCGTGCTGGGCTACATCATCGACCTGCTCGCCGCCGTGCCCTCGGTCGTCTTCGGCCTGTGGGGCGGCCTGGTGCTCGCACCCATGCTGCAGCCGATCTACGCCTGGCTGAACGCCAACGCGAACTGGATCCCCATCTTCGGCGGTCAGGTCTCGTCCACGGGCAAGACGATCATGACCGCCTCGCTCGTGCTCGCCGTCATGGTGATCCCGATCATGACCGCCATCTGCCGTGAGGTGTTCCTGCAGACCCCGAAGCTGCACGAAGAGGCCGCCCTCGCACTCGGTGCGACCCGCTGGGAGATGGTGCGCATGGCCGTGCTGCCCTTCGCGCGCGGCGGCATGGTCTCGGCCGTGATGCTCGCCCTGGGCCGCGCGCTCGGCGAGACCATGGCGGTCACCATGGTGCTCTCCCCCGCCGCGGTCTACAGCTTCCTGGTGCTCACCGCCACCAACCCGACGCCCATCCCGGCGAACATCGCCCTCGCATTCCCCGAGGCGCATGACACCGGTGTGAACACGCTCATCGCGACCGGTCTGATCCTGTTCATCGTGACCTTCGCGGTCAACGCGGTGGCGCGCTGGATCGTCTCGCGCCGCGCCGAGTTCTCTGGAGCGAACTGACATGACCACGATCACCGCTTCGCCCGCCTCGGCATCCCTCACCTCCGGCCGGCTCGCACGCTGGGCGCCCTGGGCGCTGCTCGGCGGCAGCCTGCTCGTCTCCTTCGTCGTGTTCGGTGTCGCCTCGATCGGCGGCGACCTCGCCGACTTCAACATCGCGGGCGCCGTCATCGTCGGCGTGCTGCTCTACATGGTGCTGATCACCGTCGTCTCGGCCATCGCCGAGAACCGCCGCAACGCCATCGACCGGCTCATGACGGCGCTCGTCGCCACGGCCTTCACGATCGCGCTGCTGCCGCTGATCTCGCTGCTGTGGACCGTGGTCGCCAACGGCATCCAGCGCTTCGACGCGGAGTTCTTCAGCTTCTCGATGCGCAACATCGTCGGCGAGGGCGGCGGCATCGTGCACGCCATCTGGGGCACCGTGCTGATCACCCTGATGGCCACCGTGATCGCCGTGCCGGTGGGCCTGATGACCTCGATCTACCTCGTCGAGTACGGCCGCGGACGCATCGCGAAGGGCATCACGTTCTTCGTGGACGTCATGACCGGCATCCCCTCGATCGTCGCCGGTCTGTTCATCTACTCGGTGTTCGCGCTGCTCGTGCGCCCCGGCATCTCGATGGGCTTCATGGGTGCCCTGTCGCTGGCGGTGCTCATGGTGCCCGTGGTCGTGCGAGGCAGCGAGGAGCTGCTGCGCATCGTGCCGAACGAGCTGCGCGAGGCCGCCTACGCGCTCGGCGTGCCGAAGTGGCTCACGATCCTCAAGGTCGTGCTGCCCACCTCGATCGCCGGCATCACCACCTCGGTCATGCTCGCCATCGCCCGCGTGATCGGTGAGACGGCGCCGCTGCTGCTGACCGCCGGCTTCACCGCGAGCCTGAACACCAACCTGTTCAGCGGGCAGATGATGACCCTGCCCGTGTTCGCCTACAACTCGTACATGAACCAGGGCATGGCCGCCGACGCCTCGGTGGCCCGTGCGTGGGCCTCGGCGCTCACCCTGATCCTGATCGTCATGCTGCTGAACCTCGTCGCGCGTCTGGTCGCGAAGTGGTTCGCCCCGAAGACCGCCGGCCGCTGAGCCGCATCCGACCCGAAGGAACCCGAATGTCCAAGAGCATCGAAGTCAACGACCTCAACGTCTACTACAGCGATTTCCTCGCCGTCGAAGGCGTCTCCCTCGAGATCCAGCCGCGCAGCGTGACCGCGTTCATCGGCCCGTCGGGCTGCGGCAAGTCCACGTTCCTGCGCACGCTGAACCGCATGCACGAGGTCATCCCCGGCGCCCGCGTCGAGGGTGAGGTGCTGCTCGACGGCAAGGACCTGTACGGTCCGGGCGTCGACCCCGTGCTCGTGCGCCGTCAGGTGGGGATGGTCTTCCAGCGGCCGAACCCGTTCCCCACGATGTCGATCAAGGAGAACGTGCTCGCGGGCGTGAAGCTCAACAACGCGAAGATGTCCAAGAGCGACCAGGACGCCCTCGTCGAGAAGTCGCTGATGGGCGCGAACCTGTGGAACGAGGTCAAGGACCGTCTCGACAAGCCCGGGTCCGGCCTGTCGGGCGGCCAGCAGCAGCGTCTGTGCATCGCCCGCGCGATCGCCGTCTCGCCCGAGGTGCTGCTGATGGACGAGCCGTGCTCGGCTCTCGACCCGATCTCGACCTACGCGATCGAGGAGCTGATCGGCGAGCTGAAGAACGAGTACACGATCGTCATCGTCACGCACAACATGCAGCAGGCGAGCCGCGTCTCCGACAAGACCGCCTTCTTCAACATCTCCGGCACCGGCAAGCCCGGCAACCTGATCGAGTTCGACGACACCAGGACGATCTTCACCACCCCGTCCGTGCAGGCCACCGAGGACTACGTCTCCGGCCGCTTCGGGTGATCTCGGCCGGCCCTCGTGCCGGCTCACTGATGCCCAATGCCCTGCACGGCGTGTCGCCCCGTCGACACGCCGTGCAGGGCATTCATCGTCCGTGATCCGGCACCCCGACTTCTCCTGCACAGCCCGCGATCCCCGGCGAGTTATCCCCCATTGCCGGTTCTGCGCATCCGGGTGGGGTGCGTGCTGCCCGATGCTCGGACGATGTCATTCGTCCGCGCCGCAACCGCCTTCGCCCGCCTCGGCCCCATCGCACGAGCAGCTGATCTGCGCGCACGGGGCGTGACGAAGCGGGAGATCGCTCGGTCGGTCTCGACCGGCGAGATCCGCAGAGTGCGGTACGGCGTGTACGCCACCATCGATGCCGATGATTCCTGGGTCCATGCCGCTCAGCACGGCGGCACCCTGCGCTGCGTCACGGCGGGGCGGATGCTGGGACTGTGGATCCTCGAGGACACAGACGACCTGCATCTCTGGTTCGGCCACGCCGGCAACCCGCGCTCGTGCGAGCGGCACCCGTGCGAGCCTCGCCCGCATTGGGATGATGGTGAGAGCACGCTCGGCAAGCTGCCGCCCGTGCGCAACGTGCTCCTTCAGATCGCGCTGTGCGCCGGTGAGGAGACGTTCTTCTGCGCGTTGGAGTCCGCCCTGCGCAGATCCATGCTGCGAGTCGGGGACCTCCCGTGGCTGGCGGCGCGCGTGCCGCGTGCACTGCGCTGGCTGCTCGGCTTCGCACGGGCGGATGCCGACAGCGGGCTGGAGTCGCTCATCAGGCTGCGGCTGCACAGACTGGGGATCTCCGTGCGCACGCAGGTGCAGGTCGCCGGCGTCGGCGAGGTGGACATCGTCATCGGCGACCGCCTGATCATCGAGGCGGACGGCAAGCAGAACCACGACGACGGTGCGGGCGATCCGTCGCAGCCCCTGAGCTCGCTGCGGCATAAGGATCTGCTGCGTGATGCCAGGGCCGCTGCCCGCGGTTTCGAGACGCTGCGGTTCGACTACGCGATGATCGTACATGACTGGCCGACGGTCGAGGCTGCGATCCTGGCGAAGATCGCCGCAGGTGCGCATCTCTTCCCTGCCGCGTGCTGAATCACTGATGGTGCGACGCGCTCACGGCGCGTCGCACGGCCGACACGCCGTCCGCCCGCGCGGGCATCAGTGATCCGGCACCGGCTCAGTGCGGGGAGAGCAGGAAGGCGTTCAGCTCGTCGGTGAGGTCGGGGTCGGTCGGCAGCGGCGCGCCGTCGACGGCGGTGATGGGGGCGGCGAGACGGATGCTGGAGACCAGCCACGCGGCATCCGCCTTCATCAGATCCGTCGCCGAGAGGGTGCCGTAGCGCGTCGTGAATCCGCGCCGCTCGAGGTGCTCGAACACGGCGAGCTGCGTGGTGCCGTGCAGGATGCCAGCCGACGGCGCGGTGGTCAGGAACTCACCGCCCGACCGGATGATCAGGGATGCCGTCGGCGCCTCGAGCACGAACCCGTCACGGGTGACGAAGACCGCGTCGTCGGCTCCGCGCCGGCGGGCCTCGCGCAGCGCCGCCATGTTGACCGCGTAAGAGAGCGTCTTCGCCCCCAGCAGCAGCCACGGCGCCCGCTCCCCCGCCCCCAGGTCGTAGCCGCGGTCGAGGGTGGCCACGCGCACGCCGTCACGACGGACGGCGGTGAAGTCCGGGGCGGCGGCGACGGTGGCCCACGCGGTGGGCGCCGGTCCGTGCTCGACCCCGCGGCTGAGGATCAGCTTGATGACGGCCTCACCGGCAGGAGCGTGCACGGCGACCGCCGCGATTGCCTGCCGCCACTGCTCGAGGTTCGGCGCGGGCAGTTCGCAGATGCGAGCCGAGTGCGCGAGCCGCTGCAGATGCGCCTCGGCCTCGTTCGCGTGCCCGTCGATCACGCCGATCGATTCGAAGACGCCGTCGCCGCGCTGCGTGCTCAGCTCTCCGATGCTCAGCGCCGGAGCCGACACGTCCACCGGGGTGAAGGTGCCGCTGTAGTCGTCTCGGGTGTCGGCGACCTCGGCGGGCGCGATCATCAGGGCGTAGCGCTGTGACATGTCCACAGCTTAGGGCGGCGGGGAATACCCCCCCATGCACGACGCGTTACACTTGATCGGCCGGGCCGCATAACCCCGGGCTCCAATATTTGCCGCTGCGAGCGGCCTTCCGCCGAGAGGCGTTCTTGCGGCCCGGCTTCTTCATACCCGGGCCTCCGACTCAGGTCGGGTCGCTGCGCAGGTCAGATCGCCGCTCAGGTCAGGTCGCCGCGCCGCCACGAGCTGCCGGCCGCCGACAGGTCACCGGCGTAGGTCGCGAGCCGCAGCGCCCGGCGGGTCAGCTCGCTGGCACGATCGGGCTCGGTGGGCTCGCAGTCGTCGGCCACGTGCGTGGCTCCCGACGCCTGCACCCGGCAGTACGCCGCGGCACGATCGAGGGCGACCGAGAAGTCCCCGCGGAACACACCGCGCAGAATGGCATCGACCAGCTCGGCGAGCTCGTCGGGGGTCGCCGGGGCGGGGGCGCCCGCGATCGCGGCATCCGCGGTGTGCAGCTCGACGCGACCGCGCTCGTACAGCATCGCGGTCAGTGCCGGATCGGCACGGATCGCCGTCTGCAGCAGGTACAGCCGCCACAGCGCACCGGGCAGCGATCGCGCCGGTGCATGCGACCAGAGCTCGGCGACCTCGTCGATGCCGTGCTCGGAGGCGAAGGCCAGCAGCCGCTCGGTGATCACGCCGGAATCGTCGCGCCGGGCGCGCTCGAGCAGAGCGGATGCCGTGGCATGCGCCACGCGCGACTGCTCAGCCGCGTCCGCCGTTCCGACGATGTTGTCGAAAGCGCTCGTGGGCCGGCGGACGGGGCGATGGAACTGCTCGGGCATCCGTCCAGGGTACGCCCGGATGACCCGCTGCGGATCACGCCGTCGGGATCACGATGATCGGCTCGGTGGTCGGCGCGCCGGTTGGCGAGCCTCCCGCCTGTTCGACGGTCACCGCGATGACATCCCCCGCGTGCATCGGCACATCCAGCAGCGCCGTCGCGTCGCCGTCGTCCGCGTCGAACACCCCGGCGGGGATCGGGGTCTCGCCGCGCACGAACCACAGCTCGTACGTGCGGTCCTCGCCGAGATCGTCGAGTCCGGATGCCACCAGCACGGCCTTGCCGAGTTCACCCGACCAGTGCGCGGTGGCGGTCGCCCCGGACTCGAGACGCACCTCGGTCTGCTCGGCATCCGGTGCCGACCGGATCTCATCCAGCGCGACGACGGATGCCGGGCGCTGCAGCTGGGCGACGATGGCCGTCGTGGCCACGCCGGCTCCGGCCAGCAGCGCGAGTCCGGCCGCGAGGGCGAACAGCATCCGTCCCCATCGTGCGCGCTCGGGGCGGCTCTGCGGTTCGGCCGGTTCGGCCGGTGCCCCGCCGGAGGGCGGCTCCGCCGTCTGGGGGGTGCTCGCGATCCGGGCGAGCAGCTGCTCGCGCGCGGCCGCAGGCGGTGTCACGTCCTCGAGCGCGTCGGCGAGCGCCGACGCCGTGTCGAGGTCGTCGTCTGCGATCGCGCGCCATTCCGGATGCGCGGCGAGCGCGTCGCGGTAACGCCGCTCATCGGCATCCGACAGCGCACCGAGGGCATGGCCGGCGGTGAGCTCGGCGAAGTCCCGCTCGTTCATCTCGTCACCCCCATCTCGGCACGCAGCCGTGTCAGTCCGTCTCGCATCCTCGTCTTGATCGTCCCCAGCGGCACCGATGTCAGCGCGGCGATCTCGCTCTGACTGTAGCCGCCGTAATAGGCCAGGATCAGCGCCTCCTGCTGCGCCTCGGGCAGCGTCGCAAGGGCCCTGACGACGCGTTCGCCCTCGATCCTCGACTCCACCGTCTCCTGTACGACGTCGCGCTCCCCGCCGAGTTCGCGCACGCCCGCGCGCACGTCGCGATCGGCGCTGGACTGCGACGAGCGCACCCGGTCGACGGCCCGGCGATGCGCGATGGTGAAGACCCAGGATCGTCCCTGACCTCTGTTCGGAGCGAACCGCGAAGCGGATTGCCAGATCTCGAGGAAGACCTCCTGCAGCACCTCTTCGCTCTGCGAACGGTTGACCACGACCTTCAGGATCAGCGCGAACACCCGCGGCGAGAGCATGTCGTACAGCGCGGCGAATGCGTGCTGATCGCCGCGCGCGACGCGGAGGAGCAGGTCGGCGGCAGGATCACCGTACGACCCGTCCTCGGGTACCTCGACGCCATCGATCACCATCTCGACAAGCATGCCGCATCCCTCCCCCGTGCGAATACCACCGCAGTCATCCGAAGGTGAACGAGTACACCCGCACGCCGGGGTCGACCTCGATCGTCAGCGTGCCGGTTTCGGCGGCGCCGTCGACGACCGCGTACGAGCGGGGTGTGCCTCCGACCTCGATGGTGCGTTCGGCGCCGTCCGCATCGCGGACGGTGATCCGGCCGGTGCCGGCGAGGACCATGCGCACCTCCCCGGCACGATAGGAGAGCCGGATGCCGCCGGAGCCGGAGCCGGAGCCTGCGGGCGTCGCGTACTGAGTCTCGATCTGCCACGCGCCGCGCAGGGCGAAGCTGTCGGCGGGCTGCTGATCGGGGAACTCGAAGTCGCCGGGGCCTGCCGGGTAGCCGCCTGCGCCGCCGTAGTTGACCTCCTTCGCCGAACCGAGGAAGGTCTCGCGGGTCGTGGAGCCGACCTCGGGCGTGGAGTCGGCCACCTCGGTCGGCGCCGGAAGCGACACCTCGGGATCGGCGTCGACGAGCAGCCGGCGGATCATCTGCTCAGTCGCGGCATAGTTGCCCTCGCCGAAGGAGATGTGGCGCACCGTGCCCTCGGCGTCGATGAGATAGTGCGCCGGCCAGTATCTGTTGCGGTACGCGGTCCAGGTGGAGAGGCTGTTGTCGAGCGCGACGGGGTACTCGATCCCGAAATCGCGAGCTCCGGCGCGGACGTTCTCGGCCCGCTTCTCGAAGGCGTATTCGGGCGAGTGGATGCCGATGACCTGGAGGCCTGCATCGCGGTACGCCTCGTCCCAGGCCACGACGTGCGGGATGGAGCGCTGGCAGTTGATGCACGAGTAGGCCCAGAAGTCGATGAGCACGACCTGACCGCGCAGGTCGTCGAGGTCGATCGCACGTCCCTCCGGCGTGTTCAGCCACTGCTCGATGCCGCGGATGGCGGGGGCCGTGCCGCACTCCTCGAGCACGGTGGCGCCGTTCGTGCAGTTGTCGAGCTCACGGTTCTCGTCGGTGACCAGGCCACCGAGGTCGAGCGCGTCGCCGTGCTGCTCGGCCAGTCCCCGCTGCAGCCCGGACGTGTAATCGGGCAGCAGGCGCTGCAGCTGCTGCGGCAGGTTGAACACCAGCCCGATCGCCAGGGCGATCATCGCGATTCCCGCGGCGATGCGCAGTCCACGCTCGCGGGCGCGGAAGGCGCGGATCCGCTCGACCAGCCCACGGCCGGCGAGAGCGAAGGCGAGCAGGGGGACGGCGACCCCGACGGCGAAGGATGCCGTGAGCAGCACCGTGCCGATGCCGATCCGGCCGCTGCTTCCGGCGACGATGATCGCCGCGAGCACGGGGCCGGCGCACGGCACGAACACCGCCCCGAGCGCGAGCCCGACGCCGAAGCCCGAACCGCGGTTCTGCACCTCTCTGCGCGGGATCCACTGGAACGGCCTCTCGAGCAGCTGCTCGAGCTTCGGCACGATCAGGGCGATGCCCAGAAGCAGCAGCACGGCGATCCCGGCCCAGCGGATGACATCCTGAGGCAGGCGCAGCAGCCCCAGCAGCAGCGAGCCCAGGAGGGTGACCAGGCTGAAGCTCAGCATCAGTCCGAGGATGACCAGGTACGGCCTGCTGCGTGCCGCCGGTGCCGCCTCTCCGTCGAATCTCGCGGACTGGGCGCCGCCGGTGAGGAAGATCACCGGCAGCACGGGCAGGATGCACGGTGAGATTCCGGTGATGAGGCCGCCGAGCAGCCCGATGATGATGAGGTCCATGACCCGCCCTTCCGTCACGGGAGGTTCGGGGTCGGGGGCCGGATCGGATTGATCCGGATTCTCTCCGATCCGATTCCGGATGCGCTCCGAACAACCCTCGACGCCGCGGGAGGTCCGCGGCCCGGAACCCCGGAGGTTGAAATGCTCAGCACCAAGAAGAAGATCAGCGCCGCTCTCTCGCTCGGCCTCGCCGGCGTTCTCGTCCTGGCCGGCTGTTCGATGAGCGGCGAGCCCGAGACGCCCAAAGCGGAGCCGACGGCCCCCGAGACCTCGGAAGCAGCGCCCGAGACCATGGACCCGGCGGCGAACCTCGTCGGCCCCGGCTGCGAGGCCTATGCCGAGCAGGTTCCCGACGGTGACGGCTCGATCCAGGGCATGTCTCAGGACCCGGTCGCAGTGGCCGCGTCGAACAACCCGCTGCTCACCACGCTCGTCGCCGCGGTCAGCGGCCAGCTGAACCCCGACGTGAACCTGGTCGACACGCTCAACGGCAGCGAGTTCACCGTCTTCGCACCGGTCGACGACGCGTTCGCGGCGATCGACCCGGCGACCATCGAAGGGCTCAAGACCGACACCGACACGCTGACCTCGATCCTCACCTACCACGTGGTGCCCGGGCAGATCGAGCCGGCCGACATCGCAGGGATGCACAAGACGGTGCAGGGTGCCGAGGTCGAGGTGACCGGCTCGGGCGAGTCGTGGATGGTCGACGACGCCAACGTGATCTGCGGCGGCGTGCAGACCGCCAACGCCACGGTCTACCTCATCGACTCGGTGCTGATGCCTCCGATGCAGTGACTCCGATCCGCGTCCCATGGGAAGCGCCCGTCGATGCCCGTCGACGGGCGCTTCCCTGCGTGCGGACGCCTCCAGCCGGTGTCGGAGAGCGCAGCTATGGTCAGCGACACGACGTTCGAAAGGAGACGGATGAGCGCCGAAGATGTGCCCCCGGGGAATTCCGACATCCCGACCCACCGGTTAAAAGCCGGTTGCTCTGCCTCTGAGCTACGGGGGCAGATGCCGGATCAGAAGCGGTGCGGCACCTGCCAGAAGTCTAAACCACGGTCGGATTTCAACCGGAAGGCCGCCCGCTCGGATGGACGCACCGGGACCCGGTGGATCGGGTATGGGAGGATTCCAGAGCGGCAGGATGCTGATGCCCTGCCGACCACGGCGAACCCGGAGGAAGCATGACCGCCATGGACGACGCGCTCGCCCTCATCGACGGCTGGCCGGTCGAGAACGCCGCAGTCGCCGTGGTCTCGGCCGACGGCGCGATGCTCTCCGCCCGAGGCGATCAGCGGCGCCCCTACCGGCTGGCCTCGGTCACGAAGCTGCTCAGCGCCTACGCGGTGCTCGTCGCGATCGAGGAGGGCGTCTTCGAGCTCGACGACCCGGCCGGCCCGGAGGGGTCGACCGTGCGGCACCTGCTGGCCCACACCTCGGGCCTGGACTTCTCCGAGGACAAGGTCCGCGCCGAGCCCGGCACCCGCCGCATCTACTCCAACCGCGGCTTCCAGGTGCTCGCCGACACCCTCGCGGAGCGCTCGGGCATCCCGTTCGCCACCTACCTGCAGGAGGCCGTCTTCGCCCCGCTCGGCATGAGCGCGACGCGGCTGGAGGGCTCTGCGGGCGCCGGCGCCGTCTCCACGGCATCCGATCTCGTCCGCTTCGCCGCCGAACTGCAGCATCCTGCGCTCCTCGCCGCCGAGACCCTCCGGCTCGCGACCCAGGTCGCGTTCCCCGGCCTGGGCGGCGTGCTGCCGGGATACGGCAACCAGCGGCCGAATGACTGGGGACTCGGGTTCGAACTGCGCGACGCGAAGGACCCGCATTGGACCTCTGACGCGAACTCGCCGGCGACGTTCGGGCACTTCGGGCAGACCGGCACGTTCCTCTGGGTCGACCCGCAGGCGGGCATCGCCTGCGTCGCCCTGGCCGACCGCGACTTCGGCCCCTGGGCGATCGAGGCGTGGCCTCCCCTGTCGGATGCCGTGCTCGCGGCCGCGCGCGGCTGAACCGGCATCCTCCCCGTGTCAGCGGGGCACGTCGATGACGCGCTCGACGCCGGTCTCGCGCGCCTGCACCGTGCCGCCGGAGACGGCTGCGACCTCGGCGGCGAGCGCCGCGACGGCATCGCCCGGGGCCCACACCTCGAATCGGGCGGCGTCGTCCCACGCCGTCTCACCCAGCACCGCCTCGTGGCGTGCGACCCAGTCGCGCAGCACGTTGTCGAAGCGGCCGGCGTCGGCATGCGGCACGGGGACGACCACCTGGGCGAGCACTCGCCGGTCGACGAGCGCCGCGAGATCCAGCGCCTCGGACACTGCAGACGAGTACGCGCGCACCAGCCCGCCCGCGCCGAGCTTGATCCCGCCGAAGTAGCGCGTCACGACCGCGACGACATCGGTGAGCTCGCGGCGGCGCAGCACCTCGAGCATCGGCATCCCCGCCGTGCCGGACGGTTCGCCGTCGTCGGATGACCGGGCTCGGTCGCCGCGCAGCCCGGTGACCTGCGCGCTGCAGTTGTGCCGCGCGTCCCAGTACCGCTTCTTCACCGCCGCGATGATCTCGTCGGCCTGCTCCGACGACGACACCGGCGCCACATGCGTGAGGAACCGCGACTTGCGGATCACTAGCTCGTGGTCGACCGCCGCGGCGATCGTGGACGGATACCCGCTCACTCCGGCAGCCGCCCGATCGTACCGCTCTCGAGCTCGCCGCCGGTCAGCTCGACGAGCCGGCGCAGCGTCAGCAGGTTCCGCGCCGTTCCGGCCGTGCCGAGCGCCCGGTCGAGGACGGCCCGGGTGAGCTTCGTGCTCGCCGCCCCGCCGGTGCCGTAGTCGATCCACAGGTCCTGCCCCTGCAGGGCGACTCGCTCGCCGGGAAGCAGCTTCCCCTGCAGGGCTTGCACGGCACCGGCCTGCGGCTCGGACTCGAGGAACATGATGTGCAGCATCCTGTCGGCGGCGGCATCCGGGAACGGGTTCTCCGCCAGTGCCCGGACCAGCTCGTCGTGGGTGCGGGCGATCACGGGGGTGTCGACGTCGAAGGCCTCTCGGATCAGTGCCCGCACCTGCGCGCACACGGCGCCGAGCCCGCCAGGCCCGTCAGACCCATCGGGCCCGCCGGCTCCGTCCGGCAGATCGCACAGGACGTTGCCGCTGGCGATGTACGTGGACACCCCGGTCAGGTCGGTGCGCTCGGCCAGCAGAGCGCGCAGCTCGGCCATCGGCACGCGATTGCGGCCCGAGACGTTCACGGCGCGCAGCAGCAGCGCGCACCGCGCCGGCATCCCCTCGCCTCTCACGCGTCGGAGTCGACGGATCCGGCCGTCCCGCTCGTCGCGAGCTCCGCGCCGGCGTGTGCGAGCTCGGCGAGCGCCGCGGTGCTGGAGTCCTCGCCGACTCCCGCGACGAGGTCGGTGAGGATGCGGACGTGCATACCGTGCGCGATGGCATCGAGCGCCGACGCCCGCACGCAGTGATCGGTGGCGATGCCCACCACATCCGCCTCGGTCACCCCGCGCGCCGTGAGGATGGCGCCGACGGTCTCGCCGTCGTCGGAGACGCCCTCGAACATCGAGTAGGCAGGACGGCCCTGGCCCTTCCGCACATGATGGGTGACGGCATCCGTCGTCAGCAGCGGATCGTAGGCGGCGCCTTCGGTGCCTGCGACGCAGTGCACCGGCCACGAGTCCACGTAGTCGGGCTCGGCGGAGAAGTGCCCGCCGTTGTCGCCCTCGGCATCGTGCCAGTCGCGGGAGGCGACGATCACCGCGTACTCGCCCGCCCGGGCGGCGAGCAGTTCGGTGATGCCGGATGCTGCCGCGTCGCCTCCGGCGACCGCGAGCGCCCCGCCCTCGGTGAAGTCGTTCTGCACGTCGACGATGAGAAGTGCTCTGCTCATGCTCCGAGCGTACGCCGCGCGCGCGCATTTGACTTGCCCGCCCAGGTTGTTACCGTGGAGAGGCGGGCCGGTCACGCTCGCAGCGCTGCCGCCGTTCGCGAGCGCGCGCCCGCCTGGTGCTGATGCATCACTGGCAGGCGCGCCACGACTGCGCCTCGTCGTGAGCAGCGCCTGCGCTCCTGCCGGTTCCGTTCGGACGCTCTGCCGTCCGAGCATGCGCGCATCCCTCGACGGCGAGAGGGACGATCCGCGCGTGCCAGCTGACGAAAGGAACCGTATGCCGGCCTGCGCGAGACCCGCCCCTGACCTGCCCTTCTTCTCCCGACCTCTCAAGGCCACGCTGCCCTCCCGTTAGCGCTCTCCTGTCGCCCGCTCGCCGGCATCGATGCCGGCTTCTTCGACAAGAGAGAAAGAGAACGTGGAAAACCTGCAAACACTGGCGGGACCTGTCGTGGTCCTGCTCATGCTGCTGTTCTTCGGCGGCAGCCTGTACATGTCGTTGCGCATCCGCAAGCGCACCGAGAACGCCGACGGCTACATGACCGGCGGCGGACGCATCGGCTTCGGCATCTCGGCGGCATCCATGACCGCCACCTGGATCTGGGCGGCCTCGATGTATGCCTCGGCGACATCCGGCTACACCTACGGCATCTCGGGCCCCATCCACTACGGCCTGTGGGGCGCGCTGATGATCCTGCTGATCTACCCCTTCGGCCGCCGCATCCGCCAGGTCGCGCCCCGCGCGCACACCATCGCCGAGGTGATGTTCGCCCGCCACGGCCGCTCCAGCCAGCTCATGCTCGCCGGGTCCAACGTGCTCGGCAGCATCATCAGCCTGACCTCCAACCTCATCGCCGGCGGCGCGCTCATCTCGATGCTCTCGCCGTTCACGTTCACGCAGGGCATCATCGCCATCGGTGCGGGCGTGCTGCTGTACACGCTATGGTCGGGATTCCGCGCCTCGGTGCTCACCGACTTCGCGCAGGTGTGCGCGATGCTCGGCGCGGTGATCGTGATCATCCCGGTGGTGTTCTTCGCCGCCGGCGGTCCCGGCCTGTTCGAGGCCGGCGCCGCTCACGTGACCCCGCAGCAGGCGGACTTCTTCTCGTCCGACGCGTTCTTCAACCAGGGTGCGCCGTACATCGCCGCGGTGCTCGCCTATGCGATCGGCAACCAGACCATCGCACAGCGCCTGTTCGCCGTGCGCGAGGACCTGATCAAGAAGACGTTCATCACCGCCACCTTCGGCTACGGCGCCACGATCATCGGCATCGGGATGCTCGGGGTCATCGCCCTGTACGCGGGCATCACGCCAGCCGGCGGCGACGTGAACAACCTCATCCCGCAGATGGCCGCGACCTACCTGTCGCCGCTGCTGCTGTGCGTGTTCTTCGTGATGATCATCGGCTCGCTGTCATCCACGGCGGATGCCGACCTGACGGCCCTGTCGTCGATCGTGATGGCCGACATCTACGGCCAGAACATCGCCGGCAAGAAGAAGGCGAACCCGCGCACGATGGTGCTGATCGGCCGCATCACCATGATCGTGGCGATGGTGGCCGGGCTGGGCTTCGCGGGCAGCCAGCTGAACATCCTCGACCTGCTGGTGTTCGTCGGGGCGCTCTGGGGCGCGCTCGTGTTCCCCGTGATCGCGAGCTTCTACTGGAACCGGGTCACCAACCTCGCATTCTCGGTGTCGGTCGTGGTCGCGCTGGCCGCGTTCCTGCCCGTGCGCTTCGAGTGGATCCCGCTGGCGGGCCCGCTCGGCCTGGTCTCGGACGTGCTGGCGACGATCGGCATCGGCGTGGTGCTGGGCCTGATGGCATTCGGGTTCTTCGGCAAGCGCGTCGCGCTGATCGTGGGCACCGTCGCGACGCTGGCAGCCGCGCCGTTCTCGATCGGCTTCCTGCACACCTACCCGGTGCTGTCGGGGTCGCTGGTCGCCTACGCGGTCTCGACGATCGTGTGCGTGGCCCTCACCCTGCCGAGCAGGAAGCCCGACTTCGACTTCGACGTCATCAAGCAGCGCACCGGCGACTTCGACTCGATCGACACCGACGAGCTGAATCTCGAGCTCGCTCAGCTCACCGATGCCGAGAAGCCGCTGCCCGCCGAGAACGAGAGGAACTGACATGGACACGTCGACCATCGCACTGACCGCCTACGTGCTGGTGTGGCCGGTGATCGTGGCGGGAACGCTCACGATCATCGTCCGCGCCTTCGTGAAGGAGGCCAGGAAGGCCAAGGCGGAGGGCCGCTCGATCATCTGATCGGCGCCGCCCGCGACACGGCGAAGGGCCCGGGATGCTGCATCCCGGGCCCTTGTCTGAGCCACCTGTCAGGATCGAACTGACGGCCTTCCCATTACGAGTGGGATGCTCTACCACTGAGCTAAGGTGGCGTGCGCGGTGAACCGCGGCACGATGAACGATCCTACTATGCCGAGGCCGTCACCGCGAAACCGGGCGGCCGCTCTTCAGGCCCGGGCCGCGATCGCGGTGGCATCCGCTCCGGCGGGCAGCTCGCCGAACAGGAACCCGCCGGCCTGCTCGCCGAGCCGGGATGCGACGAACCCGTCCGCCACCGCCGCCGGTGCGTGCTGCACGAGCAGGGCACCCTGCAGTGCGAGGGCCAGTGCGCTGACCAGACCGCGGGCACGACCTTCGGGTGCAGCATCCGACCCCACCGAGCGCACCAGCGCGCGGGTGCAGTCCAAGTGCGCGTCGAGCCGGGCATCCGCGCCACGCGCCTGCGACACCTCGGCATAGAAGGCCTCGAACGCCGCCGGTTCGCGCTGCAGCGCCCGCAGCACGTCGAGGGCGATGACGTTGCCCGACCCCTCCCACACCGCCATCACGGGCTGCTCGCGGTAGCGCATCGCCAGCGGGAAGTCCTCGGTGTAGCCGTTGCCGCCCAGGCACTCCAGCGCCTCCGCCGCATGCGCGGGGCCGCGCTTGCACGCCCAGTACTTCATCACCGCGGTGCCCAGGCGCGCGAAGCCTGCATCCTGCGCTGTCGCGTCGTCATCGTAGGCGCGGGCCAGGCGCAGCGCGGCGGCGGTGACACCCTCGGCCTCGAGCTGCAGGTCAGCGATCACGCCGGTCATCGCGGGCTCGTCGATCAGCATCCGCCCGAACGCGGCGCGGTGGCGCACGTGCCAGGCCGCCTCGGCGACCGCCTGGCGCATTCCCGCCAGCGACCCGAGGATGCAGTCCAGCCGTGTGCGGGTGACCATCTCGATGATGGTGCGCACTCCGCGCCCCTCCGCACCGACCAGGTGCCCGAGCGCACCCGCGTATTCGACCTCGCTCGAGGCGTTCGACGCGTTGCCGAGCTTGTCCTTCAGCCGCATGATCTGCATCGCGTTGCGCGTGCCGTCTTCGCGCAGCCGTGGCACGAGGAAACACGACAGGCCGCCCGGTGCCTGCGCGAGCACGAGGAACGCGTCCGACATGGGCGCCGAGCAGAACCACTTGTGGCCGGTCAGTTCGTACCGGCCGCCGCCGATCGGTGTCGCGACCGTCGTGTTCGCGCGCACGTCTGATCCGCCCTGCTTCTCGGTCATCGCCATGCCGAACAGCGCGCTCGGCTTTGCGGGGATCAGGCGGCCGTCGTACGACCGCGACAGCAGCCGCGGCATCCACTCGGTCGCCAGCGCCGGATGCTGGGCGATGACGGGGACGACGGCATGCGTCATCGACACCGGGCAGGCGTGCCCTGGCTCGATCTGCGCGTACAGCATGAAGGTCGCCGCCCTGGCCACGTTCGCACCCGGACGGGGCTCGGCGAACGCCGCGGTGTGCGCGCCGTCGGCCACGGCCGCCGAGATGATGCGGTGATAGGCGGGGTCGTAGTCCACCTCGTCGATGCGATGACCCCAGCGGTCATGCGTGCGCAGCTCGGGCTTGCTCCGGTGGGCGCGGCGCGCGTCGTGCTGGAACTCCTCGGTGCCTACGCGGATGCCGGTGGCGTGCAGCGCCTCATCCGCCCAACCGGTGTCGTATCGCGCGACGCCCTCGACGAGGGCGGTGTTGGCCGCGTACTCGTCGATGTCCACGCGGGCGGGCGCCTGGTTGACGACCGCGTGGGTGCTCATCCCCGGCTCCGGGAACCCGGGTCGGATGCCGCAGGCGCGCCGACCGCGCGCAGGCACAGTGCGGTGATCGCCGCGACGACGGCATCCGGATCGTCCTGTTCGATCGGGACGGGCGCGATCGGGCCGGTCAGCGCCTCGCCGATCGCCCCGACGAGTCCCGCGGCGGTGATGCGGGCATCCTGGGCGGGGAATTCGCCGTCGCGCACTCCCTGCGTGACGATGTCGGTGAGGATGCCGACGTACCCGCGCCGGTAGGCGAGTCGTTCTTCGTTGATCGCCCGGCCGACGGGCTCGGCCAGCAGCGCCCACGCCAGCCGTCCGCCGCGCAGCGCGCGGGTCGCGAAGGTCTCGATGAGAGCGACCAGGCGGCCGGTGGCATCCCCGGGTTCGGCGGTCGTGATCGCCTGGTCGACCGCTGCCATCTCGGCGCCCGCGCAGCGGCGGAACACCTCGGCGAGCAGTTCTTCGAGTCCCGCGGCGTAGCTGTACAGCAGCCCGGCGCTCATCCCCGCCCGTGCCGTGACGGCCTTGACCGACGCCGCTCCGAAACCCGAGTCGCGCACGATGGCGGTGGCCGCCTCGACCAGCTCCTCGCGCCGGTCCGCCTCACGATGATGTGACATCCGCGCCTCCTCGCACCGGATCATCCGACACCGGAATTGAATCACGGTTCAATCAGGCGCGGCAACGCCGCGTCGTCGCCCAGCGGCTGCCGGTCAGCGTTCAGCCGGCCTGCCGCGACTCACTCGCAGCGCAGGCCGTCCTCCGGCACGGTTCCGTCGATGAGGAACTGCTCGACCGCGTCATCCACGCAGGCGCTGCCCTTGTTGTAGCCGGTGTGGCCCTCGCCCACGCGCGTGACGAGCACGCCGTTCTCGAGCTGCTCGGCGAGCGACTCGGACCACTGGTACGGCGTGGCCGGGTCGTTCGTGGTGCCGACGACGACGATCGGGCCCGAGCCGGATGCCGCGATCGCCTCGCGCACGCCGACCGGCGGGTACGGCCACACCTCGCACGGGTCGGGCCCCTGCCAGTACGGGGCGAAGGTGGGCGCCTTCTCCTCCAGCACCTTCAGCGCCGCGTCCTCGGCGGCCTTGTCGTCCTCGACGGGGTAGTCCATGCAGTTGTAGGCGCGGAACGCCTCGGCCGAGTTGTCGAGGTAGGTGCCGTCGGTATCGCGCGCGTTGTAGGTGTCGGCGAGCGCGAACATCACCGACGCGTCGCCCTGCAGCGCCGCGGTGAGCCCCTGGGTCAGATACGGCCAGCTCTGCTGGCTGTACATCGCGGTGATCACGCCGGTGACCATGGTGTCGACGGTGAGCATCCGGCCGTCGGCGTTCGGCAGCGGGTCGCGCGCGACGGTCGCGAGCAGGGCGCGGAAGTCGGCCAGCGCGTCGTCGACGGTGCCGTTGAACGGGCACTCACCCGTGTCGAGACAGTCAGCGAGATAGGCCCGCAGGGCCGATTCGAAGCCGATCGCCTGCGTCATCCCGACCTCGAGGCCGGGGACCGCGGGGTCGATGGCGCCGTCGAGCACCAGGCGCTGCGCCCGCTCGGGGTACAGCTTGGCGTAGGTGGCACCGAGGAAGGTGCCGTACGAGAACCCGATGTAATTCAGGGTGGTGTCACCGAGCACCGCACGGATCAGGTCCATGTCGCGGGCGGAGTTCACCGTGGTGATGTGCGGCAGGATGCCGCCGCTGTTCGCCTCGCAGGCATCGGCGTACGCCTGGTTGCGGGCGGTGAGCTCGGCCTCCCACTCGGGGGTGTTGCGCGGTTCGTCGATGACGCCGTAGTTGTACTCGTCCATCGCCTCGTCATCCAGGCACTGCACGGCCGTGGAGCGGCCGACGCCGCGAGGGTCGAAGCCGATCACGTCGAAGTTCTCGATCAGCTCGGGGCCGACCGCGTAGGTCAGGCTGTCGGCGACGAAGTCGAAGCCGCTGCCGCCAGGGCCACCCGGATTGATGAGCAGAGACCCCTGGTGCTGACCGGTCGCCTGGTGGCGCACGATCGCCAGCGAGATCTCGCCGTCGGCCGGGTTCTCCCAGTCCAGCGGTGCGGTGACGTCGGTGCAGTCGAATCCGGCGCCGCACGATTCCCAGGTCAGCTCCTGGGAGTAGTACGGCAGCAGCTCTTCGCTGACCCCGTCCGCGTCGGGTGTGCGCGTCACCGAGGCGGGCGCGTCGGGGATCTGTGCGTACAGGCAGCCGGTGAGGGCCACGGCGGCCGCCGCCAGCCCCGCCAGCACGGTCATCGTTCGGCGCGCACGGCGCCCTGCTCGGTGGATCACGGGGTCCTTCCGCTGGAGATGGTCACCAGAAGACTCTCGGTCGCCAGCAGCGGCGCGACATTGCGCTCCAGCGACTCGCGGGTGCCGGCGATGGCGTCGAGGGCGATGAGGGTGCGCTCGATCGGCCAGGCTGCGGCCACGGCGTCGAGCTCGGCGCGCAGCTCGCGGTTGATCAGCTCGCCGTCGCGGCCGAACTGCAGCATGACCACGTCGCGGTACAGCGACTGCAGGTCGGTGAGCACGCGATCGATGCCGTCGCGCAGGCTGCGGGTGGCGCGCTTGCGCTGATCGTCCTCGAGGGCGGAGATCTGCGACCGCAGCGCCGGAGGCACCGCCTGCCCATCGGCCACCCCGACCGTGCGCAGCAGGGCGGCCCGCTCGGCGGCGTCGCGCTCGGCGGTCAGCGCCTTGGCGTCGTCGGTGGCGGCCTGGATGATCTGGCCCGCGACCTCGACGGCCGTGCCGACACCGCGGACTCCGAGTACGGCGCGCAGTGTGTCGTCCCGGCGCCGTCTAGCCGCGTCGTCGGTGGCGAGGCGCTGCGCCATGCCGATGTGCCGCTGCGCGTGGCGGGCGGCCTGCTCGGCGGTGGCGTCGTCGACGCCCGTGCGCAGGGTGATCAGTCGGGCGACGTCGTCGACTTCGGGCTCGCGCAGGCGCAGCGCGCGCACGCGCGAGCGGATGGTCGGCAGCAGATCGGCCTCACTCGGGGCGCACAGCACCCAGACGGTCTGCTCTGGCGGCTCCTCGAGCGCCTTCAGCAGCACATTGGAGGTGCGCTCGACCATGCGATCGGCATCCTCGACGACGATGACGCGGTACCGGCCGGCGGACGGGGCGAAGTACGACCGCTCGACGAGCGCGCGTGCCTCGGCGATCGTGATGATGACCTTGTCGGTGCGCAGCGCGGTGACGTCGGGGTGGGTGCCGGCGAGCACCTGACGCATGACGGCCTCGTCACCCGGATGCTCGGCGACGAGCGCCGCGGCGAACGCGTGCGCGAGCGTCGACCGGCCGGAGCCAGGCGGCCCGGTGATCAGCCAGGCGTGCGAGAGCGCGGCCGGATCGGATGCCGCGTGCCGCAGCGTCTCGACGGCGGCATCCTGCCCCCACACCTCGCTCCACGGGAACGGAGCGAGCTGCGTGGTGGTCATGGGGTACAGCCTATCCGCGGCATCCGACGCCCCGTCGCTATGCCCCTCTCCCCACACGCCGAAACCCCTCGTGAGTGTCCACACCCCTCATGAATCGCGCAAATCACGAGGGGTCTCGACAACCAGGAGGGGTTTCGGCGGAGGTGGGGGAAGGGTCAGAGGAGGGGTGTGATGCGGGTGCGGACGAGTTCGGCGATCTGCTTGGGGGGCAGCGTCGCGTCGATGGTGAGGAAGCGTCCGGGCTCGGCGTCGGCCAGCCGCAGGTAGGCATCGCGCACGCGGGCGTGGAACTCCTCCTTCTCGGCCTCCAGCCGGTCGAACGGCTTGTCGTCCGCGTCGAGCCGATGCCGCGCCGCGGCCGGGTCGATGTCGAGCAGCACCGTCACGTCGGGCAGTGCGCCTTCGGTCGCCCACAGCGACAGGTCGCGCACCTGCACGGCATCCAGCACCCGTCCCGCACCCTGGTACGCGACCGACGAGTCGAGATAGCGGTCCTGGATGACCACATCGCCGCGTTCGAGTGCCGGGCGGACCACCGTGGCCACGTGATGCGCACGGTCGGCCGCGTACAGCAGCGCCTCGGCGCGCGGGGCGATCTCACCGCGGTGGTGCAGGACGATGTCGCGGATCAGCGTGCCGACCTCGGAGCCGCCCGGTTCGCGGGTGTGAAGCACAGTGCGTCCCTGGCCTGAGAGCCACTCCGCCAGCAGCGCGGCCTGGGTGGTCTTGCCCGAGCCGTCACCGCCCTCCAGGGTGACCCAGAGACCGTTGGTCACGACGAAGTCTGCTTCTTCGCCGCGGCGTTGGCCGCGCGGGTCGCCGCCGCCTTCTTGGCTGCGGCCGAGCGGGCCGCTGCCTTTTCGGCATCCGTCGCCGCCGCCTTCTTGGCAGGTGCCTTCTTGGCGGGCGCCTTCTTGGCGGGCGCCTTCTTCGTCGCGGCGGCCTTGGTCGTCGTGGCCTTCTTCGCACCCGCGCGACCGCGCTTGGGTGCGGGCCCCTTGGCGCGCTTGTCGGCGAGCATCTGCACGGCGATCTCGAAGGTGATGTCGTCGGGTGTCTGCCCGCGCGGGATCGTGACGTTGGTCTCGCCATCGGTCACGTAGGCCCCGAACCGGCCGTCGCGGATGCGGATGGGCTTGCCGCTGACCGGGTCGGCGTCGAACTCGGCAAGCGCACTGGATGCCTTGCGGGCACCGTACTTCGGCTGCGCGTACAGTTCGAGCGCCTTCTCGAGGGTCACGTCGAAGATCTGCGATTCGCTCTCCAGCGACCGCGAGTCGGTGCCCTTCTTCAGGTACGGCCCGAAGCGGCCGTTCTGCGCGGTGATCTCCTCACCGGAATCGGGGTCCTTGCCGACCACGCGGGGCAGGCTGAGCAGCTGCAGGGCTGTGTCGAGGTCGATGGTGTCGACCGACATCGAGCGGAACAGGGATGCCGTGCGCGGCTTGGGAGCCGCCTCCTTCTTCGCGCCTCGCTTGGGCTTGGGCGCCACGACCTCGCCGGTGGTCTCGTCGACGGCATCCTCGTCGGAGACCGGGTCGTTCTCCTGCACGTACGGGCCGAACCGGCCGTCCTTGACGATGACGACCTTGCCGTTCTCGGGGTTCTCGCCGAGAACCCGGTCGCCGGCCACGGGCGCGTCGATGAGCTCCTGCGCCTTCTCGGCGGTGAGCTCGTCCGGGGCGAGATCCTCCGGCACGTTGACGATGCGGGGCTTGGCCTCGGGGTCGGCGGGGTCGACGACCTCGAGGTAGGGCCCGTACTTGCCGAAGCGCAGCGTGGCGGTGTCGGTGATGCGGGTGGAGTTCAGGGCGCGGGCGTCGATCTCGCCGAGATTGTCGACCACCTGGCGCAGTCCGACCTGCGAGTCGGAGCCGTAGTAGAAGGACTTCAGCCACTCCACCCGGTTCTGCTCGCCGCGTGCGATCGCGTCGAGGTCGTCCTCGAGCGCCGCGGTGAAGTCGTAGTCGATCAGGTCGGCGAAGTGCTGCTCGAGCAGACGGACGACGCTGAACGCGAGCCACGTGGGCACCAGCGCCTGGCCGCGCTTGGTGGCGTATCCGCGGTCGATGACGGTGCCGATGATGCTGGCGAAGGTCGACGGACGGCCGATGCCGTGCTCCTCGAGCGCCTTCACCAGCGACGCCTCGGTGTAGCGGGGCTTCGGGGTGGTGCGGTGGCCCTTGGCCGCGGCATCCGACACCGCCAGCCGGTCGCCGACGGCGACGGCGGGCAGCGACTGGTTCTCGGCGGAGTCCTGCGCGTTGCGCTTCTCGTCGCGCCCCTCTTCGTAGGCCTCGAGGAAGCCCTTGAAGGTGTAGACGGTTCCGGATGCCGTGAACTCGAGCTTCTTGCCTGCCGCAGCCACCTCGATGGTCACCGTGGTGGTCTCGTACTTGGCGTCGGCCATCTGGCTGGCGACGGTGCGCTTCCAGATGAGGTCGTAGAGGCGCTGCTCCTCGCGGTCGAGGCCGGAGGCCACCGACGCCGGGGTGCGGAAGGTCTCGCCGGAGGGGCGGATGGCCTCGTGCGCCTCCTGCGCGTTCTTGCTCTTGGACTTGTAGACGCGGGGTTTCAGGGGCACCGCGGCGTCGCCGTAGAGCGCGACGGCCTGGCTGCGCGCGGCCTGGACGGCCTGCGTGCTCAGCGCCGTCGAGTCGGTGCGCATATAGGTGATGTACCCCTTCTCGTAGAGGCGCTGGGCGACGCTCATCGCCTGCTTCGCGCTCATCGAGAGCTTGCGTCCGGCCTCCTGCTGCATGGTGGAGGTGGTGAAGGGCGCGTAGGGGCTGCGGGTGCCGGGCTTGGCCTCGACCTTGCTGACGGTGCCGGTGGCTGCGGCGTCGACCGCGGTGGCGAGGGCTGTCGCGTCGGCCTCGGAGAGCACGACGACGGCCTTCTTGAGCTTTCCGGTGTCGTCGAAGTCGGTGCCCCGGGCGAGCTGTCCGCCGTCGACGCGCACCAGGCGCACGCCGAACGCCTGCCCCTGAGCGCTCGCGGACGAGGCCGCCTGCGCTTCGACGTCCCAGTACTCCGCCGAGACGAAGGCCATCCGCTCTCGCTCGCGGTCGACGATCATGCGGGTGGCCGCGGACTGCACGCGCCCGGCCGACAGGCCCGACTTGACCTTGTACCAGAGCACGGGAGAGACGTCCCAGCCGTAGAGCCGGTCGAGGATGCGACGGGTCTCCTGCGCGTCGACGAGCGCGAGATCCAGGTCGCGGGTGCGGCCGACGGCCGCCTGGATGGCGTCCTTGGTGATCTCGTGGAAGACCATCCGCTTGACGGGGACCTTCGGCTTGAGGGTCTCGAGAAGGTGCCACGCGATGGCCTCGCCCTCGCGGTCCTCATCGGTGGCGAGCAGGACCTCGTCGGCGGTCTTCAGCGCGCGCTTGAGCTCGGCGACGGTCTTGGTCTTGCGGTCGGAGACGACGTAGTAGGGGTCGAAGCCGTTCTCGACGTCGATCGAGTACTTCCCGTACGCCTGCTTGTCGGCGGCGGGGATGTCCTTCTTGTCGGCGAGGTCGCGGATATGGCCGACCGAGCTCAGCACCTCGTAGCCGTCGCCGAGGTACCCCTGAATCGACCGCATCTTCGTCGGGGACTCGACGATGACGAGCTTCTTGCCTTGTGCCAAGAGTGCGTCCTTTCTCCGAAGCACACCATACACACCGCCGTCCTGGAGGAGTCACAGGGTCACAGGGTCCACGGGGACGCGAGGTCTTCGGATGCCGGAGGGGACGGCGGCGAGGGATCATCGTCACCTCATCCCCCGGGTTGCCTTGCACGGGCGCGGGATGCGGCGACCAGACCAGCGTACGCGCTGCGCACCTCGACGGTCGCCGCGAAGTCGTCGAGAGTGCACGCGGACAGGCGTCCGCCGGCCGCCGCGGCGACCCGCGCGGCGAGCGCGCAGGGCTCCTCGCCGGTGACGATCGCGCCGGAGGCCGCGTCGGCGGCGGCCAGGGCGGCGGCATCGGCGGCCCCTGCTGTGCGCTGGGCGGTGACGGCCGCACCGCCCACGGCCGCAAGGCCCAGCGACAGGCTCGCGGCGACGGTCAGGATGCCGGCGGCCAGTGCGGTGCCCGCCATGATGGTCCTCCTCTCTCTTCCGGGATTCTCTGTTCGGGGATGCTCTGTTCGGGGATGCTCTGTCCGGGGCCGTGGTCTTCGGCGCCGTTCACAGTCCGCCCTCCAGCGCGCAGCTCTCTGCGCGCAGCGGGATGCTGATCAGTCGCCCGAACTGCACCTCGGCCGACGCGGCCGCGCAGACCAGGCCGTCCGCACGGTGCGCGCTCAACCGTGCTCCGCCGACTGCCCGTTGCACGACCCCGGCCGCCCGGTCATTGCTCTCTCCTCGCCCGAGCAGCCGGGCGGCATCGGCCGCGGCATCCTGCAGCGCCACCTGCTGGGCGGCGGCACTCAACGCACCGGCGCCCAGCATGAGGGCGAGCAGCACCGCGGGCAGGGCGACCGCCAGCTCGGCGGCGACCGACCCGCGCTCCCCAGCGGCATCCGGCGGCGAGGGCCGGCGCCGCATCACGACACCGTCAGCGCCCGCCGCACGAGGTCCGTGAGGATGCCCCGCACCTCATCACTGCGCATGATCACCACCAGCAAGCCGGCGAAGGCGACCGCTGCCATGGTGGTGATGGCGTACTCCGCGGTCGCCGCGCCGGATTCGTCCGCGAAGAGCCGCGCAGCGCGGCTGCGGGTCAGTTCGGGCAGCTCGTTCCCTGTCATGTCATTCCTTCTCTCTCTTTCTCTCGCGGGACGTCTCTCGTCCCGTGTCTCACGTCTCCGGCGATTCACGTCGGCGGCTCGCATCAGATCGGCAGCGGAGTGGAGCCGAGCACGCTCAGCATCAGCGGCGCCACGCCCAGCAGCAGGAAGGCGGGCAGGGTGCACGCGCCCAGCGGCAGCAGCAGTGACGACGAGAGCCGTGCCGCGCGCAGACGCCCCTGCACGCGCGCCTCGTGCCGCTGCTGCGCCGCGGAGGCTCGCAGCAGCGCACCGGCCGGCACTCCGGCGCTGCGCGAGAGCTCCAGCACGGTGTCGACGGCGCGGCGATCCTCCTCCGGCGCGGTCGAGGCGTGCTCGACCAGGCGCAGGGCGCGAGGGATCGCAGCGCCACCGGACAGGGCGACCGCGACCAGTTCGGCGTGCATGCCCGGGGTCTGCGGCCGAGGCTGCGCGGAGCGGACCAGGCGCCCCGTCCACAGCCGGGCCAGCAGCACCAGACCGATGCCCGCCACCAGGCACGCGATGCCGAACGGGTTCGTCACCAGCACCCCGACCGTGTCGAACCCGAGCGCGAACCCCAGCAGCAGTCCCGCGAACGGCAGCCACAGCAGAAGGCGCGCCGTCCCTGCAGGCTCGGCCAGCGCGATGCGCACATCGTCGGCCGCAGATGCGGCATCCTGCAGCGCCTCGGCGAGCGCGCGCAGCACTTCGGCCAGTGGTGCGCCGACGATCGAGGCGATCTCCCAGGCGGCGGCGACGTCCGACCAGGTGCCGCCCTCTTCGGCGATGGCGGTGGCCGGTTCCGCGCCGTCCGCGCAGCGGCGGCTCACCCGCACGGCAACGGGGTGGCCGGTGTCGGCGAGGTGCTGCCACGCAGTCTTCGGCCGCGCACCCGCCTGCAGCAGAACGGCCAGGGTGCGCACGGCGGATGCCGACTCGGCGGCCGCCGTCCCGGCATCCGGCTCCCGGCGACGCAGCCGCAGCCGCAGCCGGGTCACCATGGCGTCACCTCCTCGACAGTGAGGCGGTCACCGGCGAGCGCGAGCCGCCCGGCGTGCGCGATGTGACGGCGGCCATCGGCCGCCCGCTCCAGGTGCAGCACGATCGTGAACGCGCTCACCGCCTGACGCGCGAGCGCAACCGCATCCATCCCCGCCAGCGCTCCCAGCGCCTCCAGCCGGGCGGGCACGTCTGCCAGGCCGCTGGCGTGCAGCGTGCCGGCGCCGCCGTCGTGCCCGGTGTTCAGCGCCGTCAGCAGTTCGCGCACCTCCTCGCCACGGCATTCGCCGACGACCAGGCGGTCGGGCCGCATCCGCAGCGATTCCCGCACGAGGGTGGTGAGGGTGATCCGCCCCGCGCCCTCGAGGTTCGCCTGGCGGACCTCGAGCGACACGTGGTGCGGATGCCGAGGACGCAGCTCGGCGACGTCCTCGATCGTGACGATCCGCTCCCGCTCCCCCGCCTGCGAGAGCAGCGCGGTCAGCAGCGTCGTCTTGCCCGTGCCCGTGCCGCCGGTGATGAGGATGTTGGCGCGGTCGGCGACCAGGCGCCCCAGCCAGCTCCGCTGCGCCGGGGTGAAGGTGCCAGAGGCGGCGAGTGCGTCGAGGTCGGCGCCGAGCACCCGCGGAACCCGGATCGACAGCGCCGTGCCCGACGCCGCCACCGGCGCGAGCACCGTATGCACGCGGATGCCATCGTCGAGCCGCACATCCACGCAGGGCGACTGGTCATCGAGATGCCGGCCGCCGGCGGCGACCAATGCGACCGCGAGATCGCGCACCTCCCGCTCCGACGCATGCCACTGCGTGACGCGCTCGGCACCCTCACCCCGGTCGACGAACAGGCCGGTGGCCCCGTTGACGAAGATGTCTGTGACCCGCTCATCGCGCACGAACTCGGCGAGCGCACCGAAGGCCGGGTCGACGCTCTGCGGGACGGCCGGGTCGGCATGATGCGCCGCCGCGGTGCGCGGGCGGAGGACGAAGGGCTCGGGCATGCCACGACGCTAGGTCGCCGCCGCGACACCGCCGGGCCCGGATGCCGGGGACTGTGCACAACTGCGGAAGAAGCGTGACTGTGCAGGGGGAAGACCAGGCGCCGTATCGCCGCCGCCCCCGCCCCTACCCCGCGGGAGAACGTGAAGGGCGGCACCTCACGGGGGGAATGAGATGCCGCCCACGCGCAGGCCCGCAATCGGGGGTGTCGGGCGCGCTGAAGCCAGAATCAGATTCGGCTGAGGTCAGTGTATGCATGGCGATGGATCGACGCAAACGACACGCACTACCGACTTTCGACAGTAGGCCCGCCCCGCGAAATGCGGCTAGATTCACCGTGTCACGTGCGTGTTCCCGACACGACCATCAGCCCGCGCAAAGGAGCGAAGAGCCATGAGCAGCCAGATCGACCACCTCCTCGATGAGTCGCGGAAGTTCCCGCCGTCCGAGGAGTTCGTCGCCCAGACGATCGACGACCCCGCCCTGTACGAGCGCGCCCGCGCCGACCGCGAGGGCTTCTGGGCCGACCAGGCGCGCGAGCTCCTGCACTGGCACAAGCCGTTCACGCAGGTGCTCGACTGGTCGAACCCGCCGTTCGCGAAATGGTTCGACGACGGCGAGCTCAACGTCGCCTACAACTGCCTCGACCGTCACGTCGAAGCAGGCCTGGGCGACCGCGTGGCCATCCACTGGGAGGGTGAGCCGGGAGACTCCCGCCGCATCACCTACGCCGAGCTGACCGATGAGGTCAAGCGCACCGCGAACGTACTCGCCGACCTCGGCATCGGCCACGGCGACCGCGTCGCCATCTACCTGCCGATGATCCCCGAGGCTGTCATCTCGATGCTGGCCGTGGCGCGCCTGGGCGCCATCCACTCCGTCGTGTTCGGCGGGTTCAGCGCCGACAGCCTGCGCTCGCGCATCGACGACGCCGGCGCCAAGCTGGTCATCACCGCCGACGGCGGCTGGCGCAAGGGCAAGGTCTCGGCGCTCAAGCCCGCCGTCGACCAGGCCCTCAGCGACCGCAACGGCGAGGGCGAGCAGCAGACCGTCGAGCACGTGCTGGTCGTCAAGCGCGGCGGCAACGACATCGACTGGGACGACGAGCGCGACATCTGGTGGCACGACGCGGTGCCCGCGGCATCCGCCGAGCACGAGGCTCAGGCGTTCCCCGCCGAGAACCCGCTGTTCATCCTGTACACCTCCGGCACCACCGGCAAGCCGAAGGGCATCCTGCACACCACCGGTGGCTACCTCGCCCAGGCGGCGTATACCCACAAGTACGTCTTCGATCTGCATCCCGAGACCGACGTTTTCTGGTGCACCGCCGACATCGGCTGGGTGACCGGGCACTCCTACGTCACATACGGCCCGCTCGCCAACGGCGCCACCCAGCTGATGTACGAGGGCACCCCGGACGCCCCGCACCCCGGTCGCTGGTGGGAGCTGATCGAGAAGTACGGCGTGACGATCTTCTACACGGCACCGACCGCGATCCGCTCGTTCATGAAGCTGGGCCGGCAGATCCCGCAGAAGTTCGACCTGTCGAGCCTGCGCCTGCTCGGATCGGTGGGCGAGCCCATCAACCCCGAGGCGTGGATGTGGTACCGCGAGGTCATCGGCGGCAACCGCACCCCGATCGTCGACACCTGGTGGCAGACCGAGACCGGCGCGATCATGGTCAGCCCGCTGCCCGGCATCACCGCCACCAAGCCCGGTTCGGCGCAGGTGCCCGTCCCCGGCATCTCGATCAGCGTCACGGATGACGACGGCAACGTCGTCGGCAATGGCAACGGCGGACTGCTCGTGATCACCGAGCCGTGGCCCGCCATGCTGCGCGGCATCTGGGGCGACCCGGAGCGGTTCAAGGAGACGTACTGGGAGAAGTTCGAGAGCCAGGGCTACTACTTCGCCGGCGACGGCGCGCGCCTGGACGAGGACGGCGACCTGTGGCTGCTCGGCCGCGTGGACGACGTGATGAACGTCTCGGGCCACCGCCTCTCGACCACCGAGATCGAATCGTCGCTCGTCGCTCACGAGGCGACCGCCGAGGCCGCCGTGGTCGGCGCCTCGGACGAGACGACAGGGCAGGCGGTCGTCGCGTTCGTCATCATCAAGCAGAGCTACCTCGAGGCGCACTCCCCCGAGGGCCTGGCCACGCTGCTGCGCACGTGGGTGGGCGAGCAGATCGGCCCGATCGCCCGTCCGCGCGACGTGTACGTCGTCGGCGAGCTGCCCAAGACCCGTTCGGGCAAGATCATGCGCCGTCTGCTGCGCGACGTCGCCGAGGGCCGCGAGGTCGGCGACACCACCACCCTCGCCGACACCCTCGTGATGAGCACCATCACCAGCCAGGTGAAGTGATCCCACCCCGACCCCGCCGAAACCCCTCCTGAGCGCCGAAACCCCTCGTGAATCACGCGATTCACGAGGGGTTTCGACACTGCTGAGGGGTTTCGGCGCTCAGGGGAGCGCGTCGAGGGAGACGCGTCAGGCGAGGATGAAGGTGACCTCGACCTCGACGGGGCTGTCCAGCGGCAGCACGGGCACGCCGACGGCGGCGCGGGCGTGCTTGCCCGCATCGCCGAAGATCTCGCCCAGCAGCTCACTGGCGCCGTTGATGACGCCCGGCTGGCCGGTGAAGGACGGGTCGGACGCCACGAAGCCGCCCACCCGCAGCACGCCGGCGATGCGGTCCAGGCCGCCTGCGGCCTGCGCGGCCGCCGCGAGCGCGTTCAGCGCGCACGTGCGGGCGTAGCCCTTGGCGGCATCCGCGTCGACGCCGGCTCCGACCTTGCCGGTCTCGGGCAGCGCGCCGTCGGAGAAGGGCAGCTGACCCGAGGTGTAGACCAGTCCGCCGTGCACGACGGCGGGAACGTACGCCGCGACCGGCGCGGCGACGGCGGGCAGCTCCAGCCCGAGCTCGTCGAGGCGTGCCGCGACGCTCACTGCTGGCCGCCTTCGAACTGGCGCGACGCCTCGGCGGCTGCCGCGAGACCGGCGTTGGCGGCGCCCTCCTGAGTGACGGGGCGCTTGAAGTACGCGACCAGTCCGCCCTCGGGACCCTGCACGACCTGCACGAGCTCCCAGCCCTGCTTGCCCCAGTTGTTGAGGATGGCCGCGGTGTTGTGGATCAGCAGCGGCGTGGTCAGATACTCCCACGTGGTCATGGCACTCCTGGGTGTCGACGACGGTCAGATTCGGATGCTGCCGTCGAGGCTTCTATTCAGGGAACTCCCCTACGATCAAGCGTATGCCTCAAACGAATCGCACGGTGAAAGGTGTGCTCGGCGGACTGCTCGGCCTCGTCGGCCTGAGCGCGGTCGCCGGCGTGCTGGCGACCGCGGCCGTGACCCCGGCCATCGCCATCGCCGGCGTCACCGGATCCCAGGCCCTCTCGATCTTCGAGGAGCTGCCCGACAGCCTGACCCCGGGCACTCCGATGGAGCCCACGATCTTCTACGCCACCGGCACCGACGGCAAAACGTTCGAGCTCGCCCGGTTCTACGAGCAGAACCGCGTGCCGGTGACCTTCGACCAGGTCTCCCCCGTGCTGTACGACGCGATCCTCTCCAGTGAGGACAAGAACTTCTACTCGCACGGCGGCGTGAACCTCGGCGCCACCATCAAGGCGGTCATCGACAACGTGGCGGGCACCTCGTCGCGCGGTGCGTCGACCATCAGCCAGCAGTTCGTCAAGAACGTGCTGATCCAGAAGTGCGAGCAGGACGTCTCTCCGAACGAGGAGGACTACCAGGAGAAGCTGCGCGACTGCTGGTACGAGGCCACCCAGGCCACCGGCGCCGAGGGCATCGAGCGCAAGCTGCAGGAGATGCGCTACGCGATCCAGATCGAGAAGGACTTCTCGAAGAACGACATCCTGCTCGGCTACCTGAACGTGGCCAACTTCGGCGGTCAGACCTACGGTATCGAGGCCGCGGCGAACTACTACTTCAGCACCACCGCGAAGAACCTGACCCTCGAGCAGGCGGCGACCCTCGCCGGCGTCGTGCAGAACCCGAACCGGTTCCGCTTCGACCGCCCCGGCGGCTCGTGGACCGACGGTGACGGCAAGGCACGCAACAGCGAAGAGGACGGCTACGCGGATGCCAAGCTACGCCGCAACTACGTGCTCGACCGCATGCTCGCCGATGGCAAGATCACGCAGGAGCAGCACAAGGCGGCCACCGAGGCCGCCGTCGTCCCGCAGATCCAGCCCACCGCGCAGGGCTGCGGTGCCGCCGGAAAGCAGGGTTACTTCTGCCAGTACGTCAAGTCGGTCATCGAGGGCGACGAGGCGTTCGGCGACACGCGCGCCGAACGCCTGGACACGCTGCGCCGCGGCGGTCTGAGCGTCTTCACCACCCTCGACATGCGGGTGCAGCAGCCGGGCAACGACGCGATGGCGCAATACGCCCCCGTCTACCTCGAGGGCAAGAGCTTCGGCGCCTCCGGCGTGACCATCGAGGCCGACACCGGCCGCATCCTCGCGATCGTGCAGAACACCACCTTCAACGAGACCGACAGCGCCGACAAGGCCAAGGGCGAGACGAGCCTCGTCTACGCCGCAGACAAGGACCACGGCAGCGCAGAGGGCTTCCCGGGTGGTTCGACGTACAAGCTCTTCACGCTGGTCGAATGGCTCAAGCAGGGCCATTCGGTCAACGAGGTGCTCGACGGCCGCGTGCGCACGTTCACGGACTTCACCCGATGCGGCGATCCGATCAAGAACGACGACCTCATCAAGAACTTCGGCAACAACCGCGGTCGCGTCTCGAACGTGATGGACTTCACCCGCACCTCGCTCAACACCGGCTATCTCGCCATGGCGCAGCAGCTCGACCTGTGCAAGATCAACGAGACGGCGACCTCGATGGGCGTGCACTACGGCAACGGCAAGCCGGTCACCGAGCCCGCCGGCCCCGGTGACGCCCCGAACGACCCGTACCCCACGACCCTGGGATCGAAGTACATCGCGCCGATCCAGATGGCGGGCGCCTACGCGACCGTTGCGAACAAGGGCATCTACTGCACCCCGAAGGCGATCGACAAGATCGTCGGCACCGACGGCAAGGAGATGAAGCTGCCTGAGTCCTCCTGCACGCAGGTGCTCTCCCCCGAGGTCGCAGCCACGGCGGCGTACGCACTGCAGGGTGTGATGAACGGCGGCACCGGTGGCCCGGCCAACCCCTACGACGGCACGCCGCTGATCGGCAAGACCGGTACCCACGAGAACGCCGGCACGGCGATGGCCATGTCGAGCACCAAGGCGGCCACCTTCGTGTTCGCCGGCAAGGTGTCGGGCGCCGATTACCGGCTCAACCGGGAGTACTTCGGCGGTCGGGCTTTGAACACCGTCCGCTACACGGTCTCGAAGGCGCTGCAGCGCGCCGCCGACGAGTTCTACCCCGGCGGCCGGTTCCCCGAGCCCGACCGCGAGCTCACCCGCCGTGTGATGCGCGACCTGCCCGATGTCGTCGGACGCTCGATCGAAGAGGCCACCGACATCATCCAGGATGCCGGGTTCTCGGTGCAGGTCGGCGACCCGATCGACAGCACCGTGGGTGCGGGTCTCGTGGCGGCGCAGACGCCGGGTGCCGGCCAGGTTCCCAGCGGCACCACGGTCACGCTGAGTCCGAGCACCGGCAAGGCTCCGGCGGTCGATGTGCCCCCGGTGACGGGCGCCAAATTCGCAGCGGCCAAGAAGTCGCTCGAGGATGCCGGATTCACCGTCAGCGGTGATGGCTGCAAGGGTGGAGACACCGTGACCGGGCAGAACCCGGCCGCCGGTGCGGCCCCGCCCGGAACGGTCATCACGCTGACGTGCGAACCGGAGGACGATTGACCCCCCGACGCTCCGCACACCCGGCCCTCATCGCGCTCGGCGCGGTGGGGGCCGCCGGTGTCGCGGCAGCAGTCTGGGGCATCGGCATCGAGCGCTACCTCTTCACCGTCCGCGGGGTGAGCGCGCCGGCGCTGGCGCCGGGCAGTGCACCGATCCGCGTGCTGCACCTGTCCGACGCGCACATGGCTCCCTGGCAGCATCGCAAGCAGGACTGGCTGGCGTCGCTCGCGGCGCTCGAGCCCGACCTGGTCGTGAACACGGGTGACAACCTGGGCCACCGCGAGGGCCTGGACGGCATCCGACGCGCGTTCGCTCCGCTCGCCGGCATCCCCGGGGTCTTCGTGCACGGTTCGAACGACGTTCTGGCGCCGTCGCCGCGCAACCCCCTGCGGTACTTCGCGGGCCCGTCGAAGCGGGTGCACTCGCCCGAGATGCTCGACACCGACGCGATGGATGACTTCTTCACCGGCGAGCTGGGATGGACGTCGCTGAACAACGCGGCGGTCCGGATGGACGTCGCCGGCAGCAGCATCGACTTCCTGGGCGTCGATGACGCTCACCGCGACTGGGACGACCTCGGTGCGCTGCCTGCTGCCCTGGACGCGCTGGGACCGCGCCCGGAGGGCGCCTCGGTGCTCGGGGTCACCCACGCGCCGTACCGCCGGGTGCTCGACGGGCTCGTCGACCTCGGAGCGGATGCCGTGTTCGGCGGCCACACGCACGGCGGCCAGGTGTGCCTGCCCGGGTTCGGCGCCCTGGTGGCGAACTGCGACATCCCGCTCAAGCAGGCCAAGGGGCTGAGCACCTGGACCCACCGCGGTCGTACGGTGCCGCTGAACGTGAGCGCCGGCTGCGGGCACTCGATCTACGCACCGGTACGCTTCGCATGCCGCCCGGAAGCGACGCTGCTGACGCTCACCGCACGTTCTGCCTGAACCGGTGCGGAGCGGCTGCAGTGCCGCGCCCGGGAGGCTGCCGATTCGTCGTTGCGGCGCTTCGCATGTAGACTTGAACGGTTGCGAAAACGGGGTGTGGCGCAGCTTGGTAGCGCGCTTCGTTCGGGACGAAGAGGCCGCAGGTTCAAATCCTGTCACCCCGACAGTGAATGAGAAGGGATCCGCCGAAGGCGGGTCCCTTCTCTCATGCCCGGCGCCGTGCACGGCTGTCCGGCACCGGGCATCCTGAGCGCCCTCGACTATCCTGGACTCATCATGACTGCACCGCGCCTGGTCGCCTTCGACCTCGATGACACGCTTGCGCCCTCGAAGGGCCTGATCGACGACCGCATCGCCGCTCTGCTGCTGGCGCTGCTGCAGCGCGTCGAGGTCGCCATCATCTCCGGCGGCAACGAGACGCAGTTCCGCACCCAGGTGGTCGCGCAGCTCGAGGACGCCTCGGCATCCGATCTGGCCCGGCTGCACCTGCTGCCCACCTGCGGCACGCGCTACCTGCGCCACGACGGCACCGGGTTCAGCACGCTGTACGCGCACGACCTGACCGTCGCCGAGAAGACCGGCGCGATGGTCGCCCTGCGCGAAGAGGCCGAGCGCCTGGGGCTGTGGGAGAGCGAGCCGTGGGGCGAGATCCTCGAGGACCGCGGCTCGCAGATCACTTTCTCGGCGCTGGGCCAGCAGGCCCCGCGCGAGGCGAAGCACGACTGGGATCCGACCGGTGAGAAGCGCATGCAGCTGCGGGATGCCGTCGCCGCGCGCCTGCCCGAGCTCGAGGTGCGCTCGGGTGGATCGACGTCGATCGACATCACTCGTGCGGGTATCGACAAGGCGTACGGGATGCAGCGGCTGGCTGAGCACACCGGTATCGCCCTGTCCGAGATGCTGTTCTACGGCGACCGCCTCGACGAGGGCGGGAACGACTACCCGGTCCTTGAGATCGGGGTCCCCTCCGTGCCCGTGGAGGGCTGGCAGGACACCGCCGACAAGCTCGACGCGCTCCTCGAGACGCTCCCCGCGCCCGTCGGGCACTGAGGTCTTCTGCGGGCGTCCTGCTTGAGGGCGCCATATCCCGCGGGCATGTCCCACTTCTTGCGGGTCACGTCCCCGCACACCCGCAGCAAGTGGGACACGCAGTTGTGCCGTGTCTCAGAAAGGGCGGGTCCGGAGCATCCAGACCCGCCCTTTCTGAGACATGCGACCTCGTGTGGGCCTTCGCAGACGGCATCCGCGTACGGCATCCGGTACGGCACCCACGTGCCGGCATCCTTGGACGGCGCGCGTACGGCGTCCTCCAGCTGCTGACGGCATCCACTGGCCGCCGACCGCATCCACCGGCATGTCCCACTTCTTGCAGGTCACTTCCCCGCACACCCGCAGCAAGTGAGACATGCCGCCGGGCCGTGTCTCAGAAACGGCGGGTCCGGAGCATCCAGACCCGCCGTTGCTGGGACATGCGACGTGGTGGACGGCACCGGCACGCGGCATCCGCAGGCGTAACAGCTGTCAGCGCACGACCGACTCTGCAGCATCCGCGGCGACGGGCACAAGGCGCGACAGCTGCGTGACGTGCTTCGGCTCGAGCTCGGCGAGCGACGAGACTCCCAGCAGGCGCATCGTGCGCTCAATCTCGGTGCGCAGGATGGCGATGGTGCGGTCGACGCCCTGACGTCCGCCGGCCATCAGGCCGTAGAGGTAGGCGCGGCCGATGAGGGTGAAGTCGGCCCCCAGGGCGACGGATGCCACGATGTCGGCGCCGTTCATGATGCCGGTGTCGACCATGACCGTGAAGTCGTCGCCGACGGCCTTGCGCACGTGTGGCAGCAGGCGGAACGGGATGGGCGCACGGTCGAGCTGGCGGCCACCGTGGTTGGAGAGCACGATGCCGTCGACGCCGGCATCCTTGAGCCGCACCGAGTCCTCGACGTTCTGCACGCCCTTGATGACGATCTTGCCGGGCCACAGATCGCGGATGACGGCCAGGTCGTCGTAGCTGATCGTGGGGTCCATCGCGGCATCCAGCAGCTCGCCGACGGTGCCGCCGGTGGTGCTGAGCGAGGCGAACTCGAGCTTGGGGGTTGTGAGGAAGTCGAACCACCACCACGGCCGCGGGATGGCGTTGATGATCGTGCCGAGGGTCAGCTGCGGCGGAATGCTGAAGCCGTTGCGCTTGTCGCGCAGGCGCGCACCGGCCACCGGGGTGTCGACGGTGAACTGCAGAGTGTCGAAGCCGGCGGCGGCGGCACGGCGGGTCAGCTCATAGGAGATCTCGCGATCGCGCATGACATACAGCTGGAACCAGTTGCGGCCGGGTACCGGTCCCTGAGGCTCGCGAAGGGTGGCGGCCTTGACGCCCTCGATCGAGGTGGTGCCGAGCGTGGACAGGGTGAACGGGATGCCGGCGGCAGCTGCCGCACCCGCGCCCGCCACCTCGCCCTCGGTCTGCATGAGACGCGTGAAGCCGGTCGGCGCGATGCCGAACGGCAGCGCCGAGGGCCCGCCGAGGATGTCGACGCTGGTGTCGACGGTCGGCGCGGGCTTGAGGATGCCGGGGTGGAACTCGACGTCCTCGAACGCCTGTCGCGCGCGCGCCAGCGACAGCTCGCCCTCGGCGGCGCCATCGGTGTAGTCGAAGGCCGCCTTGGGGGTGCGCCGCTTGGCGATGTCGCGCAGGTCGTAGATCGTGAGCGCGGCGTCGAGACGGCGCTTGCGGCCGTTGAGCTCGGGCTTCTTGAACTTCATGAGCTCGAGCAGCTCGGCGGGGTTGGGCACCTGGCGCTGGACCATGGCGTTCCTCTCGTTCGGATGGACGGGCCGCACAGGCCCTGATCTGGTGGGTGTCAGTGCGTCTCGGGCACGAGGCCCGCGGCGCGGTAGTAGCCGGTGATGTGCGCGCGGATGTGGACGCGCGCGGCATCCGTCCTGCCCGCATCGATCGCGTCGACGATCTCGTGGTGCTCGGCGCGCAGTCGCGCGGCCATGGCATCCCAGTCCTCGATGCGCGCCGACCCCTCGAGCACGTACGACTCGATGGCGGTGCGCAGCCCCGCCATGGTGGCGGCGATGACCGTGTTCCCCGACGCCTCGGCCAGGGCGTAGTGCAGCTCGGCATCGAGGGCGAGGAACTCGGGCGCGGTGAGGCCGTCGGCATCCATCGCGGTGAGGATGCCGCGCACGCCGGCCAGGTCGCGCGCGGGGTCGGTGCTGAGTCGCTGCGCGACGGCGTCTTCGAGTACGAGACGGGTCTGCACGACATCCGCCAGCGGGAAGCCCTGTGCGGCCACTTGCAGGCGCAGCAGGGTCGACATGCCACCCGAGGGCGCCGCGATCACGATCGCGCCGGCCTGCGGTCCGGAGCCGGTGGCCGTGCGGATCAGGCCCATGACCTCCAGCACGCGCAGCGCCTCGCGGACGCTCGACCGGCCCACGCCGAGGTCGGCGGCGAGGTCGCGTTCGGACGGCAGCCGGTCACCGGGGCCGAGCACGCCCTCGAGGAGGTCGCTCTCGATGCGTGCGAGCACGGTGCGCCAGGCGCGCTGCGTCTCCGTCGTCTGCGGCATCCGTCCTCCTGTGGTCTGACCACAGAATAGCCGGTGTGGTCAGACCACGCAAACCCTTCCTTCCTCCCCACCACAAGTTGGGCAGGCCAGAACAGAGAGGGCGTAGGAGCGTTCCCGGAGCGAGCATCGGGGAGGGACCCGCGAAGCGGGAGGGGCCACCCGCTCTGCGAGCGGCGGGAACGCTCCGGAGCCCGTGCCCCAGACTCAGCGCAGGGAACACCCCTCCCCTCCGCCCCGCCTGATGCCGGCCTCAGCCCAGCTCGCCGCCGGACTCCTCCAGGTAGCAGTTGCCGCACAGCGACTCGTACGTCACCGACGCCCCGTCGATCGCCACCTGGTCGCCGGCGAACACGAAGCGCCCGTCGGCGACGCGGCCGTTGAACACGGCCTTGCGCCCGCACCGGCAGATCGTCTTCAGTTCCTCGAGCGAGTGCGCGATGGCCAGCAGCCGCGCCGAGCCCGGGAACGCGTGCGTGCGGAAGTCGTTGCGGATGCCGTAGGCCATCACCGGTATGCCGTCGAGCACGGCGATGCGGAACAGGTCGTCGATCTGCTCCTCAGACAGGAACTGCGCCTCGTCGATGAGCAGGCAGGCCACGTCGACGGGCTCGGTCGGAAGCAGCTCATCCTCGCCCTCGCGACGCACCCGCTCGCGTTGCTCGGCGAACAGGGCCCTGGCATCGTCATCCGGGCCGATCAGGAAGTCGACCTCGCGAGTGACGCCCAGGCGGCTCTCGATCTGCGAGGCGCCCTTGGTGTCGATCTCGGGCTTGGCCAGCAGCACGCGCTGCCCGCGCTCCTCGTAGTTGTAGGCGGCCTGCAGCAGTGCGGTCGATTTGCCCGAGTTCATCGCACCGTAGCGGAAGTACAGCTTCGCCACGGCCGGTCCGTCAGGCCGTGAGGGACAGGGCGGATGCGGTGGCGCTCATCGACTTCTCCGCAGCATCCGGGTCGTCGTTGAGCGTCTCACCCATCGTCGGGATGAGCTCGCGCAGCGCGGGCTCCCACCCGGCGTACTGCTCGGGGAAGCAGCGCTTGAGCAGCCCCAGCATGATCGGCACGGCGGTCGACGCTCCGGGGGAAGCACCCAGGAGTCCGGCGATCGAGCCGTCCTCCGAGGCGATCACCTCGGTGCCGAACTGCAGGATGCCGCCCTTCTTGGGGTCCTTCTTCATCACCTGCGCGCGCTGGCCGGCCTGGATCAGCGTCCAGTCCTCGTCCTTCGCAGTGGGCATGAACGTGCGCAGCCCGTCGACCTTCTTCGCGTGCGTCTTGACGAGCTCGCCGAGCAGGTAGGTGATGAGGTCGGGGTTCGCGAGGGCGACGCGCAGCATCGGCCCCAGGTTGTGCGGGCGCACCTGCGAGACGATGTCGAGCAGCGAGCCGTTCTTCAGGAACTTCGGGCTGAACGTGGCGAACGGGCCGAACAGCAGCGACGACTCCCCTTCGACGACGCGGGCGTCGAGGTGCGGCACCGACATCGGCGGTGCGCCGACGGATGCCTGCGAGTACACCTTCGCCTTGTGCTGGGCGACCACGGCGGGGTTGCTGGTCTTGAGGAACTGCCCGCCGATCGGGAAGACGCCGTAGCCCTTGATCTCGGGGATGCCGCTGTTCTGCAGCAGCTTGAGCGCCCAGCCGCCCGCGCCCACGAAGACGAAGCGGGCCTTGATCTCGCCGGGGGTGCGGCCGATGGTCTGGCGGTACTTGATCAGCCAGGTACCGTCCTGCTGGCGCTTCAGCGAGCGCACCTCGTGGTCGGTGTACACCCGGGCGCCAGTCGAGGCGAGGTGGTCGAACAGCTGATGGGTGAGCGCGCCGAAGTCGACGTCGGTGCCTGAAGGCACGCGCGTGGCCGCGAACGGCTCGCCCTTGCGGCGCTTCTGCATGAGCAACGGCGCCCACTGGTTGATGACGCGCGAGTCCTCGCTGTACTCGATGCCGGCGAACAGCGGCTCCTTCTTGAGCACCTCGTAGCGGGCCTTGAGATAGGCGACGTCCTTCTCGCCGCGCACGAAGGTCATGTGCGGCGTCGAGTTGATGAACGTCGAGGGCTCGTCGAGCACGCCGCGGGCGATGAGGTTCGACCAGAACTGGCGGCTCTGCTGGAACTGCTCGTTGATGCCGATCGCCTTGGCCGGGTCGAGAGGACCGTCGGTCTGCGGCATGTAGTTCAGCTCGCACAGCGCGGCGTGACCGGTGCCGGCGTTGTTCCAGGGGTTCGAGCTCTCCTGGGCGACGTCGCTGAGTCGCTCGTAGGCGACGATCTTCCAGTCCGGCTGCACCTCGCGCAGCAGCGTACCCAGCGTGGCGGACATGATGCCCCCACCGATCAGAACGACATCGACGGTTTCGGTCACCCGACCATCCTAGTCGCCAGATCCACTCCCCCCTTCGCCCGCCACCTTCCGTCTATTCGTCACGAAGTACCGGAATCCGGGCCGGATAACGCGACGAAGTGACGAATAGACGCAGAAACGGGTCAGGCGGAGGCGGGGACGAGGCGGCGGGTGAGCTCCTCGGCGATCTGCACGGCGTTCAGCGCCGCGCCCTTGCGCAGGTTGTCGTTGCTGATGAACAGCGCGAGACCCTTGCCCTCGGGGGCGGACTGGTCGGCGCGGATGCGGCCCACGAAGCTCGGGTCCTTGCCAGCGGCCTGCAGCGGTGTCGGCACCTCGTCGACGACCACGCCGGGAGCGGATGCCAGCACCTCGTACGCCCGTGCGGGAGTGATGTCGTTCGCGAACTCGGCGTTGATCGAGAGGGAGTGGCCGGTGAAGACCGGCACGCGCACGCAGGTGCCCGCCACGCGCAGGTCGGGCAGACCGAGGATCTTGCGGCTCTCGTTGCGGAGCTTCTTCTCCTCGTCGGTCTCGTTGTCGCCGTCGTCGACGACTGAGCCGGCCATCGGGATGACATCGAACGCGATCGGGGCGACGTACTTCTCCGGCTGCGGGAAGTCGATGGCCGAGCCGTCGTGCACCAGGCGCAGCGTGTCGCCCTGGGCGAGGACGCCCTCGACCTGTCCGAGCAGCTCCTCGGCACCGGCGAGGCCGGAGCCGGAGACCGCCTGGTAGGTGCTGACGATGAGGCGCTCGAGGCCGGCCTCGGCGTGCAGCGCCTTCAGCACGGGCATGGCCGCCATGGTGGTGCAGTTCGGGTTGGCGATGATGCCCTTGGGGCGCACGTCCATGTCATCCGGGTTGACCTCGCTGACCACCAGCGGCACCTCTGGGTCCATGCGCCAGGCGCTGGAGTTGTCGACGACGACCGCGCCCGCGGCGGCGAACTTCGGCGCGTAGGCGCGGCTCGCGGTGGCACCGGCGGAGAAGAGCGCGATGTCGATGCCGGCGGCATCCGCGGTCTCGACGTCCTCGACGATGACCTGCGCACCGCCGAACTCGATGGCCTTGCCGGCCGAGCGTGCCGAGGCGAACAGCCGCAGCTCGCGGATCGGGAACGCGCGCTCGGCGAGGATGTCGCGCATGACGGTGCCCACCTGGCCGGTGGCGCCGACGATGGCGATCGAGAATCCTGAGTCGGAGATACGGGTCATGAGGGTCCTTGGCGTGAAGACGATGCGCCAGGCTCAGCTCCAGGGTGCGGTTGCTGCGCCTGGCGCCGATGTCAGGGTTGCGGTGAGTCTACCTGCTCCCGGGCGGGTGGGGACGCGTGGTGACGAGGTCGCGGTCGGGCGCAGGGACGGATGCACGATGCGGGAACGGATGCACGACGGATTCGGCGATCCGGTCGTGCAGGTGTTCCCCGGTCGTGCAGGTGTGCCCCGGAGCACGGAGCGCGGAGCGCCTGAGCGTGGAGTGCCTCAGCGGCCGGTGCCGGCGTGGACGACGGCTTCGATCTCGCTGTCGAGCCCGTAGGCGCTGTGCACGGTGCGAGCGGCCTCGGCGAGGTCGTCGCCGCGCAGCACGACCGAGATGCGGATCTCGGAGGTCGAGATCATCTCGATGTTGATGCCGCCGGCGCTGAGCGCCTCGAACAGGATCTCCGACACACCCGAGTGGGTGCGCATGCCCGCGCCGACCACCGAGAGCTTGCCGATCTGGTCGTCGTGCAGCAGGTTCTCGAAGCCGACCTCGGACTGCTCGGCGGCGAGCGCCTTGATCGTGCCGGGGGCGTCGGCCTTGGGCAGCGTGAACGAGATGTCGGTGCGCCCGGTGGAGGCGGCCGACACGTTCTGCACGATCATGTCGACGTTGGCACCCGACTTCGAGACGATCTTGAAGATCTCGGCGGCCTTGCCCGGCACGTCGGGCACGCCGACCACGGTGATCTTGGCCTGGCTGAGGTCGGTGGCGACGCCGGCGACGATGGGTTCTTCCATGGCTGCTCCCTCGGATGCGCGAGGGTTCTTCATGCCCTCGGCCAGAACGTAGGTGCCCTCGGCCGACGAGAACGACGACCGGGCGTGGATGAGGACGCCGTGACGGCGTGCGTACTCGACGGCGCGGATGTAGAGCACCTTGGCGCCGTTGGCGGCGAGCTCGAGCATCTCCTCGCTGGAGACGTGGTCGAGCTTGCGGGCCCGCGGGATGATGCGCGGGTCGGAGGTGTAGATGCCGTCGACGTCGCTGTAGATCTCGCAGACGTCGGCCTTGAGAGCGGCGGCCAGCGCGACGGCGGTGGTGTCGGAGCCGCCGCGACCGAGGGTGGTGATGTCGCGGGTGTCGCGGTTGAAGCCCTGGAAGCCGGCGACGATGACGATCGCCCCCTCGTCGAGCGCCTCACGCAGCCGCACCGGGGTGACGTCGACGATGCGCGCCTTGCCGTGGTGGGAGTCGGTGATCATGCCAGCCTGGCTGCCGGTGAACGAGCGGGCCTCGAAGCCCATCGAGTGGATGGCCATCGCCAGCAGCGCCATCGAGATGCGCTCACCGCTGGAGAGCAGCATGTCGAGCTCGCGCGGTGCGGGGATGGGAGCGACCTCGTGTGCGAGATCGAGCAGCTCGTCGGTCGTGTCACCCATGGCGCTGACGGCGACGACCACGTCGTGCCCGGCGCGGCGGGTGTCGACGATGCGCTTGGCGACGCGCTTGATGCTCTCTGCGTCGGCGACGGACGAACCGCCGTACTTCTGCACGATCAGGGCCACGATCACTCCCGGGGACGATGGGCGGATCCGCCCACGCACATTCTACGGACGCGGCCTATGCCGTCGCAGGCATGTGACGGGTGGCTCACCTCTGCACCGGCCGCGCGGCTCAGATCAGTCCGCAGCGGCGCGCCGGAAGCGCTGCCGCTCAGCCTTCGACAGGCGGTGCGCCCGGGACCGTGAGCTCGGGGTCGGTGCGATTGCGCGGCGGCCGCAGGCGCCCTCCGGTGGCGGCGAGCCAGCATCCGGCCAGCACGATCGGGAACCCGAGCAGCAGACCGGGGGTGATCGGCTCGGCGAGCACGAGCGTGCCGAGGATGATCGCAACGACCGGGTTCACGTAGGTGAACAGCGGCGCGCGCACCGGCCCGACCTCGCGGATCAGCGCGAAGAACGCCACGAACGCGAGCGCGGTGCAGATCACGCCGAGCAGCCCGAGCGAGATCGTCGAGCGCAGGGTCGGCAGGTCATGCTGGGTGAGCAGCGCCGCCGGCAGGTATGCCAGGCCGATCGCGAACAGCGCGAGGGTGATCGTGCCCATGGAGGGGACGTCGGCGAGTTTGTGGGCGATGATGAACGGCGCGATCGCATACAGCACGGCGGTGAGCAGGATCTCGCCGATCGCGAAGGCGCTGGCCGGTCCGCTCGGGAAGAGTCCGGGGCCCGCGACGACGACCGCGACGCCGACGAAGCCGAGGAGCAGTCCACCCAGGCGCACCGGTGCGAGTGCTGAGCGGTCGCCGCGCAGCAGCGCGATGATCACCGCGAACAGCGGCACGGTGGCCACGAGCAGCCCGGTGAGCCCGGAGGGCAGCTGCGTCTCGGCGTGGCTGAGCAGCAGGAAGGGTCCTGCCATCTCGACGATGCCGAAGGCGAGCACCCAGGGCCAGTGCCGCCAGGCGGCTTTCAGTGCGCCGCTGCGGATCGCGAACGGCAGCAGCACCAGGGCGCCGAGCAGGGTGCGGGCCGAGACGACGGCGGGCGGCGAGTACGAGGCGACTGCCTCTTTGATGAACAGGTAGGTGATGCCCCAGACCACCGACATGACGGCGAAGAGGATCCAGCCCTTCCGGGTGAACCCGGCGTGCTGCGCGGTCACAGGCGGCGACGGCCCTCGAAGGCGCGCCCCAGCGTCACCTCGTCCGCGTACTCGAGGTCGCCGCCGACGGGCAACCCGGATGCCAGCCGCGAGACGGCGATGTCCATGCTCGTCAGCAGCCGGCTGAGGTAGCTGGCGGTCGCCTCGCCCTCGAGGTTGGGGTTGGTGGCGAGGATGACCTCCTGCACCGTCCCGTCTGCCAGGCGCGTCATGAGCTGGGCGATGCGCAGGTCGTCCGGTCCGATGCCGGCGATCGGGCTGATGGCGCCGCCGAGCACGTGGTAGAGCCCGCGGAACTCGCGGGTGCGCTCGATGGCGGCGACGTCCTTCGCATCCTCGACGACGCAGATGAGCTCTGCGCCGCGGCGCGGGTCACGGCAGATCGCGCAACGGTCCTGCTCGGAGACGTTGCCGCAGATCTCGCAGAAGCGCACGCGGGCGCGGACCTCGGTGAGCAGTTCCGACAGACGGGCGACGTCGAACGACGGCGTCTGAAGGATGTGGAATGCGATGCGCTGTGCGGACTTCGGGCCGATGCCGGGGAGCCGGCCGAATTCGTCGATCAGCTCCTGGACGATGCCGTCGTACATCAGTTGAACCTCGTCTGGGGCTGGAACGGCTCTTCGCGCAGGAACCTCGCGCCGAGCACCTGGCGGATCACGGCCTCACCGCGGCGCTCGACGCCGTCGTGAGCGGACGGCCGGGCACTCGCCACGGGCGCGGCGGGTGCCGGGCGTGACGCGGATGCCGCCTGCAGCGCGGATGCCTTCTGCTGAGGCGCGGCGTGCTGGGGCGCTGCCGCCTGGGACGCTGCAGCCTGGGGCGCGGCGGCCTGGGGCGCTGTGGCGGACGGCCGCTGCGGCGGCACGGCGCCACCCGGCTCGTCGTACTCGGGGTCGTAGGGCGGATCGTCGTCGTACGGCGGGTAGTCGTCCGGCGGCGGGGGCGCATCGACTGCACCGTCGCGCGGCAGCGACGGGGCGGACGCCGCTTCGGCATCCGCCGGTTCCTCGTCGACGGGGAACTGCTGCTGCACGGGTGCGGGAGGCGCGGCCACGGCGACTGCCGGCTCGGGTGCTGAGGTCGGGATGGGCGCGACGGCCCACTCGGTCACGGCGGCTGCCGCGGGTCGCGAGGCCGCCGCCGGGCGCGAGGTGGCCGCGAATGCCGACGGTGCGGATGCCGCGGAGTCGCGTTGCTGCCGCTCCGCTCCCCCGGTCTGCTCGGGGGCGCTCATCGGATTAGCCCAGCCGGCGGCCGGCGCGTCGTCGCCGTCGTCGGATGACGACCGATCCGGCGCCGAACCCGGGCGGGGTCCGCGCGGTGCGGCCGAGCCGCCGCCACCGCCGCCCGAAGGAGGCAGCGGAGCAGGGCGGTACTTCACGGTGACACCGAGCTCCTGCTCGATCGCCGTGCGCAGGTGGTCGGACGGGCCCTGACCGGGCACCGTTCCCTTGAAGCGCGGAACGTCGGACGGGCTCGCGAACCCGAGGGTCAGCACCTCGCTGTCGACGTCGTAGGCCAGCGGCTGGGTGCCCGTGGCCACCAGCCACGAGGCCCGGCTCACGCTCTCCAGACGCGTGAGCACGGCGGGCCAGGATGCCGCGATGCGCTCGAACGTGACCGGCCCCGCAGGTTCGGGTGCGGGCTCGGGCTGCGCAGGGGTGGTGCGCTCCCCCGCGCTCGGCGCGGAAGCGGTGAGAGCCTTCGTCGTCGCGGGTTCGTCCGCGGGTGCGGGGGTCGCGGTGTCACCCACCGGTGCCGGCGTCGACGGAGCGGATGCTGCGGACGGATCGGCTGCGGGAGCGGAACCCACCGGCGCGGCATCGGCCATCGAGGACGGCGCGGATGCAGGAGCCGGCACGGACGTAGCGGGAGCGGATCCCGCGGGCGAGGATGCCGCGGGCACGGGAGCCGCAACCGCCGTGGACACGGATGCCGCGGCAGGAGCGGGTTCGGAAGCCGCCGCCGGTGCCGCACCACGCCCGGCCCCCGTCGACGGTCCGGGAGCCGCAGGCGCCGCCGCGCGTGCAGGGACGCCCGCGTTCGGCGCGGCCGGCCGCGCAGCATCCGACGGCGCACCCGCGAGGACACGGGCGACCATGAGCTCCAGGTGCAGCCGGGGCGAGGTGGCTCCGGTCATGTCATCCAGCGCCTGGCTGACCAGATCGGCGGTGCGCGAGAGGCGAGCGGAGCCGAAGCTCGCAGCCTGCGCCTGCATCCGCTCCATCTCATCGGCGGGCAGTCCGCGCAGCACCGCCGAGGCGCCGTCGCCGACGGCCTCGATGACGATGAGGTCGCGCAGCCGTTCGAGCAGGTCGTCGACGAACCGCCGTGGATCCTGCCCGGTCTGCACGACGCGGTCGACAGCCGGGAAAGCGGCGGCGGCGTCACCCGCGGCGAGCGCGTCGACGATCTCGTCGAGAAGCGCGGCATGCGTGTAGCCGAGCAGCGCGACGGCGCGCTCGTAGGTGACCAGAGTCTGGGCGCCTGAGCCCGTCGAGGGATCGGATCCGGCGATGAGCTGGTCGAGCAGTGAGAGCGTGTCACGCGGCGAGCCGCCGCCGGCACGGACCACCAGCGCCAGCACGCCCTGCTCGACCTGCACGCCCTCTTCGCCGCAGAGCTTCTCGACGTACTCGAGCATCGCCGCGGGCGGCACGAGCCGGAACGGGTAGTGGTGGGTGCGGGAGCGGATCGTGCCGAGCACCTTGTCGGGCTCGGTCGTCGCGAAGATGAACTTGACGTGCGCCGGGGGCTCTTCGACGAGCTTGAGCAGGGCGTTGAATCCCTGCGGGGTGACCATGTGCGCCTCATCGAGGATGAAGATCTTGAACCGGTCGCGGCTCGGGGCGAAGGTGGCGCGCTCGCGCAGGTCGCGGGCGTCGTCGACGCCGTTGTGACTGGCCGCGTCGATCTCGACGACGTCGAGCGATCCGCCGCCGGAGCGCGAGAGCTCGACACAGCTGGGGCAGACGCCGCACGGGGTGTCGGTGGGGCCCTCGGCGCAGTTCAGGCAGCGGGCGAGGATGCGCGCCGACGTGGTCTTTCCGCAACCACGAGGACCCGAGAACAGGTAGGCGTGCCCGACGCGGTCACCGCGCAGAGCGGTCATGAGCGGATCCGTCACCTGGGACTGGCCGATCATCTCCCCGAAGGTCTCGGGCCGGTAGCGGCGGTAGAGGGCTGTCGTCACCCGTCCAGCCTACGGCGTGCCGCCGACATCGTGCCCCGCCCACCTCGGCATCCGCGCTGCCCCTCCCCGGCATCCGGCATCCCTGTCGGTGAAAGAGAAACAGAAAGAGAGGCTAGTCCTCGAAGACGCCGATGATCGGGATCGACGTGGTGGTCACCGGCACGGTGGGCGACATGAGGGTGCCGTCGTCACGGCGGGCATCCTCGAACTGCTGCAGCGTCGGCCGGCCCGGGCGCACCGGACCCTGATTCGCCAGCGCGACCGTGGCCGGGGCGCCGGCCCCGGCGCGGTGCGACGCACCCCGCACGCGGAACGTGACCGGGTCGCCCGAGCGCACCTCGACGTGCAGCACATCGCGGGTGACCGTGACGAGCAGGCTCGATCCCTGCCACTCGAGCGCGTACGAGAGCTCTGGCCAGTCGGCCGGAAGGCGCGGGTCGAAGCTCAGCTCGCCGTCATGATCGCGCATGCCGCCGAAACCGCTCACCAGCGCCGTCCACACGCCACCGGCGGAGGCCACGTGCACGCCGTCCGCCGCGTTGTGGTGCAGGTCGCCGAGGTCGACGAACAGCGCCTGCTGGAAGTACTCCAGCGCGAGGTCGCGGTAGCCGACCTCCGCAGCCATGATCGACTGCACGACCGCCGAAAGCGTCGAGTCGCCCGTGGTGAGCGGGTCGTAGTAGTCGAAGTCGGCGAGCTTCTGCTCGGCGGTGAAGTGGTTGCCCTGCAGGAACAGCGCCAGCACGACGTCGGCCTGCTTGAGCACCTGGAACCGGTAGATGACCAGCGGGTGGTAATGCAGCAGCAGCGGCCGCTTGTCGGCCGGCGTGCCCTCCAGATCCCACACCTCGCGCTCGAGGAACATCGCGTCCTGCGGGTGGATGCCGAGGCTGTCGCTGAACGGGATGTGGATCGCCTCGGCCGCCCTCTCCCACGCCTCGCGCTCCCCGGCGTCCAGCCCGGTGCGGTCGACGAGCGCGGCGTACGCCTCCGGGTCACGCTGCTGCATCTCACCGACGATGCGGGCCGCGAAGCGCAGGTTGTAGCGTGCCATCACGTTCGTGAACAGGTTGTCGTTGACGACCGTGGTGTACTCGTCGGGCCCGGTCACACCGTGGATGTGGAAGGTCGAGTCGCCGTTCGTGCCGCGCCAGAATCCCAGCGTCGCCCACAGCCGCGCCGTCTCGACGGCGATGTCCGCGCCCTCCCGGCACAGGAAGTCCTCGTCGTCGGTCGCGCGCACGTACTTGCCGAGTGCATAGGAGATGTCTGCGTTGATGTGGTACTGCGCGGTGCCGGCGGCGTAGTAGGCCGAGGCCTCTTCGCCGTTGATCGTGCGCCACGGGAACAGCGCCCCCGCCTCGTTCAGCTGCGCGGCCCGGCGACGCGCGGCCGGCAGCATCAGCACCCGCGCGCGCAGCGCGTTCTTCGCCCACAGCGGCGTCGTGTAGGTGAGGAACGGCAGCACGTAGATCTCGGTGTCCCAGAAGTAGTGCCCGCTGTACCCCGATCCGCTCAGGCCCTTGGCCGGCACGCCGCTGCCGTCGGCACGGGCCGACGCCTGGGCGAGCTGGAACAGGCACCAGCGAGTCGCCTGCTGCAGGTCGTCGTGGCCGCCGATGCGCACATCCGAGCGCAGCCAGAACGCGTCCAGCCATTCGCGCTGGCGCTGGAACAGCGCATCGACGCCCTCGACGCCGGTACGGTCGAGCGACCGGCGGCACCGGTCGACGAGTTCGCGAGGCGGCACACCGCGCGAGCTGTGGTAGCTGACGATCTTGCTGATGCGGATCGGCACCCCGGCCTTCGCCTGCACGCGGAACACGTTCTTGGCGATGTCGGGCTCGATCAGCGTGCGCGAGCTGTAGTCGTTCTCGGTCTCGATGACGTGGTCGGCGACCACGGCCACGGTCATGCCGGAATCGGTCACGCGATACGACAGCGCCGAGCGCATGTCGTCCTGCCAGTACTCGACCGGCTGCAGCACGCGCGCCGTGATGCGCTCGGCCTTGCGCGGGTCGAACCCGGCCCTGCGCTCGGACTTCGATGCCATCGGGTCGCCGGCGTAGATGCCCGCGCCGTCCTGGCGGTTCAGCATCTGACAGCTGATGGTCACGGGCGCGTCGGCGTTCTCGACGGTCACCTCGAGCCGCAGCACGGCCAGGTGCCGCTCGTCGAAGCTCACCATCCGCTCGTCGCGCATCCGCACCCGCTTGCCCGAGGGCGTCACCCAGACGACGGTGCGCTCGAGCACGCCGGTGCGCATGTCGAGCACACGGGAGTACTCGTGGATCTCGGTCTCGCCGAAGGTGAGCGGCTCGTCGTCGATGTAGACGCGCATCACCTTCGCGTCGGGTGCGTTGACGATCGTCTGACCCACCTCGGCGAAGCCGTACGCCTGCTCGGCGTGCCGGATCGGCCAGGTCTCGTGCAGCCCGTTGATAAACGTGCCGTGCTCGTGAGCGCCGCGGCCCTCGACGTGGTTCCCACGCAGGCCGAGGTAGCCGTTGCCGACCGTGAAGACGGTCTCGGACACGCCCTCCTCGTCGTAGCGGTTCTCGATGAGGCGCCAGGGATCTACGGGGTAGCGGTCGCGGTCGATCATGCGTTCTCCGGGGCAGGGATGGGGCAGGGGCGGGGCGTGCAGAGGTGGGATGCAGAGGTGCGGGGATTCAGTGCGCGGCGCCGGGCAGCAGACGCGCAAGATCATCGACGATACCGGTCGCGCCGGCCTCGCGCAGCGCATCCGGGCCGGCGCCGCGATCGACGCCGACGACGTCCGCGAAACCGGCCGCCGCGGCGGAGGCGACGCCCGCCACCGCATCCTCGACGGCGACGGCATCCGCGGGGTCGACGCCGAGCATCTCGGCACCCTCCCGGAACATGTCGGGCGCCGGTTTGGAGGCGAGATGGTCGCGTTCGGCGACCACGCCGTCGACGACGATGCGGAAGAACTCGCGGATGCCGGCGCTGCCGAGCACCTCTTCGGCATTCTTCGAGCTGGAGACGACGCCCATCGGCACCGCCGCATCCTGCAGGCTCTGCAGCAGCGCGAGCGATCCGGGATACGGGGCGATCCCCTCGCTGCGCAGCGCCGCGGCGAAGGCCGCGTTCTTGCGGTTGCCGATGCCGCACACGGTCTCGGCCTCGGGCGGGTCGTCGACCTGCCCCCAGGGGATCTCGATGTTGCGGCTGTGCAGCATGCTGGCGACGCCGTCGTAGCGCTTCTTGCCGTCGACATAGGCGAAGTAGTCGGCGTCGGTGTACGGCTCGGCGACGCCCCAGCGGGCGAGCACCTCGTCGAAGACGCGCTGCCAGGCGCGCATGTGCACCTCGGCGGTGGGCGTGAGTACGCCGTCCAGGTCGAAGAGCACGCCTGCGGCGCGGTGCAGGTCGGGGAGCATGTCAGTCACGGGACCTCCAAGAGCGAACGTGCAGCCTCCAGCCTAGTGAAGATGCCCGTGCGCAGAAGGGGCAGTTCGGTGGCCGCCTCAGATGGCGCTGAGCGTCTGCCGGGCGATCTCGAGCTCCTCATCGGTGGGGACGACGAGAACCTCGACCGCGGAGTCGTCGGTCGAGATGCGCCGGATGCCGCCGCGCTGGGCGTTGCGCTCCGGGTCGATCCGGATGCCCATGAAGCCGAGGGTCGCGAGCGCGTCGGCGCGCACCTCGACGGCGTTCTCGCCGACGCCCGCGGTGAACGAGATGACGTCGACGCCGCCGAGCTGGGCGATGTACGCACCGACGTACGCGCGCAGCCGGTGGATGTACACGTCGTAGGCGAGGGTCGCCGACTCCTCCCCCGCATCGCGGCCGGCGAGGATGTCGCGCATGTCGCTGTGCCCTGCCATGCCGAGCAGGCCGCTGCGCTTGTTCAGCAGCGTGTCCAGCTCGTCGGTGGTCAGGCCCGCCCGCCGGGAGAGGTGGAACAGCGCCGCCGGGTCGATGTCGCCGGAGCGGGTGCCCATCACGAGTCCCTCGAGCGGGGTGAAGCCCATCGACGTCTCGACCGAGCGTCCGCCGCGGACGGCGGTCATCGAGGCGCCGTTGCCGAGGTGCAGCACGATCTGGCGCAGCTCGCCCAGGTCGCGACCGAGGAAGGCCGCCGCGGCCTCGGAGACGTACTTGTGGCTGGTGCCGTGGAACCCGTAGCGGCGGATGCGGTGGTCGCGGGCGACCTCCGCATCGATCGCGTACGCGTAGGCGGACGGCTCCAGGGTCTGGTGGAAGGCGGTGTCGAACACGGCCACGTGCGGCACGTCGCCGAACACGGCCCGCGCGGCCCGGATGCCGGCCAGGTTGGCGGGGTTGTGCAGCGGGGCGAGCACCGACAGATCGTCGATGTTGATCTCGACGAGGTCGGTGATCAGGGTGGGCTCGAAGAAGCGCGCCCCGCCGTGCACGACGCGGTGCCCGACGGCGACCGGCGGGTTCTCATCGAGGCTCGGTCCGTGCTCGGCGAACTGCGCGAGCATCACCGCGAACGCCTCATGGTGGTCGGCGATGGGCCGCTCAGCGGAGTGCTTCGCATCGAGCATGGTCAGCACCGGCTGCCCGGGCTCTGCGACGACGCGCACCGTGTGCCCGACGATGCCGCTGTCCTGCCCGATGCGCTCGATGAGCCCGGCTGCGAGCTCGACCTCGCGCTGCGGGTCGATCAGGCTGTACTTCAGCGACGACGAGCCGCTGTTGATGACGAGCACGACGCTCACTGCTGCACTCCCTGTGCCTGGATCGCGGTGATCGCGACCGTGTTGACGATGTCCTCGACGAGCGCGCCGCGCGAGAGGTCGTTGATGGGCTTGTTCAGGCCCTGCAGCACCGGCCCGATGGCCACGGCGCCGGCCGAGCGCTGCACGGCCTTGTAGGTGTTGTTGCCGGTGTTCAGGTCGGGGAAGACGAACACCGTCGCCCGCCCCGCCACCTCGGACCCGGGCAGCTTCGCGGCGGCGACCGCGGCGTCGGCGGCCGCGTCGTACTGGATGGGGCCCTCGACGGGCAGGCCGGGTTCGCGTTCGCGGACCAGGGCGGTCGCCTCGCGCACCTTGTCGACGTCGGCTCCGCTGCCGGACTCGCCGGTGGAGTAGGACAGCATGGCCACCCGCGGGTCGATGCCGAACTGGCGGGCGGTGGCCGCCGACGAGACGGCGATGTCGGCCAGCTGCACGCTGGTGGGGTCGGGGATCACGGCGCAGTCGCCGTACACCAGCACCCGGTCGGCGAGCGCCATCAGGAACACGCTCGAGACGACGTCGACGCCCGGCTTGGTCTTGATGATCTCGAACGAGGGCCGGATGGTGTGCGCGGTGGTGTGCGCGGCACCGGAGACCATGCCGTCGGCGAGCCCGAGGTGCACCATCATCGTGCCGAAGTACGACACGTCGGTGACGGTGTCGGCCGCCTGCTGCAGCGTGATGCCCTTGTGCGCGCGCAGCCGCGCATACTCGGCGGCGAACCGCTGGACGTACTCGGGGTCGGTGGGGCTGAGCACCTGTGCTGCGGCGATGTCGAGGCCCAGCGCGGTCGCGCGGGAGCGGATGTCGGCCTCGTCACCGAGGATCGTGAGGTCGGCGACCCCGCGGGCGAGCAGGATCGCGGCGGCGCGCAGGATGCGGTCGTCGCCGCCCTCGGGCAGCACGATGCGCTTGCGCTGGCTGCGGGCGCGTTCGATGAGCCCGTACTCGAACATGAGCGGGGTGACCACCGACGACTCGGCGAGCCCCATCTCGATGGTGAGCTCGGCGATGTCGACGTGGGTCTGGAACAGTGCGAGGGCGCTCTGATAGCGCTGCGCCGCCTCGAGGCTCATCCGGCCGCGCGTGTTCATGATGCGCACCGCGGTGTCGTAGGTGCCGAAGTCGGTGGCGATGATCGGGATGCCGAGTTCGAGGCCATCGATGAGCTGCAGCACCGGATCGGGCAGCTCGAACGGCCCGTTCAGCACGATCCCGGCGATGTCAGGGAAGGTGCCTGATGCCGAGGCCAGCAGCGTCGCCAGCAGCGTCTCGCTGCGGTCGGCGGCGATGACGACGACCGCGCCGTCGGCCAGCCGCGGCAGCACGTTGACCATCGACATGCCGGCGATGACGATGCTGTACGCCTCGCGCTCGAGCAGCTCATCCGCGCCGCGGACGACCCTGCCGTCGAGGGCGCGCAGGATGCCGCGTATGGAGGGGGCGACGAGTGAGCGGTCCTCGGGGATCGCCCACACCGGGGTGCGCTCGTCGCGGAGCCCGTCGACGATGGCGGTCAGGTCGTCGGGTTCGGCACGGTTGACGATGATCGCGAACAGCTCGGCGCGCTCGGCGGTCAGCTCGCCCAGGGCGAGTGATGCCAGCTGCTGCACCTGCGCGGGTGTGCGGGCGGTGGTGGTGCCCAGCTGCTCGGCGTGGTCCTGCTGGTCGCGGCCCGAGATCACCAGCAGCACCGGCACGCCCAGGTTCGCGGCGATCCGCGCGTTGTAGGCGAGCTCGGCGGGGCTGCCGACGTCGGTGTAGTCGCTGCCGACGACCACGACCGCATCGCACTGGGCCTCGACGGCCTTGAAACGCGACACGATGGTGCCGAGCGCCCGTTCGGGGTGGTCGCGCACGTCGTCGTAGGTGACGCCGATGCAGTCCTCGTAGTCGAGGTGCACGCCGTCGTGCGCGAGCAGCAGCTCGAGCACGTAGTCGCGCTCCTCGGTGGAGCGTGCGATGGGCCGGAACACCCCGACGCGCGGCGAGACGCGCATCAGCGCATCCAGCACGCCCAGCGCGATCGTGGACTTGCCGGTGTGTCCTTCGGCCGAGGTGATGTAGATGCTGCGTGCCACGGTTCCAGCCTAATGACCGCACCCGTCGGCGGAACCGGGTCTATTCCGCTCGGCACGCACCGGAGAGGGAATCGACGACGGCGGCCGCATCATCGGCGAATCGGGCGTAGTGCTCGCGATCGGAATTGATCTGAACGCTGTGGATCGCGTGCGAGGGCGGCATCCGCTGCCAGTCCGGAATACGACCCAGACGGGTGAAGAACAGGGATGCCGCGGTGGCCGGGTCCATCCGCTGCTCGACGGTTCCCCACCAGGCCTGCTGCTGGAACAGGCCGATGCTCGAGGTGCGGCTGCCGTCGGGATTGGTGACGCCCGAGGTCTCCCAGTCGCCGTAGTCGATGTTGCGCAGCGAGCTCTCGCCCATCGCCGCCATCACCCCGATGATCTGCCCGTCGCGCTCGAAGCCGAGCTCGCGTGCGGTGCGGACGATCGTCGCCGCGTTCTCGAGCTGCTCGCCGCGCCAGCCGTCGATGCCCAGCGCCGGGAAGGATCCCGGCTCGTCGAGGCAGAAGGCGTCCGGGCGCGGCGCGGTGATCAGGCCGATCACGGCGAGCACGGCGGATGCGGCGAGCGCGGCGGATGCCGTGATCACGGCGATCCTCAGCATCCGTCTGCGTTCCCTGCGACGGCGGGCGCGGCGCCGGACTCGCGCCGCGCGCGTGCGGCGCTCGCTCACCGGCGTCGTTCGCCTCCCCGGCCGGCGAAGGCCATCAGCCCGCCGCCGACGGCGCCGAACAGGTGCGCCTGCCACGACACGCCGGCGGCGGCGCCGAAGATGCCGGTGAACATCGTCGCCCCGTACAGCACGACGACGATCACGGCGATGGCGGCGTACGCCAGCCGGTGCGCGATCCGTCCCGGTGCGATCACGCGCAGCACGACGTATCCGAAGTAGCCGAAGACGAGGACGGACGCGCCGACCGTGAGGGTGCCCGGCGTGTTGACGAGCCAGGTGCCGACGCCGCCGACCAGGGCGACCACGGCGGTGACGAGCCAGAAGCGGCCCGCGCCCTCGACCGCCACCAGGCAGCCGAGCACGAGCAGCGGCAGCGTGTTGCCGATGAGGTGCGCCCAGTTCGCGTGCAGCAGCGGGCCGATGATGAGCCCCGGCAGGCTGCCCGGATCCCAGGAGCGCAGTCCCCACACGACGAAGGTGCCCGGCAGCAGTGCGTCGGCGATGTGGATGCCCCACATCAGTGCGAGCAGCAGGATCGGCGCGCCGAAGCGCGTCAGCGCCGAGGTGCGCGGGGCGGGGGCGGGTGCGGTCACGGATCGATCCTGTCACGCCCACCTGTGCCCGGCCCTCGCTGGGTCCCTGAGGCTCTCGAAGGGCCCCAGCGAGGGCCGGGCACAGGTGGGGTGCTTCGACAGGCCCAGCAACCCATTACTCCCCGCGGCCCGGCGTCGCGCGGGCAAAAGAAAAGACCCTCCGCGCACCCGACAGAGCCCGGTTACCCTTGCTACGTTTCCGTCCTGGGGGAATTGGCCTGGATGCCGTCACGCGGAGAGCCGTCGAACAGTCTACCCCGACAGCGGCACCACCCGCGTCGCGCGCCCTGGCTCTGCGACGACGAGCGCCCGCTGCGCGGTCACCTCGCCCAGCCGCGTGATGACGGCCGCGGCATCCGTCTCCTCCCCGACCGCGCCGTCCTCGGCGGTGTGCCAGACGGTCACGCGAGCGCCGGTCTCCGCGCGGATCCGCGCGGCGAGCAGCTCGGAATCGGCGCCCGCCACGAGGACCACCCGCTCGACCCGGTTCGGCTTCGCGGTCGGCGGCGCGGCGGCCCGGTCGCGTCGCCACACCGTGAAGTGGTACGCGAAGACGAGCACGGTGGCGCTGAGCAGGCCGAACGGGGCGCGGATGCGTTCGATCAGCCCTCCTGGTGTGCCGGCGTCGCCGCGTGCGCCGAGGATCACCTCGAAGACGCGGTAGCCGATCAGCAGCAGCGTGACCAGCGCCACCACGGCGCTCGCACCGAAGACGACCACGAGGTACACGCGCCGTGCGATGTCGCCGGGTTCCTCCGCCGTGGCCGGACGTGCGGATCGCCAGATGAGCCACCACGCCGGTGCGCCGATGATGAGCGCGCTGATGCCTGCCAGCAGCAGCGTCCGCGGGTCACCGCCGACGAGAGCGGTGTCCAGGCTCGCCAGCAGCGCGTTCACGATGACGCCGAATCCGCTCGCGGCACCGATCAGCGCCACCCCCGAGACGGCGAGGCGTGCGGCTCCCTGTGCGCGCGCTCCGCGCCCTGGGAGCAGCCGCGTGTGCGCCACGCAGACGATGGCTCCGACGAGCGCGGCGCCGGTCGCGGTGCCGAGCGGCGCGATCAGCTGAGCGACGGGGTCGTCGTCGAACAGCAGGCGCAGCACGATGTGCAGCACGGTGCCGAGGCCGAACAGGGCGGCGGCGGCCGACAGGGCGACCACGATCACCAGCAGTACCTCGGCGAAGGCGCCGGGAGCGGTCCGGGCGCCTGCCCGGCCCCAGTGCCACCACCACACCAGCGCCCCGGCGATGCCCCAGACCAGTGCCTGCAGCACGGCGAGGTGCCACGGCCGGGAGTCGAACAGCTGCGGCGTCACCGTCGTCGCGGCCTCCGAGACCAGCACCGCGATGACCGTGGCGGCGCCGAAGGCCGCGACGGCGAGCCCGTACGGCGCCGACAGCTCGGCGCCGAGCGCCGGCAGGCGCGTCGGCGCCGTGGCCGGGCTGCGCAGCATCCGCTGATGCCATCCCCAGACCCCTGCCCACACGATCGCCGAGGCCACCGCGCCGGGTCGCCATTCGCCGTCGATCCCGGATGCCGCGGCCGTCGCGGCGGAGCTGACGGCGACGACCAGCGATGTCAGCGACATCGCCGCAAGATACAGCGCCCACACCAGCGACGCCCTCTCGGCGGAGTCTGCGAGCCGGCGGCGCTCCCACCACCACAGCATCCCGGCCAGCGGCGCGGCGATGAGCACGAAGGCGAGTGCCCTGGCCAGGCCCGCGGTGTCGGCCACGAGCACGGTGCCGAAGCCCAGAGCGCGCTCGATCAGCCCCGAGAGCCCGATCGCCGCGATCGTGACGAGGGCGAACAGCAGCGCGAAGACGATCAGGCGGCGCAGCACGTTGGCGGTCATGGCATCCCGCTCTCGGCGCAGATGACGAACTGCCAGGGCACGACGTCGAGCTTCCACAGTCCGTCGACCCGGGTGAGTGCGAAGACGGCATCGCTCTGGTACTCGTCGGGTCCGAACAGCCCGCCCCCGATCACCTCCGTGACGATCACCTCGACGCGCGCCGTGTCGCCGCGATCGGAGGTCCTCACCAGGGTGATCCGGTGGTCGGCCCCGCTGGTCTCCAGTCGATCGCAGTCCTCGGCATCCTCCGGCACGAGATGGCCGAGCGCCTGGTCGATGTCGCCGTCGACGACCGCCTGCGCGTAGCGCTGCACGACGCCTTCGGGCGAATCGGCCGGGTACGACTGCGCACCCTCGCGCGTGAACACCACGACGAGCGCGACGATCACCACCAGGACCACCGTGGCGATCAGCGCGATCAGCACAGCACTCGACCGCCGCACCTCGCGGCGGGGAACCGCCTCTTCATCGTTCATGCGCTCATGATCCCGCACGCGCCCGAAGCGGATGGGTCCGAGGTCCCATGGAGATCCCGGGTCGGATCGGATGATGCCGAGCCGGCCACCGAGGTGCCGCGGCGGGCGCCTGCGCCGCCACGCCCGTCGCGTCGAGCGCCCGGACCATGCCCCGATCGAGCAGAATCTACCCGCGTCACCCTCGCCGCTGCACAGCACCGCTCACGCCTGCCGCCGGGGTACTCCGATCCGGCCCGCGCACGGCTTGAGCGGGTTACGATCATGTCACGCACCGACGCGCACGAGAGGGCCCGCATGCACGAGCAGTCGACCGCTGAACTGATCACCGCCGAGCAGTTCGCCGAGCAGACGACGCGGATCATCGACGCGGTCTCGTCCGTGATCGACGGCAAGCACGAAGCGGTGCGCAGCGCCCTGATCTGCCTGTTCGCCGAGGGGCACCTGCTCATCGAGGACGTGCCAGGCGTCGGCAAGACGATGCTCGCGCGCGCCCTCGCCGCGAGCGTGGACGCCACGGTGCGCCGCATCCAGTTCACTCCCGACCTGCTGCCGGGTGACGTCACCGGCGTCGCCGTGTACGACCCGGTCGCGCGCGAGTTCGAGTTCAAGCGCGGTGCGGTGTTCGCCAACATCGTCATCGCCGACGAGATCAACCGCGCCTCGCCGAAGACGCAGTCGGCGCTGCTGGAGGCGATGGAGGAGCAGCAGGTCACCGTCGACGGTGCGACGCACCGCCTGCCCGACCCGTTCCTGGTCGTCGCCACCCAGAACCCGCTCGAGATGGAGGGCACCTATCCCCTGCCCGAGGCGCAGCGCGACCGGTTCATGATGCGCATCTCGATGGGGTATCCGGATGCCGCCGCCGAGACCCTCATGCTGCGCCAGCGCGAGCTGTCGAACCCGCTGGCGTCGATGACGCCTGTCACCGATGCGGCGACCGTGCGGCACCTGATCGCGTGGACCCGCCGCGTGCACGTGGCCGAGTCGCTCGAGGAGTACGCCGTCGCGCTCGCGCAGGCGACCCGCGCCGACCCGAGCCTGCACCTGGGTGCGAGCCCGCGCGCCACGCTGCAGCTGGTGCGGGCGGCGAAGGTGCGCGCGGCGCTGGAGGGACGCGAGTTCGTCGTGCCCGACGACCTCACCGAGCTCGTCATCCCGGTCTTCGCGCACCGGCTGCTGGCCGCGCGCGGCGTGCACCGGGCGGGCACGCAGCCCGTCGAGGCGGCGCTGCACCAGATCGTCGCCCGCGTGCCGGTGCCGTTCGCCGGCTCGCGCGTCTGAGCAGCACGGCCATGCGACGCCGGCCGCTGACCGCACGGGGATGGGGATGCCTGCTGTCGGGCATCCTGCTCGTCGTCGCCGCCAACGTCATCTCGGCGCGTCCTCTGCTCTACCTGGGCGTGCTGCTGGCCGCGCTGCCGCTGGTCTCGCTGCTCATCGTTCGCCTGCCGCGCCGGCGCGGCACCGTGTCACGGCAGATCGAGACCGATCTGCTGGCCGTCGGCGAGACCTCGCGGGTGAACGTGCGCTTCGAGCTGGTCGGTCTCGGCACCCCGAACGGGTTCTGGCGCGACACACTGCCGCCCGCCGTGCGCGGCGACGCCGAAGGAGACTATCCGGGCGACTCGTGGGTGCTGCGCTACGACCTCGAGGGCGTGCGGCGCGGCATCTCGACGCTCGGCCCGCTGACGCTGCACACCATCGACCCGTTCGGCCTGGCCCAGCGCGAGCAGGAGTTCGGTGAGACCCGCGCGATCACCGTCATCCCGCAGACCGTCGCGCTCGCCCCGCTGCCGACCAGGGTGGGTGCCGCCGGCGGCACCGCCCGCACCCGCTCCAGCCGCATCGGACAGGGCGCGGACAATCTGATCCCTCGCCCGTACGCGTCGGGCGACTCGCGTCGCCGCATCCACTGGCGCGCCACCGCGCACCGGGGCGACCTGATGGTCCGCCAGGAGGAGGAAGAGGCCAGCCCCGACGCCATGGTGGTGCTCGACCGCGCCGCCTCGCGGTGGGAGCGCCAGGGCGAGGAATCGGATGCCGCATTCGAGGCGGCCGTGTCGCTGTGCGCATCCGCCGCCCTGCGACTGGCGCAGGACGGCTACAGCGTCGACGTCGTCGACAGCGCGGGCTTCGCGCTGGGCGAGCTGCGCGGGCACGAGGACGACCGGGAGGACTTCCTCGTCGCGCTGGCGACGGTGAGCCCGCGCGGCGAGCCGCGCGATCTGCGCACCCTCGTCGGACCGAATCCGCCCGGGCCGCTGGTGCTCATCACCGGACGGCTGGACGAATCGGATGCCGAGCACCTGAGCACCGCCGGCGCCGCCGCCCCGCTGCTGTTCGCAGCATCCGCAGGTCCCGGCGCACTGTCGGCGGCGACCGCGCACGGCTGGCACGCCGCGTCGCTGACGGCATCCGATGACCTCTCCGAGGTGTGGGAAGACGCCCTGCCCGTGGCGAAGGCGGCTCATGGCTGACACCACCGCGCCGCGCGCACGCATCCGTCCCGGCCCGGTCGGGCCCGGGGTGCTGGCCGCGGGCGCCACGCTGGTCTCCGTGTGGCCGTACACGACCGCGGTGCTGCCGGGGCTGTGGACATTCGTCGCCGGCGCGGTCGTGATCGTCGTGGCCCTCACCGGCATCCTCGTGCGCCTGGCCACACGTGCCGTGCGCGACAGCATCCGGAACCCGGTCGTCCTCGTGCTACAGGTGCTCGCCGCGATCGTCGCGTGCACCGCGCTGCTCGTCGGCGAGACCGCGGTGGTCGGGCTGATCCCCACGACGATGTCGGTGCAGCTGATCGGCATCCGCCTCTCGCAGAGCATGAGCGAGATCGGCGAAGGCGTCGCACCCATCGCGGGCACCCTGCCGATGGCGACGCTGCTGGGTCTGGCATTCGCGGTCGTGGCGATCCTCATCGATCAGCTCGTCGCCCGCAGGCAGGTCGTGCTGGCCGTGGTGCTCACCTCGGTCGTCGGCGTCGCGCCGATGCTCATCTCGTTCAGCGGGGTGAACATGGCGTGGTTCCTGCTGCAGGCGATCATGATCCTCGTGCTGCTGCGCTTCGGCGCCCGCCACGACCGGGATGCCACCAGGGAGTCCTCGCAGCTGGTGGCGGCCTTCACCGGCGTGGTCGCGGTCGCCGCGGCGCTCGTGCTCGGCCCGATGCTGCCGGTGGCATCCGCGCTGCCGGGCACCGGGCCGATGCTGACCGTCAGCGCCGACCTGCGCCTGGGCGATGACCTGCGCCGACCCGAGGGGATCGAGGCGCTGACGCTCGTCACCTCCGCCGCCGCGCCGCCGTATCTGCGGATGGCCACGCTGTCGCGCTTCGACGGCGACGTGTGGCGGCCTGACCGCGCCGATCGCGTGCCGCTGCGCCAGGGATTCGGCGAGCGCGAGTGGGACGACCCGATCCGCACCGTCGAGAGCACCGTGTCGATCCGCGTCCTCGGGTTCTCCAGCGACCGGCTGCCGGTGCCGTACGCCGCCGAGCGGCTCAGCGGCACCGAGGGCGTCTGGTCGGCGGTGCCCGAGAACCGCACCGTGATGAGCCGCTCGCAGGATGCTGCGGGCGCCGACTACACCGTCTCGGTCGCCACCGCGGCACCGACGCTGGAACAGATCCGCGCCGCCTCGGCGGGCGGGATGCGGATGCCGCCGCTGCCCGACGAGCTGCCGCCGATCATCGCCGAGCTGGCGCGCGAGGTCACCGCGGGCGCGACCAACGACTACGACCGGCTGATCGCCCTGCAGGACTGGTTCCGCGGAGAGTTCGAGTACTCGCTCGACGCCCCTGTCGACGCCGGCTTCGACGGTACGGGGGCCGAGGCGGTGGCGACCTTCCTCGAGGAGCGCACCGGGTACTGCATCCACTTCGCCGGGGCCTTCGCGCTCATGGCGAAGACCCTCGACATGCCGGTGCGGATCGTCGTCGGCTACCTGCCGGGCGGCGCCACCGATCAGCGCCGCGACGACGACATCGTGTACTCGGTGTCCAGTGATCAGCTGCACTCCTGGCCCGAGGTGCACTTCCGCGACATCGGCTGGGTGCCGTTCGAGCCGACCGCGACGCTGGGTGTGCCGACCGACTTCATCGCCGCGGCCGCCGGCGGCGGCAGCGGCAGCGGTCCGGATGCCCCGGCTCCGACCACCGCGCCGACGACGGGACCGTCGGCCACGCCCACCAGCACCGCGGGAGCCGACCGCGACTCCGGCGGCGGGGGCGGCGGCGCCCTGCAGACGCTCGACCCGACCCCGGTGCTGGTGACCGTGCTGGGCGCACTGGCCGTGCTGCTGCTGCCCGCGCTGGTGCGCGAGCTGCGCCGGGCCGTGCGGCTCGGGCGCGCCCGCACCGGCGATGCCGTGGCCGCCTGGCGGGAGCTGACCGACACGCTCATCGATGTGGGCCTTCCCGCACCGCCGGCGCAGACCGCGCGGGCGCGCGCCGAAGACCTGGCGGCCAGGCGCGGAGTGGATGCCGAGGCCCTCGCCCCGCTCGTGCGGTCGGTGGAGTTCGCCAGCTACGCGAAGACGCGGCCGCACGCGGGTGACCTCGCCGCCCCGCTGCGCGTGGTGATCAATCACCTGATGGACGACCTCGACAAGCCGCGCTGGGTGCTGACCCAGCTGCTGCCGGCGTCGCTGTTCACCCGCCGCCGCTGAGCACGATGCTGGCGGGGACCGCGCCGGCGGGGCGCGCCGGCGGGTGCGGGTCGCGCGGGTGCGGGTCAGGCGGCGGCGTGCTCGGCGCAGCGCACAGTGTCGCAGCTGGCGCAGACGACGAACTGGCGCCGGCACGACGGGTCGGGGCAGTTCGCAGTGCGCTTGGTGGATGCCCCGCAGCCGGTGCACTCCCCGATCACCGCCGCGTGATCGGAGAAGTCGATCGAGCCGCGCTTGTCGAAGACATACAGCGAGCCCTCCCACAACCCGTCGTCACCGAACGCCTCGCCGTAGCGGACGATGCCGCCGTCGAGCTGGTACACCTCGCCGAAGCCGCGCGAGACCATCAGACGCGAGAGCACCTCGCAGCGGATGCCGCCGGTGCAGTACGTGACGACCGGCTTGCCCTTCAGGTCGTCGTAGGCGCCCGAGTCGAGAAGTCCGACGAAGTCGCGGGTGGTCTCGACGTCGGGCACGATCGCGTCGCGGAAGCGGCCGATCTCGGCCTCGAGCGCGTTGCGTCCGTCGAAGAAGACGACCTCGTCGCCGCGTTCGGCCATCAGAACGTGCAGCTGCTCAGGGCTCAGGCGTGCTCCCCCGCCGACGACGCCGTGCTCGTCGACAGCCAGCTCGCCGGGCGCCCCGAACGACACGATCTCGTCACGCACCTTGACGCTGAGCTTGGGGAAGTCGACGCTGTACCCGTCGTCGTCGAGGCCCGTGCCCTCGCTCCACTTGACGTCGACGTCCTTGAACGCCGGGTACTCGCGGAACCCTCGCAGCCACTTCTTCACGGCGGGCAGGTCGCCGCCGAGGGTGCCGTTGATGCCGTGCTCGGAGATGAGGATGCGCCCCCGCAGCTTCAGCGCCTCGCCCAGGTCGCGCTGCCACAGCCGGATCGCCTCCGGATCCGCGAGCGGCGCGAACGCGTAGAACAGCACGATCTTGGGGGTGGGCACCAGGAGATTCTAGGCGGAAGTCACTTAGGCGAGCGAGGCGACCGCATCCAGGATCATCCGCCAGAACCGATCCACATCCAGTTCCAACGCAATCGTGGCATTGTCAGGTCGATTGAGAATGCCGTGCAGATCGACGCTCGTCGCGCCTCGCGTCTCGGTCCCGAGCAGTTCGACATCCAGCCGGGATCGTACGGTTGTGACGACTGACGGATCCGCGAGAAGGGCGATCGTGATCGGGTCGTGAAGCGGGGCGTCGGGCATTCCCTCGGCGGCGTCGTATGTGGCGCAGAAGAAGTCCAGCAATTCGTGTCCGAACGCAGCCGTGTTCGTGCCGATCGCGCTGATCTGCTTCCGCACCTCATCGGTGATCAATGCCTGGTGGGAGATGTTCAGGCCCACCATAGTGAAGTCGATGCCGCTGTCCAGCACCAGCTGAAGCGCTTCGGGGTCCGTCCATGCGTTGAACTCGGCGTACGGTGTCGTGTTGCCACGTCCTGTCGAGCCCCCCATCCAGATCACACGCTCGGCCTTGGCGAGCACGTCTGGACGATCGCGAGCGAACTCCCCGATATTCGTGAGCGGCCCGGTGGCGACGATCGTGACCGATTCGTCGGAGTCCTCAATGACCTCCGTCATCAGGTCGAGGGCGCTTCTCGCGTCCAACGCCACGCTGGGAACCGGAAGATCCGGGCCACCAAGCGCGTTCGCCCCGTGGATCCAGTCGGCCGGATGCAATTCGCCGGTGAGAGGTGCGGCGGCGCCGGCGGCGATGGGTACTCCGCTGATCCCCGCGACGGTGCAGGCGATCCGGGCGTTCTGCGTCGTGTGGATCAGCTGCCCATTGCCGCCCACGGTGGTGATCGCTCGGAGGTCGATGTTCGGGTGCGCGGCCGCGAGCCAGATGGCGAATACGTCATCGTGACCAGGATCGCAGTCCAGGATGATCGGAGTGCTCATACCGCTCCGGCCTTTGCCTGCACGGCACTCGTGAGCTCATGGCGCAGCTCTGCCGGCAGAGCTGCGAGCGCTGTGAGGATGCCATCGAGGCTCGGGAGCCCGGCACCCGCACCCGGCACCCCGACAGCAGCTGCGCCGCAGGCGTTCGCCATCGCCGCAGTCCACCTCGGATCCTCGAATCCTCGAAGGAACCCGAAGATGAGACCCGCACTGAACGAGTCGCCCGCACCCGTCGTGTCGATGGCGCGCACCTCGGGCACCGGAGCACGGACGAATCCGTCGACCGTCAACAGCAGCGATCCCGACGCGCCGCCGGTCAGTGCCACCGTCGAGGGCCCGTAACCGGCGATCGCCTCCGCTGCCTGTTCGTCCGTCGCCTCGCCCGTGAGCAGCCGGGCCTCTTTCGTGCCGATGCTCACGACATCGACGTTCGCCAGGAAGGCGCGCAGCACATCTGGCACCGCCGCGACGGGATCGACGGGCACATCCAGCGACACTGTCTTTCCCGCCCGGCGCGCAGCGGTCGCGGCGGCTTCGGCCGCTGCCCGCTGCGGATCGGCCAGCAGCGCATAACCCGAAATGTGCACGTGCGAGGCACCGCACAGATCGGACGGCACGTCAGCACTCGTCAACTCGGCGCTCGCCCCGCGGTAGGCGAACATCGTCCGCTCACCGTCAGGGGTCACCGTGATGACGTTGAGCGAGGTCGGCTCGGTGCTGCTGCGCTGGACAAGACGCGTGTCCACGCCCACGGCAGTCAGCCCGTCGATGGCCTGCGCACCCCACTCGTCGTCACCGACGCAGGCGAGCATGGCGGATCGAACGCCCAGGCGCGTCAGCAGGACAGCCGTGTTCGCCGCCGATCCACCGAACCCCATGCGCTGTCGCGTCGCGACACCGTCTCCGCCTGGCTCCGGATAGGCGGGGATATCGAGGTGCAGGTCGACATTGAGGTCGCCGAGCAGCAGAACCTCGATCGGCTGGTCCTCGCCGCTCTGCTCCTCGATATCACTGACTGCCACGGATCTCAGTCTCCGAGCGCCTGCGCGAAGTCTGCGATCAGGTCCTTGATGTTCTCGATGCCGACGGAGACACGAATCATGCCCTGAGTGACGCCCATCTGCTGACGCTCCTCCTCCGGAATGTCGAGGAACGCCATCGTCGCCGGCAGCTGGGTGACGGTGCGCACGCCGCCGAGGCTCGCGGCGAAAGAGGCGAGCTTCAGGCTCTTGCACACCTGCGCCGCCTGCTCTTCCGTGTCGACGCTGAACGCCAGCATCGCGCCAGGCGAGTCAAGCTGCTCGCGGGCTGCCTCGTGCTGCGGGTGCGACGGGTGTCCGGGGTAGTAGACGCGCTTCACCTTCGGGTGCGCTGTCAGCCACTCGACGAGGGTCCCCGCGTTCTCCGTCATCCGCTCCACACGCAGCGGCAAGGTCTGGATGCCACGCAGCAGCAGCCAGGCGTTGAACGGCGAGAGTGCTCCACCGAGCTTGGTCAGCGTGTTCCAGCGGATCTGCTCCAGCCAATCCGCCGCCAGGATCTCAGAGTTGATGCTGATGATTCCGCCGACGGCGTCGTTGTGCCCGCCGATGAACTTCGTCGCGCTCTCCAGCACGATGTCCACACCGTGATCGTGCGGTCGGCAGACGATGGGGCTGGCGAAGGTGTTGTCGCAGATCACGACGATGCCGCGCTCGTGTGCGATGTCGGTGATCGCCCGCAGAGGCGCGACCTTCATGGTCGGATTCGCGATCGTCTCGACGTAGACCGCCTTCGTCTCAACGCGGATCGCCGCGCGCACCGCCTCGACGTCAGTCGCGTCGACGAAGGTCACGTCGATGCCGAAATCCTGGATGCGGTGATCGAAGAACTCGTGCGTCGAGCTGTAAGTGGTCAGGTCGACGACGATGTGGTCTCCGACACGCAGCAGCCCCAGCACCGCGTGCGACACGGCAGCCATGCCGGATGCCACTGCCAGCGCATCGGTGGCGCCGGCGATGAGCGCCATCTGATCGTCGAGCTTGTACTCGTTCGGGTTACCGCAGCGGCTGTAGATGTTCACTTCGCGGCGAGCGCCATCAACCACCCGGTCGTACGCATCGCCGTCGTACTGGTAGTTGGCTGACATGAAGATCGGATAGCTGATCGACTGTGTGCTCTCCTCGGGCGAGTAGAACACTGCGCGGCTCGCGAGGCTGAGTTCCTGCTGATTGTCCACGGATCTTCCTTTCGGTTTGACGGGTGAGGTTCCGGCGTTCGCCGGAGAGTTCATTGCTTGAGTGCACCGCTGGTGAGGCCACCGATGACGTGACGCTGGAACACCAGATATACGAGGAAGGATCCGAGCGCGGCCAACAGGATCGCCGCGAGCAGCACGGGATAGTTCGTCGTGCGCTCTCCCACGAAGTCGGTCAGACCCAGCGGGAGGGTCTTGTTCTCGGGACTGTTCAGAATCACCAGTGGGAAGAGGAAGTCGTTCCACACCCAGATGACGTTCACGATTCCGGTCGTGAACATCGCCGGCTTGGCGATCGGCACCATCACCCGAGCGAACACGGCGAGCTCCGATGCGCCATCGATGCGGGCGGCCTCGATGAGGTCGCGCGGCACGGTGGAGAAGAAGCCACGCATGATCAGGACGGAGATGGGCAGGTTGAAGGCGACGGTGGGAAGGATGACTCCCGGCAGTGTGTCGAGGAGCCCCAGCTCGCGAATGATCGCGACCAGTGGCACCAGGGCGATGTACGCGGGGATCGCCATCGCCACGAGCATGATCAGCTCGACCGCCGGCATCCACTTCGTGCGGTAGACCACGAACGCATAGCCTGCTGCCGTCGCGATGGCGACGGTGATGATGACGGATGCGAGCGTGACCAGAAGGGAGTTCCAGGCGTACAGGGCGAGTGAGCCGTCGGCAAGGGCTGCGGCGTAGTTGTCCCACTGCAGGGTCGATGGCAGTGACCACACCGACTGCTGGAATTCCTTGTTGGTCTTGAACGAGCTGTACAGCATCCACACGAAGGGGAACAGCACGATGACCAGGTGCAGGCCGAGCAGGGCGAGCACGGTGATCGTCCCCCATCCGAGGCGGGTGGGTGGCAGCTGTTCGCGTTCGTGTCGGCGCGGTCGCCGTGGTGAGCGCTTCGCATCGTCGGCGAGCACGACACTCATCGTCGCCTGACTCATCGCACGATCTCCTTGACTCTGCGGGCCTCGCGTGGCCGCGTCGCCGTGAGGACGAAGACGCCGACGATGACGGTCAAGACCAACTGTGCGATGCCGATGGCCGAGGCGTAGCCCGCCTCGAAGTTGCCGAACCCGGTCTTGAACAGGTAGGTGGACACGACGTCGGTCGCGTTGCTCGGGCCGCCGCGTGTCATGACGAATACGAGCGAGAAGGTCTTGAACGACGTGACCACTGCCAGCAGTACTGTCGCCTGCACGTTGGAGAAGATCATCGGCACGCTGATTCCGAAGAACGTGCGGAAGTGTCCGGCCCCATCCAGCGCAGCGGCTTCGTACACCGACTCGTCGACGTCTTGGAATGCGGCGACGAACAGCAGGATGTAGAGGCCCAGGTACGTGAGGTTCATCACGACCAGAACCGCGGGCATGGCGAAGTTCTTATCACCCAGCCAGCCCTGTGCGAGATCGTCGAGACCGATCAGGCGCAGCAGCCCGTTGAGGAGTCCGAAGTAGGGGTTGTAGACGAACTGCCAGAGCAGGCCGATGCAGATCTCGCTGATGACGACGGGGATGACGTACAGGAACATCGCGGCGCGCTTCAACCGCGGGATCACCCGCACCAGCCAGTAGGCGATCACCATACCCAGGCCCACCTGGAACACGATCGCGGCGAGCGCGATCAGGACGTTGTTCTTCAGCGAAGACCAGAACACGCCGTCTTCGGCGAGGCGAATGAAGTTGCCCAGCCCGATCCACTCACGCGGTGAGAATCCGTCCCACTTGAAGAACGAAAGCATCCCGGCATTGGCGAGAGGGTAGGCGACGAACAGCGCCAAGAACGCGAGCGCGGGAAGCAGGAAGCAGACGGCGATCAGGGATTCGCGTCGCTTGGCGCGATGCAGGCCATGTCGCCGGGCTCGATCCGGTGGGGCGCCCACTGTGAGCGCCCCACCGGATCGGACGTGATTCTGCACGGTATTACTCTCCGGCGTTGATGGCTGCGTTGATCTCGTCGGCGGCCTGCTTCGCGTCCACTGACCCTTCGATGAGTCCCTGCAGCGTCGAGTAGTAGACGGTGGTCGCCTTCGGCGGCAGTGCCGTGTCGTAGAAGGCGTCAAGGTGTGCGGACGGTTCGATGATGTCGGACACGATGCCCGAGAGCACGGGGCCGGCCACATCCGGCGTCGTCGCGCCCTTGAGCGTCACCATCGTCTTGCGGATCTCGACGTACTTCTTCATGACGTCAGGGCTCGTCATGTAGCGCAGGAACTCAACAGCCAGCGGCTTGTCCTTGGCCTTCTCGGACATCGCGAATGCGGCGGCGACTCCGGCGAGCGTGTCGGACTGGTCGCCGGCCCCGCCCGTGACGGTCGGGAACGGGAAGTAACCGAGCTCGAACCCATCCGGTGCATCCGCCGACATGCCGATCTGCCAGGTGCCGTTGAGCACCATCGCAGCCTGGCCGTTCAGGAACAGCAGGTTGGCCTCCTGGTCGGACATGCCGTTGGTCCCGGTGGGCAGGAGATTCTTCTTCGCCAGCGTCTGCAGCATCTCGGCGCCCGCGGATCCGAACGAGATGTCGCCGTCGCCATTGAGGAAATCGGTGACCTGGCCGCTCCCGGCGGTGCGCATCTGGCCGTACTGGAACCAGAAGGTGGCCGGCCAGCTGTCCTTGTTGCCCAACGCGACCGGGACGACGCCGTCGGCCGCGATCTCTTCGCTGAGGGTCAGGAACTCATCCCAGGTCGTCGGCGTGTCCCAGCCCTTGCTGTCGAAGAGCGCCTTGTTGTACCAGACCACAGCGGCATCGATGTCGATCGGCACGGCGTAGGTCGAGCCGTCGAAGCTCACCGAGTCCATCGATGCGTCGATGAAGCCGTCGCCCCAGCCTTCTTTCGCGAGTTCGTCGTCGAGCGCTGCGACCTGGCCGCTCTTCACGAATGCATTCAGAAATCCACCGGGAAGCGTGTAGAAGACGTCGGGCACATCGCCGGTCGACATCGCCGTCTGCAGCTTCGTCTTGTAGGAGGACTGCTCGGCCGCGACCTCTTTGATCTTCGCGTCGGGGTGCTTCTTCTTGAAGCCCTCCATCGCCCATTTCATGAACTCAACCTTGTCGTCCTGGCCGGCATAGGCATGCCAGATCGTGAGGGTTTCGTCGTCACCGCCACCCGAGGGCTCTGATGAAGCGCCGACGCAGCCGGACAGCGCGAGCGTTCCCACAGCGAGCGCGGCGATCGCGGCTCTGCGGACGTGGATGTTCATGGTGACTCCTTCGGACGGCACTGTCAGGGAAAGTAGTATCACCATATACTGACCTCACAGGTTGTGGTAGCACCACATTTCTCAAGATCAGCGTCGATCGGAGCGGAGGAAGCATGCACAGGGCGTCCCAGGACAAGGCAGGCGCACTTACGCGCTTGCGCGCAGCACTGCCCGGCCTGTCCACGACCGAGCAGCGGGTCGCAAGTTGGATCCTCACTCGTCCGGAACATCTGCTGGAGGCGTCGATGGTCGACGTGGCTCAGGCATGCGACGTCAGCGACACGACCGTCCTGCGCATGTGCCGCAACGCCGGGTTCGCCGGATACACCGATCTGAAGCTCGCGCTCGCACGCGACCTCGCAACACCGATGCAGCTCATCCACGACGACATCGCCGACGGCGACGACTCGATGACGATCGCGCGCAAGGTGTTCGCACGCGCCTCGCTCTCGCTGCAGGACACGGCGAATGTTCTCGACCCGGACGGGTTCGCTGCGGCACTACGTCTGCTCGAGAATGCGCGCAGCGTGCTCGTCGGCGGCGTCGGCACGTCCGGCGTGGTCGGCCAATCGTTCTATCAGCGCTGTCGTCGACTCGGCATCAGCTGCGACGCTCCGCAGGATTCACAGGTGCAGAACATCCACGCAGCCCTGCTCGGGCCGAGCGATCTCGTCGTCGCCATCTCATACTCCGGCGAGACCCGCTCCGTCGTCGGCATGGCCGAGCATGCCCGGAATGTCGGCGCGAGAGTGCTGGCCGTGACCGGAAATCGTGAGTCACATCTCGCCAAGGTCGCCGACCTCGCCCTGCAAAGCGTCTCGCACGAGACTCGCAACGAGCCGATCGCCGCCCGACTGTGCCAGCTCACACTTCTCGACGCGCTCTGCGTCGCCTACAGCCACCGCCATCTCGCCGACGTGCTGAGCAGAGAACAGCTCGCCGGCCAGTCCATCGTCGAGAGCTCGTTCTGAGCGCTCGCCCACTTCCCGAACAACGAGGAGTCATCCATGATCGTGCAGATCTACACCGCCCAGTCCGCTGCCGAAGCCGTTGCTCTGGCCGAGCACGGAGTGGATCACATCGGCCTCACTCCGACCACCGTCGGCCTCCCCGGTCAGATCAGCGAAGAAGTGGCTGCTGAAGCGGTCGCCGCACTGCGCGGACGCGCACGTTCCGTCGCGCTCAGTGTGGAGACGGAGCTCGATGAGATCGCCCGGATGGCAGCGGCCGTCCACCCCGACATCCTGCACCTGTGCGGTGAGATCGGCGCGGTCAGCCCCGACCAGGTGCGCACGCTTCGCGGGATGCTGCCCGAGGGCATGGAGATCATGCAGGCGATCGCGGTGGGCGCCGAGGGCGATCTTGCGATGGCGATCGAGTACGCCGCCGTCGCCGATTACCTCATCCTGGACTCGTACACGACCGACGTACAGGGAGTGGGCGCCGCCGGCGTCACCCACGACTGGTCACGCAGCGCCGAGATCGTCGCGAGTGTCGGCATCCCCGTCATTCTCGCCGGCGGGCTTTCGTCCGAGAACGTCGCCGACTCCATAGTGGCGGTGCGGCCGTGGGGCGTCGACTCCCTCACCCGCACGAACCGCCCTCTCGGCGAGGGGAAATTCGAGAAGGACCTCGACGCCGTCGCCGCATTCGTTCGCGGCGCCGCAGAGGTACCCGCGATCTGAGCGCGACCCGGCGACCTCGGCTCAGGCCGTCACGTCGAGCACCGCGCGCACGATGCTGTCCGCATCGATGCCGTGGTACCGATAGACGTCGGCGAGGTCGCCGGACTGCCCGAACCGGCTGACGCCGAGGTGTCGCGCGGGTACACCGTGCACTCCCCCGAGGAACGCCAGCGCGTGCGGATGCCCGTCGAGCACGGTCACCATAGGACGTGCGCGGTCTGACGGGAGCACCTGGTCGAGGATCCAGTCACTCCCCTCGCCCTGCCCGCCGCGCGCCTGTACTGCTTCGAACAGCAGCCCGGGGCTCGTCACGCAGACGATGTCAGCATCCACCCCGAGCACTGCGAGGCGGGTGGCCGCGTCGACAGCATCCGGAATCATCGCGCCCATCGCGGCGATCGTCGCGACCGGCTGCTCCGCGCTGCGCAGGCGGTAGCCGCCGGCGACGACCTGACGCCGACGGCGTTCCCGCGCGGCCGGGTCCACCGGGATCGCGGCGAGTGCCTGATCGACCCGCTTGGTCGACAGGCGCAGGTAGGCGGATCTGCCGCCGGGGCGGGCCATCTGCGACATGGCGGCGAGCAGCATCCACTCGACCTCCTGCATGAAGGCGGGCTCGAAGCTGATGCACTCGGGCTGCTCCAGGCCGATCGACGGGGTCTTGATCGATTGGTGAGCGCCGCCCTCGGCGGCCAGCGAGACCCCTGACGGCGTGCCGATGAGGATCGACTGGCCGCCCGTATACATGCCGTACGACCACGGTTCCAGCGCGCGCTCCACGAACGGGTCGTAGAGCACACCGATCGGGAACAGCGGTTGCCCCCAACGGCTCCAGGTGGTGCCGAGCTCGCTGACGAGGCTCACCAGGTTGACCTCGGCAATGCCCAGCTCGATGTGCTGGCCGCTCGGCCGCTCGCGCCAGTGCATGATGGTCTCGGGGTCGTCGGCGAACCAGTTCTGACGGTCGCTGGTCGACCAGACACCAGCCTTGTTCAGCCACCCCGCGAGGTTCGTGCTGCTGGAGACGTCGGGACTCGCAGTCACCACCCGTCGCGCGACCTCGGGTGCGGATCGGGTCAGATCCAGCAGCACCCGGCCGAGGGCGGCCTGGGTCGTACCGGTTCCCGAAGGGGTGCGGCCGAAATCGGCGGGAACCGTCGGCGGAGTCACGTCCACCACCGGATCCCGTCGCAACCGCTCGGCCGCCTCCGCGCACAGATGCCCCTCGGCGGAGTCGGGGTCGAAGCGCGCCCACGGTGCGGCAGGATCCATGCCCAGCTCGTCCGCAAGCTGATCGTACTGCTCGAAGGTCAGCAGAGAGGAGTGATTCTGCGGATGCCCCGCCGTCGGAAGCCCATGGCCCTTGATCGTGTACGCGATGATGACCGTCGGGCGGGTGTCGTCGATCTGCGCGAAGGCGGCGCGCAGCACTGCCAGATCGTGCCCGCCGAGGTTGCGGATCGTGCTCACGAGTTCGTCGTCGCCGATGGCGTCGAGAAGAGAGCGGATGCCGGCTGCGGCAGTATCCGCTCCTGGCAGCCGCTGCCGCAGCTCATCCGCCGGACAGCGCAGCAGACGCTGGAATTCGGCGTTGGGCATGTCGAGGATACGGGCGCGCAGCGCCTCGCCGCCCGGGCGACGGAACAGCTCCTCGAGTTGCCCGCCGAACGGTACGGTGATGACCTGCCATCCGGCAGCGCCGAACATCCGCTCGATCTTTCCCGCCGCGATGTTCGGCACGACCCGGTCGAGCGACTGGCGGTTGAGGTCGATGATCCAGACGAGCTCGCCGAGGTCTGGCACGTGCGGGTCGAGCAGAGCCTCCCAGATGGCCCCCTCATCGAGCTCGGCATCGCCGACCAGGGAGTACTGGCGTCCGTACGACGGTGTTCCGGAGACCGACGACGCATAACGACGCGAGATCGCACCCCAGATCGGGGCCGTGGCGCCGATGCCCACGGAGCCCGTGGAGTAGTCGACGGTGTCGGGGTCCTTCGACCGGCTCGGGTAGCCCTGAACTCCGCCGAACCTGCGGAGTGTGGTCATGTGCTCCTCGCCGATCTCGCCGAGCAGGTAGTTGATGGCATGCAGCACAGGCGATGCGTGCGGCTTGACCGATACGCGGTCTTCGGCGCGCAGCTGCTCGAACCACAGCGCTGTCATGATCGTCGCGATGGACGCACTCGATGCCTGATGGCCGCCGACCTTCAGGCCAGAGACGCTGGCACGAACACGGTTCGCGTGGTGGATCATCGACGTCGCGAGCCACAACACCCGCCGCTCGATGGTGGCGAGCGCAATGAGATCGGAGGTGGGGGACCCAAAGGGTTCGGCGGGAGCGATGGCGATAGGCATATGGCGGATTCCTTGAATCTGAGGCGCGGCGGCTTCGCCGTTCCTCATCGCGTTCCGACCCTCTTGGGGTGCGGGAGCTCCCGATTCGGGTTGCATCGGGAGCTGGCCGGGAGATAGGCAGATGGTTCCGCCATTGGATCAAGACCGTCCGTGGTGCACAATAGGCAGCATTCAAATCGAGCAGAACGCGCAAATCTAAGTTTCAACAACGACAGGACATGATCACAGTGGCACGCAACCGCCTGGCCGACCGAACCGACCGCAGCCTGCTTCGCGAACTCATCCGCAATCCCAGCAGCACCACCCTCGCCTTGGCTGAGGCAACCGGTCTGGCCAGGAACACCGTGCGCGCCCGTCTCGTCCGATACGACGAGGACGGCACGCTGCGCTCCTTCCAGCGACGCATCGATCCTGGCGTGCTCGGCTACCAGCTGAGCGCCTATGTCGTCACCAGCGTGACCCAGCGCAAGCTCGACCGCGTCGGGGAGTCGCTCGCCGCGATCCCGGAGGTCGTCGAAGTGCTCGGTCTGTCAGGCATCACCGATCTGATGATCCGCGTCGTCGCCCGAGACGCCGACGACCTCTACCGCATCGCGGGGCGCATCCTCGACGTCGACGGCGTGAAACGCACCACGACCGGCCTGGTCATGCGCGAGATGGTCGCATACCGCGTCGAGCAGCTGCTCTGACCCTCGACCCGGGGCGGTTCATCGGCGCTCCGCCCATCGGATAGGATGGACAGGTTGTTCCTGGTGACGTGTCCGAGCGGCCGAAGGAGCACGCTTGGAAAGCGTGTGTTGTGCAAGCAACCGCGGGTTCGAATCCCGCCGTCACCGCCAATGGTCCGAGCCCTGGGACGAAGTCCCGGGGCTCGGACCATTTCCGTGGCGGTTGGCACTTCGGGCAATAGGGCCGCACGCGGCCGGAGGCTCCGCGCGCCGCCTGCCCGCACGACGCAGGCCGACCTCCGCGACGAGGCGTTGTGCGGAGCGGCCGCGAGGGACTCCGATCCCGCCGTCGAGCGCACCAGCCTAGAGTTTCCCTCATGGCTGACATCGATGTGGACGTGCTCGTCATCGGATGGGGAAAGGGCGGCAAGACCCTCGCGGGAGCGCTCGGTCGCAAGGGACGATCCGTCGCCCTCGTCGAGCAGTCGAAGGCGATGTACGGCGGCAGCTGCATCAACATCGCCTGCATCCCGACGAAGGACCTCGTGCACAGCGCATCCGAACGCCGTCCCGAGGACGACCCGCAGGCCTGGTTCTCCGCCGCCGTCGGCGGCCGCGATGCGCTGACCGAGAAGCTCCGCGCCCGCAATCACGCGATGCTCGCCGAGGTCGCCACCGTCACCCTCATCGACGGCCGCGCCCGCTTCACCGGCGCGCACGACGTGCAGGTGACCGCGGGCGAGGACACGCTCACCGTGCACTCCGACACGATCATCATCAACACCGGGACAGAGCCGGCCGAGCCCCGGTTCCCGGTCGACAGCACGCGGGTGTTCGATTCGACCACGATCCAGCACGTCGATCCGCTCCCCGAGCGTCTGGTCGTGGTCGGCGGCGGATACGTCGGCCTGGAATTGACGGGGATGTTCTCGAAGTTCGGCTCGCAGGTCACGATGATCGACCACGGCGAGACGTTCATGCGGAACGAGGATCGCGACGTGGCGGATGCCGCCCGCGCCCTGCTCAAGGAGTCGGGCGTGCAGGTCATCCTCGGCGGCGATGTGCGCAGCATCCGCGACGAGGCCGGCAGCACGACCGTGGAACTCGCCGTCGGCGACAAGACCCGCACCCTCACGACGGATGCCGTGCTCGTCGCGGTCGGCCGGCATCCGGTCACCGCTGAGCTCGGACTCGACGCCGCGGGCGTCGCGCTCGACGAGCGCGGCTACGTCGTCGTCGACGACCGGCTGCGCACGTCGGTCCCGCACATCTTCGCCGTCGGCGACGTCAACGGCGGACCGCAGTTCACCTACATCTCGCTGGACGACAACCGCATCGTCATGGACGAGCTGAACGGACCGGGCACACGATCGACCACGGACCGCACGGCGGTGCCGTACACGGTCTTCCTCACCCCTCCGCTCGGCCGCGTCGGCATGAACGAGGCCCAGGCGCGCGAGAGCGGGCGGCGCGTCCTCATCGCCGCGAAGCCCATCGTGGACATCGCCGCGATGCCGCGCCCGAAGATCGTCGGCGAGACCCACGGACTCATCAAGGTGCTCATCGACGCGGACTCCGACCTGGTGCTGGGAGCCGCAGTCTTCTCGATCGACGCGCAGGAGGTCATCAACCTCATCGCCCTCGCCATGCGCCACGACGTGACGGCCACCGAACTGCGCGACAGCATCTGGACCCATCCTTCGAGCACCGAAGCGCTCAACGAGGTGCTCGCCACGACCCGCCCCCTGGACGCCTGAGCCGGATCAGCCGAAGAGCACGCCGTACATGGTGCTGCCCGGCCCCGACTCCAGCCGATGCATGCCGATCCGTTCATAGAACGCGCCGGCACCGGTGTTCTCCGGATTCATCCCCAGGTGCAGGCCCGGCACGCCGCGTCGGCGCAGCTCGGTGAACAGCGTCTCGATCAGTCGGCGTCCGAGTCCCTGTCCCTGCGTCTCGGGTAACAGATCGATGTGCAGGTGCGCCGGGTACTGCGTCGCATGCGCCTCACGGCCCGGTGCTCGACTGCTCGCGTAGCCGAGCATGCCGTCCTGGCGGGTCGGCTCAGCCTCCCCCGACAGCGGGTAGCGGGCCTCGACGCCCGGCCACCACTCATCCCGGAACCACGTCTCGAAGGCCTCGGTGTCGTCCGTCGACACGATGTAGCCGATCGTGCGTCCGTCGGGCGATTCCACGACCCAGGCGAGATCCGGATGCCGCTCCACGTACGGCACGGCGAAGATGTCGCCCCACAGCCGGTCATCGTCGAACAGGCCGGTGGCGTCGGCCCCGGCATCCGCCGTCCTCACGCACACCTCGTACATCGCGTCACGGTCGGAGGGCAGGTAGGGGCGGATGCGGGACACGGCTGCGCCGGACTCGGCCGGCTCGGTCATGGAAGCTCCTTCTCGCTCGATGCGGAGACCGTGGCGTCCCGGGAAGGCAGGGCCCATCGCCCCAGCACGGCGGCCACCAGCAGGGCTGCGGCCGCGCCGATCAGCATCCCGCCGATCGTGTCGGTGAGCCAGTGCACGCTGAGGATCGTGCGCGACAGGGCCATCGCCAGTGTCCAGATGATGCCCGCGATGACGATCCACCGTTTTCGGAAGATGATGATCAGCACGACCGCGATGGTCGCCGCGTTGGCCGTATGCCCCGAGGGGAATGATCCGAAATCCGAGGGCACCAGCAGGTCCTCCGGCCGCGCGCGCCCGAAGATCTCCTTGATCAGCTGCGTCAGGCCGACGCTCACCAGGAAGGTCACCGCGGCGTAGACCGCGGCCCGCCATCGGCGCATCGCCGCCAGCATCCCGAGAAGCAGCAGGGGCACCAGGAACGTGGCGACCCAGCCTCCGCCGATGATGTTCAGCGCGTAGGCGATCGATAGCATCCAGGGCTGCCGGATCTGCACCATCAGCCGGTCCCAGCTGGGATCCAGCCCGTCGACCGCTCCTCCGAAGAGGACGACGACCACCCACCCCAGGACGACGGCGGCGGCCAGCAGCGCGCCGCCCGAGATCAGCATCCGAGTTCGGGTCATCGTCCTATTCTGCCTGTCACCGATCCGCCCGCCCTGCATGCGACCGGGGATACGCTCTGATCATGAGCTTCGCCACCTCCCACCTGCTCCTCGCGGCATCCGCCGGCGACCTCGTCGCCTCGCACCCGGTCGAGGAGGGGCGCGTGCGTCCGCACCGCACCCTCGACGGCGACGGGTTCAAGATCCGCACTCTGGTCATGGATGCCGGATCGGTGCTGCGCGAGCACAAGGCTCCCGTGCCGATCCTCGTGACCGTCATCTCCGGGCGCATCCTGTTCCGCGTCGCCGGAGTCGAGTACGACCTCACCGCCGGTGGGACCATCCAGGTCGCGGCATCCGAGCCCCACGAACTGGAGGCCGTCGAGGCCTCGCACGTGCTGCTCACCCTGATGGGCTGACCCGCTCCCGTGCGCCCGGCTCAGGGGGCGAGCATCGCCACCGTGCGCGGACGCACGATCAGCCACAGCGCCAGGATCGCGATCACCGCGCAGCCGACCATCACGATCGCCATGGTCGTCGCAGTGATCCCCGAACCTGTCGAGATCAGACCCACGGCGGGCGAGATGATCGCGGCGACGCCGTTGTTGCTGGCGCCGAGCACGGATGCCGCGGTGCCGGCCGCCTTGCCGTGCCGGTCCAGTGCCAGCACCTGCACGCACGGGAAGGTGAATCCGCAGGCGGTCATGAACAGCCACAGCGGGATCACCGTGCCCCAGAACCCGGCTCCGACCTGGTCGCAGACGATGATCGCCGTGCCCGAGATCAGCAGCATCACGGTCGAGAACGCCATCACCCACTGCGGGCCGAAGCGCGCCGCCAGTCGCGAGGCCGCCTGCACCCCGCCGACCACGCCGATCGAGTTCGCCGCGAACAGCAGGCCGTATGCCTGCGGGTCGAGTCCGTGGGTCTGCTGGAACAGGAACGGCGAAGCCGAGAGGTAGGAGAACAGGCCCGAGAAGGTCATCCCGCCGATGATCAGCACGCCGACGAAGACCCGGTCCGAGAACACGCTGCGATAGCGCTGCAACACGGTGCTCGATCCGCGCTCCTGACGCCGCTCGCGCGGCAGGGTCTCGGGCAGCACGATGAGGGCGGCGACGAGCATGACGAACCCGTAGCCGGCGAGCACGACGAAGATCCCCCGCCATGGCATCACCGCGAGCAGGGCCGAGCCGATCAGCGGCGCGACGACCGGTGCGACGCCCGAGACCAGGGCGAGGCGCGACAGCATCACCACCAGGCGGCGTCCGCCGAACAGGTCACGCACGATCGCCATCGCCACCACGCCGCCGGCCGCGGCGCCGATGCCCATCACCACGCGCGCGCCGCCGAGCAGGATCAGATCCGGCGCGATGGCCGCGGCGACGCTGGCGAGCACATGCAGCGCGGTCACCGAGATGAGCGGCACCCGCCGGCCGACCTTGTCGCTGAGCGGGCCGACGACCAGCTGCCCGATCGCGAAGCCGATCATGGTGCCGGTGAGGGTGAGCTGGATCATCGCCGCCGAGGTGGCGAAATCGGCCTCGAGCTGCGGGAACGCGGGCAGGTACAGGTCGATCGTGAACGGCCCGAGCGCGGTGAGCGCCCCGAGCAGGATGATGTACAGCACCCGGCGGGCTGCGGGAATCGCATCCCCGGGGTGCAGCATGACCGGCGCGGTCGCCGGGTCGGAGCCGAGCGTGCGGATGGCTCCGGTGGGCGTGGACGTGCGGATCGTTCCGGTGATGATGCGGAGGCTGCCAGTGGGAGTGCGTTCGTCGGTCACGCGGGACTTTCACAGAGAAGGCGGATGCTGCGCCGAAACGATTCGACGCGCGAGAAGTCTCCTATGTTACTCGCACGGCTCCCGCCCTTCGCACCCCGATCCTGCGTCCCGCGTCCCGAACGCCAAGCCGCGAGAAACCACATCGGCCGCGAGAAACCACGCGTGCGCGTGTTTCTCACGCGGAATGTGGTTTCTCGCGGGAGGGCGGAGCCGACGCCGGGGTCAGCGGGCGATGCGGCCGAGTGCCTCATCGAGGTCGGCGATGAGGTCGGAGACGTCTTCGATGCCGACCGACAGTCGCACCACGTTCTCCGGCACGGCCAGCGCCGTGCCGCGCACCGAGGCGTGCGTCATCTCGGGCGGGTAGCCGATCAGCGACTCGACGCCGCCGAGGGATTCGGCGAGCTGGAACAGCGAGGTCGACTCGGCGAGCGCGCGGGCCGCCTCGGGCCCCGCGCTCAGGCCCAGCGACAGCATCCCGCCGAAGCCGCTCATCTGCCGGGCGGCGATCTCGTGGCCGGGGTGCGATGCCAGACCCGGGTAGAACACGGTCTCGAACTCGGGACGCCCGGCCGCCCACTCGGCGATCGTCTGCGCGTTCTCGCTGTGCTGGCGCACCCGCACGGCGAGCGTCTTGATGCCGCGGGTGGTCAGCCACGCGTCCAGCGGGGCCGAGACGGCGCCGACGGCGAACTGCTGGAACTTCACGGCCTCCGCGAAACGGTCATCGCCCAGCACCACGGCGCCCCCGAGCACGTCGGAGTGCCCGCCGAGGTACTTGGTCGTTGAGTGCACGACGATGTCGGCGCCGAGAGCGAGCGGCTGCTGCAGCGCCGGCGAGGCGAAGGTGTTGTCGACGACGAGCACCGCACCGGCGGCGTGCGCGATCTCGGCGACCGCCGCGATGTCGACGATCTTCAGCAGTGGGTTGCTGGGGGTCTCGAGCCAGACGATCTTCGTCTCGGGGCGCAGCGCCGCGCGGACGGCATCCGGGTCCTGCAGCTCGACCGTGGTGGTCTCGATACCCCAGGGGGCGAGCACCTTGGTGAGCAGCCGGTAGGTTCCGCCGTACACGTCGTTGCCGAGCACGACATGGTCACCGGGGCGCAGGATGCCGCGCAGCAGCGCATCCTCCGCGGCCAGGCCCGACGCGAACGACAGTGCCGAGGCGCCGCCTTCGAGGGCGGCCAGCTGGGTCTCGAGCGAGGAGCGGGTCGGATTGCCGGCCCGGTTGTACTCGTAGCCCTCGCGGAAGCCGCCGATGCCGTCCTGCACGTGGGTGGAGGCCTGGTAGATCGGAGGGATGATCGCACCGGTGACGGGGTCGGGCGCCTGCCCGGCATGGATGGCTCGGGTGGCGAACGCGCGGTCGGTCATGACACTCCTCGTTGCAGGTCGGTGGCGGTCATCCCACGGTACGCCCGGATGCCGCGGCATCCGGCATCCTGTTACCGTTCGCGACGTCGGCGGCCCCTGTGAGGGGGCGAGGCAGCGCGGGGCGCGTCAGCGGGCGAGATAGGCGAGCAGATCCTGGCGGGTGAGCACAGTGTGCGGGCGGCCGTCGACCGTGACCAGCAGCGCATCGGCGTCGGCGAGCGCCGCGCGCGCCTGCGCGACGGGAGTGTGGATGCCGATCAGCGGCAGCCGCTCCCCCACATGCGCGCCGACCGGGTCGGCCGGCTGCGCCTCGCCGCGGAACAGCAGGTCGAGCAGCCCCTTCTCATCCACCGTGCCGACGACCTCGCCCATCATCACCGGCGGTTCGGCGCTGAGCACGAGCAGCTGCGAGACGTCGTACTCGCCCATGATGCCGATCGCCTCGAGCACGGTCTCGTCGGGGTGCGTGTGCACGAGCGCGGGAATGGCCCTGCCGGTCTCCTGCTTCTGGCGGATCACCGTGTCTCGCGCCGCCAGCACATCGGCGACCGTCTCACCCTCGTCGACCTCGTTGAAGCCGTAGGAGCGCATCCACGAATCGTTGAAGATCTTGCCGAGGTAGCCGCGCCCGCCGTCCGGGAGCAGCACCACCATCACCGCGTCCGCGGGCAGCTCACGTGCCGCGCGCAGGGCGCCGACGACGGCCATCCCGCTGGAGCCGCCGACCAGGATGCCCTCCTCGCGGGCCAGCCGGCGCGTCATGGCGAAGGCCTCGGCATCCGTCACCACGACGATCTCGTGCGGCACCTGCGGGTCGTAGGCTCCCGGCCAGATGTCCTCGCCGACGCCCTCGACGAGGTACGGGCGGCCGGTGCCGCCGGAGTACACGCTGCCCTCGGGATCGACGCCGATCACCCGGACTCTGTCATCCGAGACCTCGCGCAGGTAGCGGCCGGTGCCGGTGATCGTGCCGCCCGTGCCGACGCCGGCGACGAAGTGCGTGATGCGACCATCGGTGTCCCGCCAGATCTCGGGCCCTGTGGTCTCGTAGTGGCTGCGCGGACCGTTCGGGTTCTCGTACTGGTTCGGCTTGAACGCCCCCGGGATCTCGCGGGCGAGCCGGTCGCTGACGCTGTAGTACGACTCCGGGCTGTCGGCCGGCACCGAAGTCGGGGTCACGACCACCTCGGCGCCATAGGCGCGCAGCACGTCGATCTTGTCGGAGCCGACCTTGTCGGGCACGACGAACACGCACCGGTAGCCGCGCTGCTGGGCGACCAGAGCGAGGCCGACCCCGGTGTTGCCGCTGGTCGGCTCGACGATCGTGCCGCCGGGCTTCAGGTCGCCCGACGCCTCGGCGGCGTCGATGATACGGCTGGCGATGCGGTCCTTCGCCGAGCCGCCTGGGTTGAGGTACTCGAGTTTGACGAGCACGGTGCAGGCGATGCCGTCGGTGACCCGGTTGAGCCTGACCAGGGGCGTGTCGCCGACGAGGTCGACGATGTTCTCGGCATAGCGCATGGGTTCAGGGTAGACGCGCGGATGCCGGATGCTGGGCGTGTGTTTCGGCGGGGCTGGGCGTCTGGGGCCCTTCGAGAGCCTCAGGGACCCAGCCCCTGCCAGTCAGCCCTTCGTGGCGCCGGCGAGCAGGCCGCGGACGAAGAAGCGCTGCAGGGCGAAGAACACGATCAGCGGCACGATGATCGAGATGAACGTACCGGCCGACTGCAGGAACCACCGGTTGCCCCATGTTCCGGACAGCGAGTTCAGCGCCTGGGTGATCGGCAGGGCGCCCGGCGAGGCGAAGATCGTCGCGACCAGCAGATCGTTCCACACCCAGAGGAACTGGAAGATGCCGAACGAGGCGATTGCCGGCATCGCCAGCGGCAGGATGATGCGGAAGAACACCTGGCCGTGACCTGCACCGTCGACGCGCGCGGCCTCGACGATGTCACCGGGGATCTCGGCGATGAAGTTGTGCAGCATGAACGTCGCCAGCGGCAGTGCGAAGATCGCGTGCGCGATCCAAACCCGCGCGAAGCTGAACTCGACGTCGTTCAGCGTCAGACCCGGGAAGACCTGCACATCGCCGATGGTCAGGCCGCTGGAGAACAGGCTCAGCAGCGGCACCAGGGCCATCTGCAGCGGCACGATCTGCAGCGCGAACACGAACACGAACAGCATGTTGCGACCCTTGAAGTCGATCCATGCGAACGCGTAGGCGGCGAGCGAGGCGAGCGCGATCGGGAACACCGTGGCCGGGATCGTGATGGCCAGCGAGTTCACGAACGCCGTGGCGAGAGTGGTCGACGTGCCGCCCGCGTTCAGCGCCTCGAAGTAGTTCTCGAGCGTGAACCGCGGGTCGGTGAAGACTGTCCACCAGCCCGTGGACTGGGTGTCGGCGCCCGGACGGAACGAGGTCACGAACAGGCCGAAGGTGGGGATCGTCCAGAACACCGCGATGATGACCGCGGCGAGGGTCGCGCCCTTCGATGTCAGCTTCTTGTGCGCGATGGCCTCGTTGCGGCGCGTGTCGCGGGCGACCTGGCGCTTGGTGCGAGTGTCCGTCACGACGGCTTCGGTGGCGGTCATCAGCGGATCTCCCTCTGCTTGGTCAGCGATCGGGCGTTGTAGACGATCAGAGGCAGCACGAAGATGAACAGCACCACGGCGAGCGCCGACGAGTGGCCGTAGCTCTGGAAGCGCTGCTGCTGGTTGACCATCTCGAAGCCGAGCACCGAGGTCTCGTCGCGGCCACCGGTCATCACGGCCACGATGTCGTACACCTTCAGCGACATGATGGTGATCGTCGTCAGCACGACGATCAGCGACGAGCGGATGCCGGGCACCGTCACGTTCGTGAACCGCTGCCACGCGTTGGTCCCGTCGAGCTCGGCGGCCTCGATCTGCTCGGTCGGCACCGCCTTGATCGCCGCCGAGAGGATGACCATCGCGAACCCGGTCTGGGTCCAGATGAACACGATCAGCAGCATGAACGTGTTGATCACCGGCTGCACCGCGAGCCAGTTCACCGGGTCGCCGCCGAACATGGTCACGATCGCGTTCAGCAGACCCAGCTGGTCACCCTGCCGGTAGTCGTACATGAACTTCCAGATGATGCCGGCGCCGACGAACGAGATCGCCACCGGCATGAACACGAGCACCTTCAGCACCTTCTCGCCGCGGGCCCGGTCGATGAAGACGGCGTACGCGAGGCCGACGGCGACCGAGATCGTCGGAGCCAGCAGCGCCCAGATCAGGGTATTGATCACGGATGACGTGCCGACGGGGTTCGTGAACACCCAGATGTAGTTCTCGAGGCCGACGAAGTCGGTGCCGGTCTTGTCGAAGAACGACTTGAAGAACGTCGCGACAGCCGGGTAGATGAGGCCCAGCAGCAGCATCACCGCGGCCGGGGCCATGAACAGGATGAGCTGGAAGAGGTAGCCGGCTCCCTGTCGCGAGCGGAAGTCGGCGAAGAACAGCAGACCGCCCGAGAGCAGTGCGATCGCGACGACGTAGAGCACGGCGTTCGAGTACGGGCGCAGCATCATGAAGGCCAGCACGGGGATGGCCAGGCAGGCCACCAGCCGCATGATGAAGTACCCCCTGCCGGGGCGCGGCGCGTACTCGATGAGCACGAGCACGACCGCCACGGCGAGCCCGAAGGCGAGCAGCACGACCGGGATCTGCAGCAGCGGATGAAGGTCGCCCATCCAGACGAAGAAGGTGTTCAGCGAGACGGGCCCGAGTGCGATGCGGGCCGGATCCTCGGCCGGGGCCGAGAAGATGAGCAGAAGCAGCACCGCGGCGATGAGCACGAATCCGGCGACCACGATGACGCGCGTGATCGTGCGTCCCTTCGCGTCGACGCCGTGTGTCGTCTGCGGCAGTTCTGTCGTCTGCGTGTCCTCGATGACTTGAGACATAGATAGCCCTTCTGGTGATGCGGGTGCGGGGCCGGGCATGTGCCCGACCCCGCCCCCGTCAGCAGGTTGCGCTCAGACTAGCGCTGTCCGCCGGTTCTCGAACGGTCAGTTCTCGTAGCCGGCCTGGATGTCGCTGAGCACCTGGTCGGTGGCCTTGCCGTCGATCCAGTCGACCATGCCCTTCCAGAAGGATCCCGAACCCACCGTCGACGGCATCAGGTCGGATGCGTCGAAGCGGAACACGGTGGCGTCGTCCTGCAGCACGCCCATGGCCTCCTGCAGGAACTCGCTGCCGGCCAGACTCGGGTCGGCGTTCTTGTTCGCGGAGATGACGCCGCCCAGTTCGACACGGGCGTCGGCGAACTCCGGCGATGCCATGAACTCGAGCACCTTGACGGTGGCCTCGTCGTCGTTGAAGGCCGCGACGAACTCGCCGCCACCCTCGACCTGCAGCTCGCCCTCGGTCATGCCGGGCATGATGAACGCGTAGACGTCGCCCTCGGGGCCGACCTCAGGGGTCGCGCCGTCGGCGGTCTTCACATCGAGGAAGTTCGCCGACAGGAACGAAGCCTGGTGGGTGAGCGCGCAGGTGCCGTCGGCGACCTTGGCCGCGACATCGGCGAACGCCGTGGAGTTGATGCTCTTCACGCCGCCGAAGCCCGCGTTGACGTACTCCTCGTTCAGGAGGATCGTGCCGACCGCGTCGAAGGCCTCCTTGATCTCGGGGTCGGTGAACTTCACATCGCCCGCGACCCACTGGTCGTAGACCTCGGGGCCGGACTGGCGCAGCACCAGGTCCTCGATCCAGTCGGTTCCCGGCCATCCCGAGGCCTCACCCGATGCGAAGCCTGCGCACCAGGGCACCTCGCCCGACTTCTCCTTGATGGTGTCGGTGAGCGTGAGCATCTCGTCCCATGTCTTCGGGACCTCGACCCCCCACTCGGCGAACTTCGCCGGCGAGTACCAGACGTAGCCCTTCAGGTTGGCCAGCATCGGCGCCGCGTAGAAGGTGTCGTCGAACGTGCCGTACGCCTTCCAATCCTCAGACCAGTTCTCATCGACGGCGCTCTCCACGCCCTCGGGTGCGGGCATCACCTTGCCGGTGTCGACGAGCGTCTTCAGCAGGCCCGGTTGCGGGACGATCGCGATGTCCGGGGCGTCGCCACCGGTCACCTTGGTGACGATGTTGCCCTCGAAGCTCTTGTCGCCGGTGTACTCGACCTTGATGCCGGACTCCTCCTCGAAGGCCTCGAACGCCTTGTTCAGGTCTTCAGCCTCGGTGCCGGTGATGCCTCCCGAGATGCGGACGGTCGCACCTTCGCCGCCGTTGCCCCCGCCGCCCGGTTCGGCCTCCGCGCATCCGGTCAGGGCGATTGCGGTCGCACCGACCAGTGCCAGGGGAGCGAGCAGGCGGTATCGCTGTGACAGAGCCATGTGTTTTCTCCTCTTCGGGTCGTCCGTCCCTCGAAGGCGCCCAGTCCCGCGGGCGTTGAGGAACCGATTCCAGGCCAACCTACTTGGCGAAGCACTCCGGGCACAATGGGGACACAGCAACATTCGGCCAACCGTTGCGCAGACGTGATCCGGGCTGTGAGAGCGCTCCCAAAGATCGCGACATGGAACCGGTTCCCTTCGTGGATGGATGCCGGTACCCTGAGCGGAGCCGACCCACCCGAAACGGAAGACCGGATGACCACCATCGCCGATGTCGCCGCCCGTGCCGGCGTCTCCAAGGCGACGGCGAGCCGCGCCCTGAGCGGCGGCGGTTACGTGTCCGCCGTCACGCGCGAGCGGGTGCGCACCGCCGCACGCGAGCTGGCGTACGTCGCGCACTCCTCGGCGACCAGCCTCGCCACGGGCAGGAGCTTCTCGGTCGGCGTCATCATGCCCGAACCGGACCGGTGGTTCTTCGCCCAGCTGCTCAGCGGCATCCAGGACGAGCTGTTCAGCTCAGGCTACGACCTCGTGCTCTACGGCATCCAGGAAGGGTCCTCCGAACGACGCAGGCTGTTCGAACAGGTCCTCCCCCGACGTCGGCTCGACGGCATCCTCGCAGTCGGGATCCAGCCCAGCGCGCACGAGCTGCGGCGGCTCGTGCAGGTCGGCTCACCGCTGGTGACGATCGGGGCCTACAGCGAGGATGCCAGCGCGGTGTCGATCGACGACGTCGCGGCCGCGCGCATCGCGACCGAGCACCTCATCGATCTCGGTCACCGAGACATCGTCTTCCTCGGTGCCAGGTCGGATGCCGCCACGCACGCGTACGGCGATCAGCGACGCCTCGAGGGATACATGGCGGCGATGGTCGACGCCGGCCTGGAGGCGAGCATCCGGCACGCACCCGGCGGGTCGACGATGCCCGGCGGCTACGAGGCGGCGGTGCGGACGCTGGGAGACCGGCAGAACCGGCCGACCGCGTTCGTCGCGGTGTGCGACGAGGTCGCGATCGGCGGCATCATCGCCACGAGGAGACTCGGACTTTCCGTGCCCACCGAGATCAGCATCGTCGGCATCGACGACCACGTGCACGCCGAGATGTTCTCGCTGACCACCGTGCGACAGCATCCGCGCGCCCAGGGGGTCGCCGCCGTCGGACTGCTGCACCGCCGGATGGCGGATCCCGAGGCGGAGCCCGAGCGCATCGTCATGGCGTCGGAGCTGGTGGCGCGCTCGTCCACCGCCGCACCGCGCTGACGACGCAGGAAGGCCCCGGGGCGAACCCCGGGGCCTTCGCGATGAAGCGTGATTACTTCAGGTTGACCGTAGCGCCGGCCTCTTCCAGAGCGGCCTTCGCCTTCTCGGCGGTCTCCTTGTTGACGCCCTCGAGGACGGCCTTCGGAGCACCGTCGACGACGGCCTTGGCCTCGCCGAGGCCCAGCGAGGTGAGCTCGCGGACGGTCTTGATGACCTGGATCTTCTTGTCGCCGGCGGCCTCGAGGACGACGTCGAACGAGTCCTTCTCCTCCTCGGCCTCGGCCGCACCTGCGCCACCAGCAGCGCCGGCGACGGCGACGGGGGCGGCAGCGGTGACGTCGAACTTCTCCTCGAACGCCTTCACGAACTCGCTGAGCTCGACAAGGGTCAGACCGGCAAACTGCTCCAGCAGCTCCTCAGTGGTGAGCTTCGCCATGATTTATCTCCTAATAGATGGGGTTTGTGTGAAGAAGACGCTGGTCGCTCACGCGGCCTCGGCGGTCTCCAGCTTTTCGCGAAGCGCGTCGATGGTGGCGGCAGCCTTGCCCATCGTCGCCTTCATCATGCCCGCTGCCTTCGCCAGCAGAACCTCACGGCTCTCGAGCGAGGCGTACTTGTTGACCTCGTCGGCGTCGAGGGTCTTGCCCTCGAAGACGCCGCCCTTGATCACGAGAAGCGGGTTGGCCTTGGCGAAGTCACGCAGAGCCTTGGCGGTGGCGACGAAGTCACCGTGCACGAACGCGACAGCCGACGGACCCTTGAGCTCGTCGTCCAGCGTCGTGATCCCCGCGTTGTTCGCGGCGATCTTGGTCAGCGTGTTCTTCACCACGGCGTATTCCGCGTCCTGACGGATGCTCGTGCGCAGCTGCTTGAGCTGGGCAACCGTCAGACCGCGGTACTCGGTCAGCAGGACGGCGTTCGAGTTCTCGAAAGACTTCGTGAGCTCGGCAACCGTTGCATCCTTCTGCGCCATGGTCACTCCTTACGTGTACGGACGCCACGCGGATGCGGGACGTCGACCTCGACCACCCGCAGCTCAAGCAAAAACGCTCCGGCGCAAGCGCACGGAGCGTGGATCTCGAGGAGAAACTCTCTATGACACCTGCGCGGGCCCCTGCTCAGCAGTGCTTCGATCGACCTGCGCTCACGCGCACGACGATGACCGGCGGTCTTCGGTTGGGATCAACTCTACGGCATCCGCCCGCACCGCCCAAATCCGCTCCGCACCGCCGCGCCCCATGGGTAGTTCTGCCCGTCGCGACGCGCGTGCGGGTTCGCTACCGTGAGCATCCTGAGGGCAGTCGAGGGGGAACGAGGAAGCATCGTGGCAGACGTCAGCCTGGATTACGGCGCCATGGAGGCGAGCATCCGCGCCTACAAGAGCATGCGGTCGATGCTGGACGGGGCGACCAGCGCACTCGGGTCGGCATCCGATGCCGCGGTGCCGCAGCGCGAGCTGCGCGATCGTCTGCACGAGCTGCACGACGCCTGGGGCGGCGGCATCGACAAGCTGGCACGCTTCTCGGAGGACGCGCACGGCGGCCTGACCACCGTGCTGGATGCCTTCCGCAGCTTCGACGAGGATGTCGCGGCGAGCATGGAAGAGGGGCAGCAGGCATGAGCGGCTTCCCCGCGCTCGGCTTCGATCCGGCACCCGGCGACCTCGCACTGCTCGAGGGCTTCGTCGACAATCTCCGCGCCGGCGCCGACGGCGTCGACGATGCGCTGGCCGTGCTCGACGGCAGCGACGAGACCACCTGGACGGGGCTGGCCGCCGACGCGTTCCGGGCCAACCAGTCCGAGGAGTTCCGCCCCCGTCTGGTCGACTCGGGCCGGGCGCTGCGCTCGTCGTACGGCACGCTGTCGACCTGGGTGGACGAGCTCGCCGAGTTCCAGCGACAGGCGCGCCGCCTGGAGGACGATGCCGCTGCGGCGCGGGCGACGGTGTCCAGCCGCGAGGGGGCACGCGACGATGCGTCCTCAGCCGCCGGCGACGAGGGCGCGGATCCGGATGCCGTCCGCGATGCGACGCGGGCGCTCGCGCTGGCACAGGCCGACCTCACCGCGCTGCTCGAAGAGGCCCGGCGACTCAAGGAGGCGGTGTCTCAGCGTGCGACCGAGATCGCGACTCTCCTGGAGGAGGCGCGCGACGACATCGGGCAGTACGCAGGCAACTGGTTCTCCAATGCGTGGGACGACGCGGTCGACTTCGCCGACAAGTTCATGGAGTACGTCGTCCCGATCCTCGAGGACATCCTCCGTGCGGCTCTGCCGATCATCAGCCTGCTGTCGTTCGTGTTCCCCGCGCTCGCCCCGATCGCGCTGGGCATCTCGATCGCCCTGGTCGTCATCGACGGACTGCAGGCGCTGACCGGGCGCGGCTCGTGGGGCGACTTCGCGATCGGCGTGGCCGGCCTGGCACTCGGCTTCGCCGTCTCGGGCATGACCGGCGTGCTCGGCCAGGGAACGAGCATGCTGCGGATCAACATCCCCACCATCGGACCGAACCTGGCGATGGCGGGCGGCGGCGCTGCCGCGGGTGGGATGGTGACCGTCGCCTCGCTGTCGGTCAGCACCTCTGCACTGACCAGCACGACGTTCTGGGCCGCGACGACCGCGAACGACATGTACTCCAACAGCAAGGACTTCGTCGAGAGCTTCGGCGGCCCGTGGTCGAACCTCATCGAGCGCGGGCGGAACCTCGTGGACGGCGAGGGCCCGCGCACGGATGAGGAGCGGGCATGACGACGGGTGCCGACACCGCCGTGAAGGACACCGCCGTGACAGACGTCGTGTGGCAGCGCCTGCCGCAGGGGTGGATCGAGTTCCGCGCGTTCGGAGACGAGACCCCGGCCCAGTGGTGGCAGCGCTATCTGGCCAGTGGTGAGGGCTGGCTGACCGATGAGGCGCGCGACATCCTGACGGCGGGCTTCGAGCGCGGTATCGTACTATTCGCCGATTCGGCGTTCGACTTCGCCGGCATGCACCTCGAGGTCGGTGAGCGGCCGGCGGTCTGGTTCCTGTCCACGCAGGTGGTGCGCGGCACCCCGGATGCTTCGCGCGACGCCGACCGTTCGCTGGCGTATCTCGCGGCCGCCAAGCTGGGCGCCGCCGGATCGAGCACCTCGTTCACCGCATCCGACGGCCGCACCGGGCTGATCGCCTTCGGCCTGATCGGCACGCCGGTGCAGGGGATCATCGCCGTGGGCGAACTCGCGCTGCCCGAGCAGCGGGGTGTCGCTCTTGTCACGGGGATGGCCTCCAACCCCGAGCGCTACCAGGACCTGCTGATCCGGGTCGCCTTCGCGCTCGACACCACGCTGGTGCTCCCAGCGGGCCAGACGCCCCCGGACCTGGAGACGGCAGAATAGCGACATGGCCTTCCGACTGATCCGCGACGACTCCCGGCGCTATCTCGACCCGACGCCCGAGGCGACCGGAGGCAGGGCCGAGGCGCAACGCGCGGTCGAGGTCCTCGGAGCGGATTATCTGCGATGGTCCCGGGTGGGCCTGGGCCTGCTGGGGTTCGTCGGCGCGGTCATCGGCGCCTCAGGATTCGGCCTGATCGCCGACGCGATCGCGGGAGGCCACCCTGCCGTGATCACGGCGTTCGCGGCGACCATGGGCACCGCACTGCTGGCCGTGCTCGCCGCGTCGCTCTGGCTGCTGATCCGCCTCGCGACATCCGGCAGCCGCCTCGTGCGCGCACTGGCCGCGTGGCTCGCCGGCCCCTATCGCTCCGGTCAGCTCGCATCGTCCTGGGCCGGTTGGCTGCACACCCGCCTGCTCCTGTTCCGGCCGGGGGTGTTCGTGCGTATCGCCGCAGCCTCCTGCGCGGCCCTGTTCGGCGCGTACGCGACGTACGCGTTCCTCTCGACGTTCGCCGCGCCGTCCCCGGCGCTTCTCGCTCCGGGGCTCCTCATGTACGGATGCTGGGCCGCGACCGCATTCACCGTTTCGGTCGTGCTGTTCGCCGGCAGCATCCGCCTCGTCAACGGCCGCGCGCAGGCGGACCGCGTCTGGCGGTCGGTGCGCGACGGCGCGATCCGCTGACCGGATACTGTCCGACCGCACTCGTCTCGCACCTCGGCGTGTGGGTCAGCGGCGAGGCCAGGACGCGGGTACCCTCGACAAGGTGACCCCGGAACTCGAAGCACGCATCGTCGCGGATTCCCGTGACCGCGTCGCGTGGCTCCGGGCCCGGGCTCGCGGGATCACCGCCACCGACGTCGCCGGACTCTCCGGAGACGCCTCGATCACCCGGGCGGCCGACGCGAAGCTCGGCGCCGGCCCGCGCTTCGGCGGCAACGCCTACACCGACCACGGCCGGCGGCGCGAGCCGGAGATCGCAGCCTGGGTGGCTGCGACGCACGGCATCCTGCCCTCTTCGGCGCTGTTCCACGCCGAGATCGAGAAGCGGCACCTGGCCACCCCCGACGGCGTCTGCGTCGACGGCGAGGGTCGGGTGCTGCTCGCCGAGATCAAGACGACCAACAAGTCGTGGCGCACGATCCCCCGCACCTACCTGCGGCAGGTCTGGTGGCAGCAGCACGTGCTCGGCGCCGAGCGGACGCTGTTCGTGTGGGAGGAGCACGACGACTTCAACCCCGTGCACGACGAGCCCCGCAGCGTGTGGATCGACCGCGACGAGAAGGAGATCGGCCGCCTGGTCGTCCTCGCCACCCGGCTGATCGACGAGCTCTATCACCGCACGACAGGCCAGGCTCCGCCGTCGCACGCCGCGGCGGCCTCCAGCCGCCGCTCCTCGCTGCGCGAGCGCGACATGTTCCGCGCCCTCGCCCTCTCGGACTGACCCGAACCGCCGGCACCCTGAATGCTGCCCCGTCGGCACGCCACTTCGGCGCGCCCGGCCGATCTCCGGCGACCCTGCGGACCTGCCGGCCTGCGGGCCTGCGGACCTCCCCCGGCGCCCGCCCTGATTAGTTGATGAAAATCAACCATCGACTTATAGTTGACGATTGTCAATCAATACAGGAGTCAGATGAGTTCGCCCTCAACCCCCGCCATGTCCCATCGCCAGGTGCTCGAAGCGCTCTCGGGCCTGCTGCTCGGCATGTTCGTGTCGATGCTGTCCGGAACCGTCGTCTCGACCTCGCTGCCCGTCATCGTCAGCGAACTTCAGGGCGACCAGAACGCGTTCACCTGGGTGGTCACCTCCACTCTGCTGACGACCGCGATCGCCACGCCGATCTGGGGCAAGCTCTCCGACCTGTTCAACCGCAAGATCCTCATCCAGCTCGCGCTGGTGATCTTCGTGGCGGCGACGGCGGCGGCCGGGTTCTCGCAGGATGCCGGGACGCTGATCGCGTTCCGCGCCGTGCAGGGCGTCGGGGCCGGTGGCCTGGCGGCGCTCAGCCAGGTGATCATGGCCGACATCATCAGCCCGCGTGAGCGCGGCCGCTATATGGGCCTGTTCGGCGCGGTGATGGCGCTGGCCACCGTCGGCGGCCCGCTGCTGGGCGGGTTCCTCACCGACGCCGCCGACTGGCGCTGGAACTTCTACGTCGCCATCCCGTTCGCGATCGCCGCGCTGATCATCCTGCAGCTCACCCTCAAGCCGGTTCCGCCCACGCGCGACCGCGTCCGCATCGACTACCTCGGCATCGTGCTGCTGTCGATCTCGGTCTCGCTGCTGCTGGTCTGGGTGACCAGCGCAGGCACCTCGTTCGACTGGTGGAGCCTGCCGACCATCCTCATGGTGGGCGGCGCGCTGGTCACTGGCATCCTGTTCGTCGTCGTCGAACTGCGCTCGCGCGAGCCGCTCATCCCGCTGCGGATGTTCCGCGACCGCACGTTCACCCTCTCGGTGCTCGCGTCGATCGCCATCGGCATCGCGATGTTCGGCACCTCGGTGTTCCTGAGCCAGTACATGCAGATGGCCCGCGGCGCGACGCCGACCCAGGCCGGACTGATGACACTGCCGATGATCGGCGGCCTGCTGGTCGCGTCGATCGTGGTCGGCGGCCTGATCACCCGGCACGGCAAGTGGAAGGCGTTCGTGGTCACCGGCACCGTGCTGACGATCGCCGGATCGCTGCTGCTGTCGACTCTGCAGTACGACACGAACTTCGTGCTCGTGTCGGTCTACATGCTGCTGCTGGGCGCCGGAGTCGGCATGACCATGCAGAATCTCGTGCTGATCGTGCAGAACACGTCCCGCCCCGAGGATCTGGGCGCCGCCAGCGCCGGGGTGACCTTCTTCCGCAGCCTCGGCGGCACCGTCGGGGTCTCGATCATGGGCTCGATGCTCGGGGGCACCGTGCTCAGCCTGTTCGATGGCCGCAAGCAGGATGTCGCCGCGGCGATCGCCTCGCTCGGCGAGAAGGGGCAGGCGATCGCCGCCCAGCTGCAATCCGGTGTGCTGCCAGAGGTGAGCAGGCTGCCCGAGGCGATCCGGGTGATCGTCGAGGACATCTACGCGCAGGGCATCGCAGCATCCTTCCTGATCGCCGTGCCGTTCGCGGTGCTCAGCCTGATCGCCGTCGTGTTCCTGCCGAACATCCCGCTCACGCGGATGACCACGCAGGAGCGCCTGCAGGCCTCGGAGACCGACCTCGCCACGATCGCCACCGGCGAGGGCATGGCGGCGGTCGGGCCGACAGGAACGACGCCCGCGCAGGCCGACCCCCGGGAGAACCGCGATGTCTGATCGGGTCGAGGGCGAGGGACGTCGGGTGGATGCCGACCGCGACCAGGCGATGCACGACCTGGAGCACGAATTCGCGGCGCTGTTCGCGCGGGTGCGGCGCATGTACCTGGAGTACGCCGCCCGGCTGGCGCCCGGCCTCTCCCCCGGCGCGTACAAGATGTTCAGCGTGATCACCTCCGCCGAGCGCGTGCGGCCCTCCGAGCTCTCGGAGCGGATGATGGTCGACAAATCGCTCGTCAGCCGGATGCTGCGCGAACTCGAGGCCCACGAGCTGATCGAGCGGATGCCCGACCCCGAGGACCGCCGATCGAGCTTCATCGTGGCCACGGCATCCGGGCAGGAGCGTCTCGCCGCCGTGCGCGCGCAGGATGACCGGCGGCTGCGCCGCAGCCTGGAGGCATGGGACATCGACGACATCCGCAGTCTCACGCACCTGCTGCACGCGCTCAGCGCCGGTGAGGCTCCGGGCTCGGCCGGTTCCTCCTGACCCGATCACCTTCCCGGGCGGCTCAGAGCGGTGAGAGCACCCGCTGCGCCTCGGCGGCGACCTCACCGGCGATGGCATCCAGCAGCGCCGAGCGCAGGTTCCACTGCTGCCAGTACAGCGGCACGCGCGTGGGCGGCCCGCCGAGCTCGACCAGATCGGCGGTCGCCTGGGGGGCCGGGATCAGCCCCCACCCCAGCCCCAGCCGCACCGCCTGGGAGAAGTCGTGGGATGCCGGCACATAGTGCCGGGGCACCGACCAGGGGTCCACTCCCCGCGCCCGCAGCCAGTCGTGCTGCAGCGTGTCACGGCGGTCGAAGTCGACGAACGGCGCGGCGTGCAGGGCGTCGGCGGTGACTCCGCCCGGAAGCCACCGCTCGATGTATTCGGCGGTCGCCATGGGCCGGTACTCGAGCACACCGAGGGGTGTCACCGCACAGCCTCCGACGGGCGCGGATTCGCTGGTGACCGCGGCCATCACCTCGCCCGACTCCAGCAGCCTGGCCGTGTAGTTCTGGTCGTCACGGTGCAGGTCGACGTCGACCGGGTGCGTGCGGGCGATGCGTGCGAGCGGGGCGAGGAACCAGGTGGCCATGGAGTCGGCATTCACGGCGAGAGGCACGCGCAGCCGGGGAGTGCGCTCGTCGGAGTCGCCGAGGCCGAAGGCGGTCATGGCGTCGTGTTCGAGCAGCTCGACCTGCCGTGCCAGCCTCACGAGCGCCTCACCGGCCTCGGTCGCCCGCACCGGCCGGGAGCGCACGACGACGACCCTGCCGAGCTGCTGCTCGACGGTCTTGATGCGCTGGCTGACCGCGGAGGGAGTGATGTGCAGCCGGCGCGCGGCCGCATCGAAGCTGCCCTCGTCGAGGACGGCGGCGACGGTGGCGGCGAGCTGGGCGTCGATCCTCACATAAGAGATGCTAATGCTGCTGCAGTTCTCTTCGCTGGTGTTCATGCGGGGCGCGTTCTAGCGTTGATCCCGTGCTCACCGTCCTCTCCGGCCTCGGCCTCATGTTCTCGCTCATCATCGCCGTCGGCGCTCAGAACGTGTTCGTGCTGCGCCAGGGCCTGCGACGCGAGCACGTGCTGCCGGTGGTGCTGATCTGCGCAGCATCCGACGCCACGCTGGTGCTCGTCGGCACGGCGGGCCTGGGATACCTCGTCGGCGAGCTGCCGTGGCTGATCACCGCCGCGCGCTGGCTGGGCGGCATCTCGCTCGTCGTCTACGGCGCCTTCGCCGCCCGCCGCGCCTGGAAGGCCGGCGGAGAGGCGCTCGTCGCCGAACCGGCCGGCGACGGCGGCCGGGACGATCGGATGCCGGCCTCCGGCGGAACCGTCACGATGACGCGCTCCCGCCTGGCGCCGGTGATCCTTGCGACGCTGGCCTTCACGTGGCTGAACCCGAACGTATACCTCGACACCGTGCTGCTGATCGGCGGGATCGCTGCCACGCACGGCGACGAGCGCTGGCTGTACGCATCCGGGGCGATCATCGCCAGCATCACCTGGTTCTTCGCGCTGGGGTTCGGCGCCCGTCACCTCGGGCGCTGGCTGCGCACACACCGCGCGTGGCGCATCCTCGACACGGCGATCGCCGTGCTGCTGGTGATCATGGGCATCGGGCTCGTGCTGCCCGTGTTCACCGGCTGAGCGCGGGGCCTGTGCCCAGGGGCTCAGTCCCCGTCGAGGGGACGCAGGATCCTCGTGAGGAACCGCTGCGTGCGCTCGTGCCGCGGCGCCGTGAACACCTGGTCCGGCGGGCCCTCTTCGACGACCACGCCGCCGTCCAGGAACAGGACGTGATCGGCGGCCTCGCGGGCGAAGCTCAGCTCGTGGGTGACCACCACCATCGACCACCCCTCGTCGGCGAGTTCCTTGATCACCAGCAGCACCTCGCCGACCAGCTCGGGATCCAGTGCACTGGTGGGTTCGTCGAACAGCAGCAGCTCGGGGCGCAGGGCGAGCGCGCGCACGATGCCGACGCGCTGCTGCTGCCCTCCGGAGAGCTCATGCGGATAGGCGTCCTCGCGGCCGGCCAGGCCGACCCGGGCGAGCAGGTCGCGCGCCTCGGCGATTACCTCGGCCCGCGGCCGACGCTGCACGCGCGACGGCCCCTCGATGACGTTCTGCAGCACGGTGAAGTGCGGGAAGAGGTTGTGATGCTGGAACACCATCGCCGACCGGTCGCGCAACGCGTACCGTTCGCGCGCGTCTATGCCCTTCGCGAAGTCGGCCGGCGGAGCCCCATGGATGGCCAGCGTCCCGACATCCGGGATCTCCAGGCCGTTCAGCGAGCGCAGCACGGTGGTCTTGCCCGAGCCGCTCGGCCCGATGAGCACCACCACCTCGCCGCGATGCAGCGTCAGGTCGATGCCCTTCAGCACCTCGACGCCGCCGAAGCTCTTGCGCAGTCCGCGTGCGCTGAGCAGGGGCTCCTGGCCCGATGACCTAGCGCGCGACATGACGATCCAGCCTCTTCTCCAGCAGATTCTGCAGCCCCGAGAGCACGAGGCAGAACACCCAGTACACCAGGGCCGCGGCGAGGTAGACGGTCATGAACCGCTGGGTCGCCGATGCGATCTGCTCGCCGACCCGGAACAGCTCGGTGACGAGGATGAGGGATGCCAGTGAGGTGTCCTTCACCAGCGAGATGAACGTGTTCGACAGCGGCGGAACCGACACCCGGGCCGCCTGGGGCAGGATGATCCGCCGCAGCGTCCTGGCACGCCCCATTCCGACCGTGTAGGCGGCCTCCCACTGGCCCTTGGGCACCGAGAGGATCGCCGCCCGCACGACCTCGGCCGCATATCCGCCGACGTTCAGCGAGAACGCGATGATCGCGCTGGGCCACGGATCGACGAGCAGGCCGATCGAGGGCAGGCCGTAGAAGATCACGAACAGCTGCACCAGCAGCGGCGTGCCCCGGATCACCGAGATGTACCCGCGGGCGATGCCCGAGAGCACCCGGTGCTCGGAGATGCGCATGAGGGCGACGCCGATCGCGATGAGCAGGCCGAGCGCGAACGAGACGACCGCGAGCGGGATCGTCGCGGTCGCCCCGGCCAGCGCGAGTGGCGCCAGCGAGCTGAGGAAGAGCTCCCAGCCGTCCATCTGCTACTGCGAGACGTCGTCGCCGAAGTACTTCTCGCTGATCTCGGCGAGGGTTCCGTCGGCGCGCAGCTCGTCGAGCGCACCGTCGACCGCGTCGACGAGCGCCTCCTTGTCCTGGGTGAACACGAAGGCCTGCTCACCGGCCTCCTCGGTCTCGGCCGCGATCTTCAGGCCGGTCGGTCCGTCGGTCTTCTCGTAGTCGAGGAAGGTGAGCTTGTCGTTGACGGTGGCGTCGACGCGGCCCTGCTGCAGCAGTGCGACCGCCTGAGCCCAGCCCTCCACCGCCTCGACGTTCGCGCCGGCCTCGGTGGCCAGCTCGTACCAGTTGCTGGTCAGTGACTGCGCGGTGGTCTTGCCCTTGAGGTCGTCGAACGACGAGATGGAGTCGTCGTCCTCGGTGGTGACGATGACGCCGCGCGAGACCGTGTACGGCTGGCTGAACAGGTACGAGGCCTTGCGCTCGTCGTTGATGGTGACCTGGTTCGCGATCACGTCGAAGCGACCGGCATCCAGGCCGGCGAAGATCGCATCCCACTGCGTCTCCTGGAAGACGATCTCGAGGTCGAGCTTCTCGGCGACGGCCTCGATGATCTCGACGTCGTAGCCGGTGAGGTCGCCGGTGCCGCCGTCCGCGTGGAAGCTGAACGGACGGTAGGTGCCCTCGGTGGCCACCGTGAGCGTGCCCTCGGTCACCAGGCCGAGGTCGCCCGATCCGCCGGTCGAGTCCGATCCGCCGGTCGAGTCCGATCCGCCGGCGGGGGCCGAGCCGGACGGCGCGGGAGTGCTGCTGCATCCGGCCAGAGCGGCGGTGGCGAGGGCGAGGGCGGTGACGGCGACGGTGATGCGGCGGACCATGTTCTGATCTCCTGGATGCTCGGGTGGCGGTGCCGGTTGCGGCACTCGCTCAACGCTACGCCGCCTGGGGCGCGGATGGCGCATCCTGTGACGCCCGATGTCACCGCGACGGTGCGGCATCCCCCGCGAATGCGGAAGACCCCCGGACCGATACGGTCCGGGGGTCTTCCCGAGTCCTGCGGAGGGCTCAGATGGCGTTGACGTCCAGCGGGATGCCGGGGCCGAACGTGGTCGACACGGCGCCCTTCTGGATGTAACGGCCCTTCGAGCTCGACGGCTTCAGACGCACGATCTCCTCGAGAGCGGCGTTGATGTTCTCGTTGAGCTGCTCAGCCGAGAACGAGGCCTTGCCGACGATGAAGTGCACGTTGGCGTGCTTGTCGACGCGGAACTCGATCTTTCCGCCCTTGATCTCCTCGACGGCCTTGGCCGGGTTCGGGGTGACGGTACCGGTCTTCGGGTTCGGCATCAGGCCGCGGGGGCCGAGCACCTTACCCAGACGACCGACCTGGCCCATGAGCTCAGGGGTCGACACGGCTGCGTCAAAGTCGGTCCAGCCGGCCGCGACCTTCTCGATGAGCTCGGCGCCGCCGACCTCGTCGGCGCCGGCGGCGATGGCGGCCTCAGCAGCCGGGCCGTTGGCGAACACGATGACGCGGGCGGTCTTGCCGGTGCCGTGCGGGAGCATGACGGTGCCGCGCACCATCTGGTCGGCCTTGCGGGGGTCGACCGAGAGCTTCAGCGCGACCTCGACGGTCGAGTCGAACTTCGCCGAACCGGTCTCCTTCGCCAGAGCGACGGCCTCGGTCGGGGTGTAGAAACGGTCTGCCTCGATCTTCGCGGCGGCAGCCTGGTATGCCTTGGACTTGGTAGCCATTGTTATCTCCCTCAGCCCTCGACCGTGATGCCCATGGAGCGGGCGGTTCCGGCGATGATCTTGGACGCGGACTCGATGTCGTTCGCGTTCAGGTCGGCCTGCTTCTGCTCGGCGATCTGACGGACCTGCTCAGCGGTGATCTTCGCGACCTTGACCGTGTGCGGGGTGGCGGAGCCCTTGGGCACGCCTGCCGCCTTCTTGATCAGCTCGGCTGCCGGCGGGGTCTTCAGGATGAACGTGAAGCTGCGGTCCTCGTAGACGGTGATCTCCACGGGGATGACGTTGCCGCGCTGCGACTCGGTCGCGGCGTTGTACGCCTTGCAGAACTCCATGATGTTGACGCCATGCTGACCGAGCGCGGGGCCGATCGGCGGCGCCGGGTTGGCTGCACCGGCGTTGATCTGAAGCTTGATCAGGCCGGTCACCTTCTTCTTCGGTGCCATTTTCTTTCCTTTCGTCGACCGGATGCCGGTGAGCATCCGTTCTCCCGCAGATCCGGCATCTCCGGACCGCGGTTCGCCTGTGCGTCCTTCGACAGGGTCAGGAACCCATGCCGCGACGCACAAACCACATAATCTTACCCGATCCGGCGGGATGCCGGGAACGAAGAACGGCCGCCCCGAGGGGCGGCCGTTCGTGGTGAGCTCGAGTGCTCAGAGCATCTTGGTGACCTGCTCGAACGAGAGCTCCACCGGAGTCTCGCGCTCGAAGAGCGAGACGAGCACGGTGAGCTTGCCGCTCGCGGCGTTGATCTCGCTGATCGTGCCGGGAAGACCCGCGAACGAGCCCTCCTTGATCGTGATGGTCTCGCCGATCTCGAAGTCGACCTCGGCCGCCATCGGACGGGCCACGGCGACGCCGCCCTTGGAGGCGATGGACTTCGCGGTGGGGACGTCCTTGACCTCGACGAGCGCCTTGAGCATGTTGAACGCCTCTTCGAAGCGCAGCGGAGTCGGGTTGTGGGCGTTGCCCACGAAGCCGGTGACACCGGGCGTGTGGCGCACGACCGACCAGGTGTCTTCGTTGAGCTCCATGCGCACGAGCACGTAGCCCGGGATGCGCACGCGGGTGACCATCTTGCGCTGGCCGTTCTTGATCTCGACGACGTCCTCCATCGGGACCTCGATCTGGTAGATGTCGTCCTCGACCTCGAGCGTCGACTTGCGCTGCTCGATGTTGGCCTTCACCTTGCGCTCGAAGCCGGCGTAGGAGTGGATGACGTACCACTTGCCCGGCAGCATCCGCAGGTCGGCGCGGAAGGCCTCGTACGGGTCCTCCTCGTCAGCGGTCTCTTCGGCCTCAGCGCCCTCGCCGGTCTCGTCTGCGGAGACGGCCTCGTCGGCGGACTCCCCGTCCGCCGGCTGCTCGTCGCCGTTCACGTCGGGCCCGTCGTAGGGCGTCACCTCGTCAGCGGCCGCAGCCTCTGCATCGGCGGTCTCTTCCGCCACAGCGTCGTTGAGGACCTCGGCGGCTGCTTCAGACTCAGCCGCTTCGTCCAGGTTGAGAGCGTCGTTCACGATCGCGTCCGCCTCCGGGTCTTCGATGTCGATGTCGTCGTCGGTGTCGTCGTATTCCTCGTCGTCGCCGCCCTCGATGTGCAGGGCGACGCGCTCGGCCGATGCGGAGGACTGCTCCTGCTCGGCGAGGACGTTGCCCTCCTGGGCCTCGTCCTCTTCGCTGGACTGCTCGGCCGCGGTGGCCCAGTCTGCGTCGTCGGAATATCGTTCAGACACGTTGCTTCTTTCCGTTCACTGCGACGGTCCGTCGCAGATGCGTCAGCTGCCGGGTACCCCGAACACGATGTGGGTCACGTAGCCGAAGAGCGAATCGAAACCGTAGACCAGGCCCATGACGATGAGCACGAAGACCAGGACCACGAGAGTGAACTTGATCAGCTCCTTGCGGGTCGGGGTGACGACCTTGCGCAGCTCGCCGATGACCTGCCGGAAGAACAGCGCGATACGGCCGAAGAAGCCCAGCTGCTTGTCACGCAGGGAGTACGAACCTGCTGCGACGATATCGCCGCGAACGTCGTCCTGTTCCATCGTGCAAGTACCTTTCGTGAGCCAGCATGTGCGCTGACGCGCAGGGCGGACAGGAATCGAACCTGCAACCTGCGGTTTTGGAGACCGCTGCTCTGCCAATTGAGCTACCGCCCTAGAGACCGGATGGCCTCTGGGTCTGCGCCCTCCGTGTGCCGGTGAAGGCACGGTGAAGGATGCAGACAACTGCCCCTCAAGTGTACGGCATCCGATCCCTCGGGCCGAACCGGCGCGACTCCCGCGTGAGTCGCGCCACGGAATCGGCGGCGGCCGACGCCGCCGCACGACGGCGGCGGACGCCGCCGCGAACCGTCAGAACAGCTGTCGCCAGTTCGCCCTGGCGAGGTCGAGCAGCTCGTCACCCCGGCCCGACATGACCGTGCGGATGGCGTACAGCGCGAAGCCCTTGACCTGCTCGGCGCTGATCGACGGCGGCATCGACAGCTCCTGCCGTTCGGTGACGACGTCGAGCAGGGCGGGCCCGTCGTGGGCGAGCACCTCGGCCACGGCATCCAGCAGATCCTCCGAGCGCTCCACCCGGCGAGCGAAGATGCCCAGCGCCTGCGCGACGGCCGCGAAGTCGGGGTTGTCGAGGTCGGTGGCGTAGGTCACGAACCCCGCAGCCTTCATCTCGAGCTCGACGAAGTTCAGCGAGGAGTTGTTGACGACGATGACCTTCACCGGCAGCCGGTTCTGGGTGAGCGTGATCAGCTCGCCGAGCATCATCGCCAGTCCCCCGTCGCCGGCGAGCGCGATCACCTGCTGATCGGGCCGCGCGACCTGCGCGCCGATCGCGTGCATGAGGGCGTTGGCCATCGACCCGTGGTTGAACGAGCCGATCAGGCGGCGCTTCTCGGTCATGCTGAAGTACCGCGCTGCCCACACGGTGGGCGAGCCGACGTCGGCGGTGAGGACGGCGTCGGATGCCGCGGCCTCGTCGATCAGCCGGGCAAGGTACTGCGGGTGGATCGGCGCCTTGCCGCGTGAGGGGACCGCGAGATCGTCGAGTTTCGCGCGGGTCTTGCGGTAGTGCTCGGTCGCGTCGTCGAGGTGGGCGCGGTCGGACTTCGCCTTGATCCGTGGCAGCAGCGCCTCGGCGGTGGCGCGCACGTCGCCGACCATTCCGAGATCGAGCGGATGCCGTCGGCCCAGGTGCGCGCCCCGGATGTCGACTTGGATGGTGGTGACGCCGTCCGGGTAGAACTGCGTGTACGGGAAGTCGGAGCCGAGGATGAGCAGTGTGTCGGCGTCCTCCATCGCCCGGAAGCCGGAGGCGAAGCCGAGCAGACCCGTCATGCCGACGTCGTAGGGGTTGTCGTACTCGATGAACTCCTTGCCGCGCAGCGCGTGCACGACCGGGGCTGCGAGCCGGTCGGCGAGCGCGATGACCGCATCGTGGGCGCCCTCGACACCCGCGCCGGCGAGGATCGTCACCCGGCGGGCGCCGTTGAGCAGCTCGGCGGCCCGCTCGAGCTCGTCCGGCCCCGGAACGATCACCGGGCGCGTGCGCGGGATCACCGCTGCCCGGTCGCCCTCGATCTCGGCGAGCGCGACGTCGCCGGGGATGACGAGCACGGCCACCCCGCGCTCCTCGATGGCGGCGCGCATGGCGATCTCCATCAGGCGCGGCATCTGCGACGGATCGGCGACGTACTCGGCGTACACGCTGCACTCGCGGAACAGCTCCTGCGGATGCGTCTCCTGGAAGTAGCCGGTGCCGATCTCGACGGTCGGGATGTGCGCGGCGATCGCGAGCACGGGCACACGCGAGCGCTGCGCGTCGAAGAGCCCGTTGATCAGGTGCAGGTTGCCCGGCCCGCAGGAGCCCGCCACGACGGCGAGATCGCCGGTGAGCGCGGCATCCGCGGCCGCGGCGAACGCGGCCGATTCCTCATGGCGCACGTGCACCCAGCGGATCGTGCCGTCCTTGCGGAGGGCGTCGGTGAACCCGTTCAGCGAATCGCCGGGGATGCCGTAGACCCGGTCGATGGCGTTGGCGCGGAGCGTGCGGACGATGTTCTCGGCGACGGTGACCATGGCTCGACCTTACGCCCGACCCGACGGTTCATCGCAGGTAGGAGAAGGCGCGGGGGTAGGACCGAACCCGTGGATTCTGTCCTACCCCCGCGCTTTCTCCTACGCTCACGCGAAGGCTGCTGGATGACAGAGGCCCCTAGGCCTTGCGGATGAGCTTCTTGTTCACGAACTCGTCAGCGGCAAGCAGCCCCATCTCACGCGACGTGCCGCTGCGCTTCACGCCGCCGAAGGGCAGCTCGGGGCTGTCGGCGAGGACGACGTTGACGTAGACCATGCCGGCCTCGATGCCGTTCGCGACCCGCTCGGCCTGCTCGGGATCGGTGGTGAACACGTATGACCCGAGGCCGAACGAGGTGTCGTTGGCGAGCGCGACGGCGGCGTCCTCGTCGGCGACGCGGTAGACGACCGCGGCGGGGCCGAAGAGCTCCTCGCTGTACACGTCCATGTCGGCCGTCACGTCGGCGAGCACGGTCGGTGCGAAGAACGCCCCCTGGCGGGTGCCGCCGGTGAGCACCGTGGCACCCTGCTCGACGGCCGTGTCGATCTGCTGCTGCAGGCGCTCGGCGGCGGCCAGCGACGACAGCGGACCGAGCACGGTGTCCTCCTCGGTCGGGTCCTGCGCGGTGACCGAGGCGAGCGAGGCGACGAACTTCTCGGTGAACTCCTCGTACAGGTCGTCGACGATGATGAATCGCTTGGCGCCGTTGCAGGACTGGCCGTTGTTGTCCAGGCGCGCGTCGACGGCGTTCTGCACGACGGCATCCAGATCGTCTGCGGAGAGGACGATGAACGGGTCGGAACCGCCGAGCTCGAGCGCCACCTTCTTGAGGTTGCGGCCCGCGGCCTCGGCGACCGCGGCGCCGGCTCGCTCGGAGCCGGTGACCGAGACGCCGTGCACGCGCGGGTCGGCGATGATGCTCGCGGCCTGCTCGTTGGTGGCGTACAGGTTCACATAGGCACCGTCGGGCAGTCCGGCATCCCGGTAGATGGACTCCAGGGCCGCCGCCGACTCGGGGCACTGCGGTGCGTGCTTGAGCAGGATCGTGTTGCCGATCGCCAGGTTCGGCGCCGCGAAGCGCGCCACCTGGTAGGCCGGGAAGTTCCACGGCATGATGCCCAGCAGTGCGCCCAGCGGGGCACGGCGCACCACGGCGGTGCCGTCGCCGAGGATGTCCAGCGGCTGGTCGGCCGTGATCCTGTCGATGTTGTCGGCGTAGAACTCGATGATGTCGGCGGCGAACTCGACCTCGCCGACGGCGGCGGCGATCGGCTTGCCCATCTCGCGCACGATGATCGCGCCGAGCTCGTCCTTGCGGTCGCGGTGCAGCTGCGCGATGCGGCGGATGACGTCGGCGCGCTCGGCCGGCGCGGTCGCGGCCCAGGTGACGGCGGCGGCGGCCGCGCGGGCGACGGCATCCTCGATCTGCGCATCCGTGAAGGTGTCGTAGGTGGCGAGGGTCTCGCCGGTGGCGGGGTTGACGACGGCGTAGTCGGTCATGTCGTGTCCTCTCTCAAGCCCGTCTATCTGTCACAAAGTGTCGATATCGGTGTCCGATAACGACACTTCGTGACAAATAGACGGAACGTACGGTCAGGTCAGGAGTTGGGGATCAGGGTGTACTTGGTGGACAGGTACTCGTGGATGCCTTCGAAGCCGCCTTCGCGACCGACACCCGACTGCTTCACGCCGCCGAAGGGCGCTGCCGCGTTCGAGACGACACCGACGTTCAGGCCCATCATGCCCGTCTCGAGAGCGTCGATCATGCGGTGGCCGCGCCCGAGGTCCTCGGTGAACACGTACGACACCAGGCCGTACTCGGTGTCGTTGGCCAGGCGCACGGCCTCGGCCTCGTCGGCGAAGGTCGCGATGGCCAGGACCGGTCCGAAGATCTCCTCGCGCAGGATCGCGCTGCCGGCGACGACGTCGGTGAGCACGGTCGGCTCGTAGAAGGTGCCCGCGCCCTCGAGCGCGTTCCCTCCGGCCAGCAGGCGGGCGCCGCGGTCGACGGCGTCGCCGACCAGCTCGGCCGCCTTGGCGACGGCATCCCCGTCGATCAGGGGGCCGATCGTGACCCCCTCTTCGGTGCCGCGGCCGATCTTCATCGCCTGCACCCGCTCGGTCACCTTGCGGGCGAACTCCTCGGCGACGTCCTGGTGCACGATGAACCGGTTCGCGGCCGTGCACGCCTGCCCGATGTTGCGGAACTTCGCCGCCAGGGCCCCGTCGACCGCCTTGTCGAGGTCGGCGTCCTCGAAGACGACGAACGGCGCATTGCCGCCGAGCTCCATCGAGACGCGCAGGATGCCGTCGGCGGCCTGGGCGATGAGCTTGCGGCCGACCTCGGTCGAGCCGGTGAACGACAGCTTGCGCAGCCGCGGGTCGGCGATGATCGGGCCCGACAGGGCGCCCGAGCGGGAGGTCTGCACGACGTTGACCACGCCGGCGGGCAGGCCCGCCTCTTCGAGCAGCTTGGTGAAGAAGATCGTGGTGAGCGGGGTCAGTGCCGGCGGCTTGATCACGACGGTGCAGCCGGCGGCGAGCGCGGGGGCGATCTTGCGGGTGGCCATCGCGAACGGGAAGTTCCACGGGGTGATGAAGAACGAGGGGCCGACGGGGCGCTGCGAGACGACCATGCGCCCGGTGCCCTCGGGATTGGTGCCGTAGCGTCCGCTGATGCGCACGGCCTCCTCACTGAACCAGCGCAGGAACTCGCCGCCGTAGACGACCTCGCCGCGGGCCTCGGCCAGCGGCTTGCCCATCTCGAGGGTCATGAGCAGGGCGAGGTCCTCCTTGTGCGCCTGCACGAGGTCGAACGCGCGGCGGAGGATGTCGCTGCGGGTGCGGGGTGCGGTGGCCGCCCACGACTCCTGCGCGGCGGCTGCGGCGTCGAGGGCGCGGATGCCGTCGGCCGGGGTCGCGTCGGCGATGGAGGCGATGACATCGCCGGTGGAGGGGTCGCGCACGTCGAAGGTGCGGCCCTCATCGGCATCCACCCACCGGCCGCCGATGAAGAGCCCGCCCGGGACCCGGGCGAGAAGCTCCTGCTCGTTGGTTGCGAGTGCACTGCTCATGTTGTTCTCGATTCTGTGGGGATGGACGTTCAGGGGTGGAGGCCGGCGGCGAAGTCGGGTTCGCCGCGTGCCGCGCGCTGCGCACGGCTGGCCTCGATGACGGATGCCGCGGCGTCGCGTCCGCGGCGCAGGGCGGCGGCGAGGGTGCCGCCGTCGGCGTGACCCGGTGAGCCCGGGGCGCCCGGTGCGCCGGCGGCGCCGGTCAGAATGCGGATGACGTCGGCGGAGGCCGCCACGGCGTCCGCCCCGCCCGCCACGGCGGTGTGGGCGGGGACGATCGCGAACCGCGCGCGGACGGTGAGTCCGTCGGAGTCGGCGACGACGCCCTGCTCGTTCCAGGTGACGGCGTCCACCGGATGGTTCAGCAGCACGTCCGCGCCGAGCCGCTCCGCCAGCAGCAACGGCACCTGCGCCGGCTCGTCGTCGGTGTCGTCGTCGAGCACGGAGTCGAGCGCGAGCGCCCGGATGGTGCGGCGCAGTTCGTCAGGAGCACCGTCGGATGCCGCAGGTGCTGCGGCGGGATCGCCGACGTGACCGCGCGCCTCGAGGACGGCGACCGACAGTCCGGCACGGCGCAGGTCGTCGGCGGCCGCCAGGCCTGCGGCACCCGCGCCCACTATCACGACGTCGCGGCTGATCTCCTTCGCGATCATCCGATCTCCTTCGATTCGTGGGCGCCGGGGGATGGGGGTGTGCCGGCCGCGATCCGTGATCCCCCGACCGGGATCGCGGCCGACGGTCTCACTGCTGCGCGAGCGCCTCGGCCAGGACGTCGAGCCCCTCGTTGAGGAGGTCGTCGCCGATCGACAGCGGCGGCAGGAAGCGGATGACGTTGCCGAAGGTGCCGCAGGTGAGCACGATCACCCCGGCGGCCACGCAGGCGCGCGCGACCGCGCCGGTGAGGGAGGCATCCGGCTCTCCGGTGGCGGGATCCACGAACTCGGCGGCGATCATGGCGCCGTGACCGCGCACGTCTCCGATGCGCGGGTCGGCGGCGGCGAGGGCGCGCAGGCGGTCGAGCAGGATGCCGCCGATGCGCTGCGCGCGCTCGACGAGCCCCTCGTTCTCGAAGGCGTCGATGGCGGCGAGCGCGGCGGCGCACGCGATCGGGTTGCCGCCGTAGGTGCCGCCGAGTCCGCCCGCGTGTGCGGAGTCCATGATCTCGGCGCGGCCGGTCACGCCCGCGAGCGGGAGGCCTGCGGCGATGCCCTTGGCCGTGGTGATCAGATCGGGCTCGATGTCGAGGATCTCGCTGGCGAACATCGCACCGGTGCGGGCGAAGCCGGTCTGCACCTCGTCGGCGATGAAGACGACGCCGTTGGCGCGGCTCCAGTCGACGATGGCCTCGAGGAAGCCGTCGGCCGGGACGATGAAGCCGCCCTCGCCCTGGATGGGCTCGATGATGACGGCGGCCAGGTTGTCGGCGCCGACCTGCTTCTCGATGAGGGTGATGGCGCGCTTGGCGGCCTCGGCGCCGGTCAGGCCGTCGCGGTACGGGTACGAGCCGGGGACGCGGTACACCTCGGGGGCGAACGGCCCGAAGCCCGACTTGTACGGCATGGACTTCGCGGTGAGGGCCATGGTGAGGTTGGTGCGGCCGTGGTAGCCGTGGTCGAAGGCGACGACCGCCTGACGGCCGGTGTGCTTGCGGGCGATCTTGATCGCGTTCTCGACGGCCTCGGCGCCCGAGTTGAACAGTGCGGTCTTCTTCGCGAACGATCCCGGGGTGAGGCGGTTGAGGGCCTCGGCGACCTCGACGTACGACTCGTAGGGCGAGACCATGAAGCAGGTGTGCGTGAACTGCGCGACCTGGGCGCTGACCGCGGCGACGACCTTGGGGTGCGCGTTGCCGACGCTGGTCACGGCGATGCCGGAGCCCAGGTCGATGAGCGAGTTGCCATCCGCATCCAGCACGACTCCCCCGCCGGCCGCGACGACCGAGACGGGCATGGAGTGTGCGACGCCGGCGGCGACGGCATCCGCCTTGCGGGCGAGGATCGCCGCCGAGCGGGGGCCGGGCAGTTCGGTGACGACGCGACGGACTTGCTCGAGGGTCGGTCCGCCTACGGGCGCTGTGGAGGTCTCGTCGATGAGGGTCATGAGGCGAGGTTAGGCCGACGGCATCCCGAAATCATTCGCCCGCTCGTACAATCGGTATGACTCTTTCGCCAGCTCGTACATCGAGGAGGATGCCGTGGAGCCGACCGCCGCACCGACGCTGCGCACCCTGCTCGAGCGCGCGGAGCTGCGGCTGCGGCTGCTCTCGGATCCGGATGCCCTGCCCGCCGACGCACTGGAGCGGCCGGTGCGGTGGGTGCACAACTCCGACCTCACCGACCCCACCCCGTTCCTCGCCGAGGATCTCGTGCTGCTGACCACAGGCACCCAGCTCTCCGACCACGACGAGGACACTGCGGCATACGTCGCCCGTCTCGCGCATCGTGGCGTGCTGGCGCTGGGGTTCGGCTCGGGTGTGCACCGGGTGGGGGTGCCCGACCAGCTCGTCGCCACGTGCGCGGACGCCGGCATCGCCCTGTTCGAGGTGCCCTACGACGTGCCCTTCATCGCCATCGCGCGCGCCCACGCCGAGGCGATCGCCGCGCAGGCCTACGCCAGACGCACCTGGGCACTCGAGGCGCAGCGCGCACTGGCGATCGCCGCCCTGCGGCCCCGCGGGCTGGAGGCCACCCTCACCGAGCTCTCGCGGCGGCTGGGCTGCTGGGTGGGCATGTACGACAGCTCGGGAGCGATCGTGCATGAGCACCCCGTCGCCCTCGCCGCCGGGGCGGATGCCGTTGCGGCCGAAGTGGCCGAGCTGCTCGCACGCGGCGGCGCCGCCAGCCGCACGATCGAGGACGGCGACGAGGTCTTCACCCTGTTCACCTTCGGGCGCACCGGCCGGCTGCGCGGCGTCATCGCGATCGCGGCGGCCGCGCTCGACCCCGAGACCCGCGCCGTGGTCACCTCGGTGATCGCCATGGCAGGCCTGGCCCTCGAGCAGAACGCACAGATGTCGCGCGCCCGGCGCCGGCTGCACACGCAGGTGCTGGCCTCGCTGCGAGCCGACGATCCGGCCCTCGCGCGCCGGGTGCTCGGAGCGCTGCCCGCTGCGCCGATCGTCGTCGCCGTGACCGAGGCGCCGCGCGCAGAGGCGGTCATCGACTGGTGGGAGCGACGCCGGGCGGATGCCGGCACCGCCTCGTTCATCGCCGAGGGGCCCGAGGGCCTGACCATGTGCGTCGAGGCGGCCGACGAGAGCGCCTTCGACGAGCTCGCCGCACGATTCGAGCTGCGGATCGGGGTGTCGGGGCCGTGGGAGTACAGCGGCTTCTCACAGGCCCACGCACAGGCGCTGGCCGCGCTGCGGCGGGGTGCGACCGGCGCCGTCCGTTATGCGGAGGCGGCCTCGGGCGGGGTGCTCGATGCCCTGACCGGCGACGAGGCGCGCCTGATCGCGCGTACGCGCCTGGCCCCGCTGCGCGACCACGACGCCGCCGGCGGCGAGCTGGAGCGCACGCTGGTCACCTGGCTCGAGCACGACGCGCACAGCGAGCAGACCGCGGCAGCCCTCGGCATCCACCGTCACACCCTGCGCTCGAGGATCGCGCAGGCCGCGAGTCTGCTGGGTCTGGACCTGTCGTCCTTCCCGGCCCGGGCCGAACTGTGGGCGGCGCTGCGCGCCGCCGGCGCGACCCGCTGAGCCGTCGCGGGCGCGCGATCCTCGGGCCGGCTCAGCGATCCCCGGCGAGTTCTTCGATCAGCCGGGCCGCGGTGCCCTCGAAGATCGGACCGTGTCCGGGGATCATCCGCCGCTCGGGCAGCGACCTCAGTCGCTCCAGGCTCCCCGGAGTCTGCCCCGGGTCGTCGCTGAACGGGCCGATCGCGACGGCCGCGACTCCCGTGAGGACATTTCGCGTGGTGATGGCATCCCCCACGAACACGGCATCCACGGCCGGGACGCGAACGGCGACCGAGCCCGGCGAGTGGCCGGGCAGCCCGATGATCTCGGGCGCACCGGGCAGGTCGAGCACCTCCCCGTCGCGGAAGGTGCGGACCTCGCCCACGTGCCGGGGGCGCAGGGCGCCGCGCCGCAGTCCGGCGGCCAGGAACTGCAGGATCGCCCGCAGCCGCCAGGCGCCGCCTGCCGCGTGCGACTTCTCCTCTCCGCGGGCGCGGGCGGCATCGGCCTCGTGCACGTGGATCGGGATGCCGTGCTCGGCACGGAGCCACTCGGCGACGCCGATGTGGTCGATGTCGCCGTGGGTCAGCACCACGCCGCGGATCTCGGTGAGCGAGCGGCCTGCGGCATCCAGTGCCCGGCGCAGCGCCCGGCGATCGCCGGGCAGCCCGGCGTCGACGAGTGTGATCCCGGCATCGGTGACGATGGCGTGCATGGCGACGAGGTCGTCGCCGATCCGGATGAGTTCTGCGTTCATGATCGCTACGCTATGTAGCTTTGAAGGCTATTGTCAATAGCTTTAGAATGACGACAGGTCGACGATGGGAGGAATGCATGCCGGCACCGCTGCGCGTGAGCCAGGAGGAGCTCGTGGCCGCCATCCGGCGCATCGCCGAGCAGGACGGGATCGACGCCGTGACGATGAGCTCGGTCGCCGCCGCCGTGGGCATGCGCACGCCCAGTCTGTACAAGCGCGCCGCTCACCGGCACGAGCTTCTGCGCCTGGCCGCCGACGACGCGGCGCGGGAGCTCAGCACCTCGGCCGCCGCGTTCTCCTCGAACGGCGCCGATCCCGACCGCGACCCCGCGACCGTCCTGACCGGGCTGGCGCGCACATTGCGGGCCTACGTGGCGACCGCTCCGCGCGTCTCGGCGCTGCTGTTCGCGGCGCCGTCCGAGCAGGCCGCGCCGTCGACGGCATCCGCTGAGCCCATCCTGCGTACCCTGCTCGACGCGGTCTCGTCCGCCGTTCCGGGCGATCCCCTGCCGGCCGCGCGCACCTTCACCGCCTGGATCTTCGGCTTCTGCACCATGGAGCAGGCCGGCGCCTTCCGCCTCGGCGGCGACGTCGACGAGGCGTTCGAGTTCGGACTCGACGCCCTGCTCGCCGCGATCGGGGCTCGGCGGCAGCACTGACACGCGACGCACGCGACGCCCACCGCGCACGGTTACGGTTGCGGCTCAGCGCGGGGCGTGCGCCTCGAGGAACTCGTACACGTCGGTCGTGTCGACGCCGGGGAACGACCCCGTCGGCAGGGTCGCGAGCAGGGTGCGCGGGGTGCGCACGTTCGGCCAGGACTGCTCGCGCCAGCGCTGCTCGAGTTCGGCCGGTGCCCGACGGCAGCAGGTCTCGACCGAGTGCTTCGACACTCCGCGGTTCGGGGTGTCGCGGCCGACGAACCACTTCGTGTCGTCGAAACGCACGCCCACGCTGACCGAGTGCAGCCCTTCGCTCGAGGGCTCGACCCGCGCGGTGCACCAGTACGTGCCGTTGCCGGTGTCGGTGTACTGGTAGTACGGGTTGAAGCGGTCGTCGACGTCGAAGACGGTGCGGCTGGTCCACCGCCGGCAGCACATCTGCCCCTCGATCGACCCCAGCCTGTCGGTCGGGAAGTTCACGTCGTCGTTCTCGTACGCCTTGGTGATGGTGCCCGACTCGTGCACCTTCAGGAAGTGCACCGGGATGCCGAGGTGCCGCGTCGCGAGGTTGGTGAAGCGGTGCGCGGCGGTCTCGTAGGAGACCGAGTAGGCGTCGCGGATGTCCTCGACCGAGATGGCGCGCCGCGACTTGGCATCCTGCAGCACCGGCACGACGTGCGCCTCGGGGATCAGCAGCGCCCCGGTGAGGTAGTTGGTCTCGACCCGCTGGCGCAGGAACTCGGCGTAGCTGCGCGGCTCGGCATGGCCGAGGATGCGGCTCGACAGCGCCTGCAGCACCGCGGTGCGCGCGTCGCCGCGGGCCGGGATGCTGCTGGCGAGGTACAGCCGGCCGTTGGCCAGATCGGCGACGCTGCGCGTCGACTGCGGCAGGTCCGGGGCGTAGTGCAGGGTGAAGCCGAGGTGCGCGGCGATCTCGGACGCGGTGCGCTGGGTGATCGGCCCGCCGGGATGCCCGACCGCGGCGAGGATCTCGGCGGCCTTCTGCTCGAGGTCGGCGAAGTAGTTGTCCTGCGTGCGCATGAGATGGCGCAGCTCGAGGTTCGCGCGGCGCGCCTCCTCCGGCGTCGCGGCACGCTCATCGCGCAGCCGCTCGATCTCTCCGTGCAGCGCCAGCATCGCATCGATCGCGTCATCGGACAGCGACTTGCCGATGCGGAACGACGGGATGCCGAGGGCACGGAAGGTCTGCCCCCTCATGGCCCGCTCGAGGGCGATCTCGCGGGTGGCGCGGTCGTCGAGCGGTTCACCCTCGAGCAGCCCGTCAAGGGTGGTGCCGAGCACCTTCGCGATGGTCTGCAGCAGGGTGAGCTTGGGCTCGCGCTTGCCCGTCTCGAACATCGACACCTGGCTGGGTGCGCGGTCGATGCGGCCGGCGAGCTCTTCGAGCGTCATCCCCCGCGCGGTGCGCAGCTGGCGGATGCGTCGCCCGATGGTCAGCGCATCGGAATCGTCGCTCGTCTCCTGGGCCTGGCTGAGGGTCATGCCGCGCAGTCTGTCACAGAAACAGAAATACGCGCAAACTTCTCCCCCGTTTTGGTCTTCAGCGACCCGGTTCTTCTCGCAGAGTGGATGCCAAGCCACCCGGCCACCTCGACACCCGATACCCGGTGCCGACCGACATCCCACGGAGGAGAAAGATCATGACCACCCCCACTGCGTCACCGGCCGCCCCGACCCGGACCGTCGGCACCGCCGTCTCGACCGAGAAGGGCCCGACGCTGCGCATCACCGGACCGATGCACGACCGGTTCGACGAGATCCTCACCCCTGAGGCGGTCGCCTTCCTCGCCGAACTGCACCACCGCTTCGCCAACCGCCGCCACGACCGCCTCGCCGACCGGATGCGCCGGCGCTTCGAGATCGGCAACGGCCACGACCCCCGTTTCCGCGACGACACCGCGCACATCCGCCACGACGCCGACTGGCGCGTCGCCGGTGCCGGCCCCGGCCTGGAGGACCGCCGGGTGGAGATCACCGGTCCCACCGACCCGAAGATGACCATCAACGCCCTCAACTCCGGCGCGCGGGTGTGGCTCGCCGACCAGGAGGACGCCACCAGCCCCACCTGGAGCAACGTCATCGGCGGCCAGCTGTCGCTGCGCGACGCCATCCGCGGTGAGCTGTCCTTCACCAGCCCCGACGGCAAGGAGTACCGCGTCACCGCCGAGCGCACCCCCACCATCGTGATGCGCCCGCGTGGCTGGCACCTGGTCGAGAACCACATCGAGTTCATCGACCGCACCGGCCGCACGATGGCCGCCTCGGGATCGCTCATCGACTTCGGCCTGTACTTCTTCCACAACGCCCAGGCCCTGATCGACGGCGGCCGCGGCCCGTACTTCTACATCGCCAAGCTCGAGTCCAGCGAAGAGGCCAGGCTCTGGGACGACGTGTTCTCGTTCAGCGAGGAGTACATCGGCATCCCGCACGGCACCATCCGCGCCACCGTGCTCATCGAGACCCTGCCCGCCGCCTTCGAGATGGAGGAGATCCTCTACGAGCTGCGCGACCACTGCGCGGGCCTGAACGCCGGCCGCTGGGACTACATCTTCTCGATCATCAAGAACTACCGCGGCCGCGGCGCCCGGTTCGTGCTGCCGGACCGCAGCGAGGTCACCATGACCGTGCCGTTCATGCGGGCCTACACCGAGCTGCTCGTGAAGACCTGCCACCGGCGCGGTGCCTACGCCATCGGCGGCATGAGCGCCTTCATCCCGAACCGCCGCAACCCCGAGGTCACCGAGCGGGCGCTCGAGAAGGTCGCCGCCGACAAGAAGCGCGAGGCCGGCGACGGCTTCGACGGCACCTGGGTCGCGCATCCCGATCTCATCCCCGCCGCGCAGGCCGAGTTCGACGCGGTGCTCGGTGAGCGCCCGAACCAGATCGACCGGCAGCGCGACGACGTCGAGGTGACGGCCGAGCAGCTGCTCGACCTGCGCATCGGCCGTTCCATCACGGCCAAGGGCGTCGCCGACAACGTCTCGGTGGCGATCCGCTACATCGAGGCCTGGCTGCGGGGGCTGGGCGCCGTGGCGATCGACGACCTCATGGAGGATGCCGCCACGGCGGAGATCAGCCGCTCGCAGGTGTGGCAGTGGATCCACCAGGACCGCCGCACACAGGAGGGCGAGCGGATCACCGTCGAGTACATCGAGGGCCTGATCGACCAGCTGCTCGCGCAGACCCCGCGCGTCGAGGGCGATCGCTTCGACGACGCCGCCGACGTGTTCCGCGACGTGGCGCTGAAGCCCGAGTTCCCCTCGTTCCTGACGCTGCCCGCCTACTCGCGCTTCCTGCGCGAAGCCGACTGACCGTACGCCCACCACGAAAGACACGACATGACTCACTACCAGGACGACATCGACGCCATCCAGGAGCTGAAGGACGCGAACGGCGAGGGCTGGCGGGCCATCGACCCCGAGGCGGCCGCACGCATGCGGGCGCAGAACCGCTTCCGCACGGGGCTGGAGATCGCGCAGTACACGGCCGACATCATGCGCCGCGACATGGCCGAGTACGACGCCGACTCGTCGGTCTACACGCAGTCGCTCGGCGTGTGGCACGGCTTCATCGGCCAGCAGAAGCTCATCTCGATCAAGAAGCACCTGAAGTCGACGAACAAGCGCTACCTCTACCTCTCGGGGTGGATGGTCGCCGCGCTGCGCTCCGAGTTCGGCCCGCTGCCCGACCAGTCCATGCACGAGAAGACGTCGGTGCCCGCGCTGATCCAGGAGCTCTACACCTTCCTGCGCCAGGCGGACGCACGCGAGCTGGATCTGCTCTTCACCCAGCTGGATGCCGCCCGCGCGGCCGGCGACGACACCGCCGCCGAGTTCATCCAGTCGCAGATCGACGGCTTCGAGACGCACGTCGTGCCGATCATCGCCGACATCGACGCCGGCTTCGGCAACCCCGAGGCGACATACCTGCTCGCCAAGAAGATGATCGAGGCCGGCGCCTGCGCGATCCAGATCGAGAACCAGGTCTCGGATGAGAAGCAGTGCGGCCACCAGGACGGCAAGGTGACCGTGCCGCACGAGGACTTCCTCGCGAAGATCAACGCGGTCCGCTACGCCTTCCTCGAACTCGGCATCGACAACGGCATCATCGTCGCCCGCACCGACTCGCTGGGAGCGGGTCTCACGCAGAAGCTCGCGGTCTCGCAGCAGCCGGGTGACCTCGGCGACCAGTACAACGCCTTCCTCGACGTCGAGCAGATCACCGAGGACGAGCTCGGCGACGGCGACGTGGTGATCAAGCGTGAAGGCCGGCTGCTGCGTCCGAAGCGCCTGGCCAGTAACCTGTACCAGTTCCGCCCCGGCACGGGTGAGGACCGGGTGGTGCTCGACTGCATCACCTCGCTGCAGGGCGGCGCCGACCTGCTGTGGATCGAGACCGAGAAGCCGCACGTCGAGCAGATCGCCGGCATGGTCGACCGCATCCGCGAGGCCATCCCGAACGCGAAGCTGGTCTACAACAACAGCCCCTCGTTCAACTGGACGCTCAACTTCCGCCAGCAGGCCTACGACCGCCTCGCGGCCGAGGGCGGGGACGTCTCGGCGTACGACCGCGACCGGCTGATGAGCGCGGAGTACGACGACACCGCGCTCGCGCGTTTCGCCGACGAGATGATCCGCACGTTCCAGCGCGACGGCTCCGCCCGCGCCGGCATCTTCCACCACCTCATCACCCTGCCGACGTACCACACGGCGGCGCTGTCGACCGACAATCTCGCCAAGGGCTACTTCGGCGAGGAGGGGATGCTGACCTACGTGCGTGACGTGCAGCGCCAGGAGATCCGCCAGGGCATCGCGACGGTCAAGCACCAGAACATGGCAGGCAGCGACCTCGGCGACAACCACAAGGAGTACTTCGCCGGTGACGCCGCGCTCAAGGCCGGCGGTCAGCACAACACGATGAACCAGTTCAGCTGACACACCTGCAACGCCCTTCGATCCCCACACCCCACTCCGCCCGCCGCTGACGCGGCGGGCGGAGCCTCGGGGGCGCGTGGGCCCGGCTCAGGACCCAAGTGGGTCGCTGAGCCTGTCGAATGGGTCGCTGAGCCTGTCGAAGCGCCCGAACTCAGAACGAGGAGTCCCGAATGACCTCCACCGCCGACCTCTACGACCAGCACGGCGACGCCCTGCAGTCCCTTCCGCTGCAGCTGCGCTCGTTCGGAGCGCGCACCTCGTTCGAGGGCCCGATCCGCACGGTGCGCTGCTTCGAGGACAACGCGCTGGTGAAGCAGCTGCTCTCCTCCCCCGACGACGGCGCCGTGCTCGTGGTCGACGGTGCGGGATCGCTGCAGACGGCGCTGATGGGCGACATGATCGCGCAGCTGGCCGTCGACAACGGCTGGGCCGGTGTGGTGATCAACGGCTGTGTGCGCGACAGTGCGGTCATCGCGACCATGCCGCTGGGGGTGAAGGCGCTGGGCACGAACCCGCGCAAGAGCGGCAAGCAGGGCACGGGCGAGGTCGACGTCACCGTGGAGTTCGGCGGCGTCTCCTTCCGCCCCGGCGCCCGGCTGTACGCCGACGAGGACGGCATCCTCGTCGAGCGCTGAGCGCTGAGCGCCGGCAGCCGGGAGCCGCCGCCTCCCACCGGGCGTACCCTGGGGGCATGAACTCGGATCGCCTGAGCGGGATCGCCACAGCCCGGCGCACTGTGCACGACGGGATCGTCGACGAGTTCCTGCACAACCACCGCGGCGGGGCCCGGCTCCTGGCGGTCGCCGGGGCGGATGCCGCCGGTTCCGCGGCCTTCGCCGACGATCTCGCCCACGCCTTCACCGAACACGGAGTCGCCGCGGCATCCGTTCTCCAGGAGGGCCGGGGCGAAGAGGCGCTGCGGGCCGAGGTCGTTTCGCCGCTGCGGGCCGCAGGAGCGGATGCCGTGACGATCGTCGCCGGCGACGCCTCCCTGCTCGCGGGACGCACCCGCTGGCTGTGGCACTCGAGCGTCTGGCTGGCCGCAGGCGATGAGCTGGTCGAGACCGAGGCGGATGTGATCGTCGACGTCGTCGATCCTCAGCATCCGTCACGCCGCTTCGCCGACTTCTGCCAGTGCGACGTCGGATAGGCCCCGAGACGGGGAGGGCGTGTCAGCGACCGGCCGAGTACGATCGAGATCGTGACCGAACGCGCCCCTCTCTCCCGCAAGCTCTCCGCCATCGCCGAGTCCGCCACGCTGAAGGTTGATGCGAAGGCCAAGGCCCTCAAGGCCGAGGGCAAGCCCGTCATCTCCTACGCCGCCGGCGAGCCCGACTTCGCGACGCCGCAGTTCATCGTGGATGCCGCGGCCGAGGCACTCGCCGATCCGGCGAACTACCGCTACACCCCGGCGCCCGGTCTGCCGGCGCTGCGCGAGGCGATCGCCGCGAAGACGCTGCGCGACTCGGGCCTGGAGGTCTCACCCAGCCAGATCATCGTGACCAACGGTGGCAAGCAGTCGGTGTACCAGGCGTTCCAGGCGGTGGTGAACCCCAGTGACGAGGTGCTGCTGCCCGCGCCGTACTGGACCACCTATCCCGAGGCGATCCGTCTGGCCGACGGCATCCCGGTCGAGGTGTTCGCCGGCGCCGACCAGGACTACAAGGTCACCGTCGAGCAGCTCGAGGCCGCCCGCACCGACCGCACGACCGTGCTGGTGTTCGTCTCTCCGTCGAACCCGACCGGTTCGGTGTACTCGCCCGAGGAGACGAAGGCGATCGCCGAGTGGGCACTCGAGCACGGCATCTGGATCATCTCCGACGAGATCTACCAGAACCTCACCTACGACGGCGTGAAGGCGACGTCGGTGGTGCAGGCGCTGCCCGAGGTCGCGAACCAGACCATCCTCGTCAACGGCGTCGCCAAGACGTATGCGATGACAGGCTGGCGGGTGGGCTGGATGGTGGGTCCGCCGGATGCCATCAAGATCGCGGGCAACCTGCAGTCGCACCTGAGCAGCAACGTCAACAATGTCGCGCAGCGCGGTGCCATCGCGGCGCTGAACGGCCCGCAGGACGAGGCCGAGCAGATGCGTGAGGCCTTCGACCGTCGTCGCCGCCTGATCGTGTCGGAGCTCTCGAAGATCGACGGGCTCGTGGTGCCGAACCCCACCGGCGCGTTCTACGTCTACCCCGACGTGCAGGGGCTGCTGGGCCGCGAATGGGGCGGCGTCACACCCACCACCTCGCTGGAGCTGGCCGACCTGATCCTCGAGCAGGCCGAGGTCGCGGTCGTCCCGGGTGAGGCCTTCGGCCCGTCGGGCTACATCCGCATGTCGTACGCCCTCAGCGACGACCAGCTGCTCGAGGGCGTGCAGCGCCTGCAGCGCCTGTTCGCCTCCTGACCCGCGTCACCTCTCCTCTCCTCTCTTCTCCTCTCTTCTCCTCTCCGGCATCCGCCGAAACCCCTCACCACCGCCGAGACCCCTCCTGATTCGCGTGAATCACGAGGGGTGTCGGCACGCACGAGGGGTTTCGGCGGAAGGTGCAGGGGATGCCGCACAGCGCGGCAGCGGGGCGGCTTAGCCCTGGTGGCCGATCAGCCAGTGCACCCCGTAGCGGTCGACGACCGTGCCGTCGTGGTCGCCCCAGGGCCGCTTCTGCAGCGGGTCGATGACCTCGCCGCCGTCGGCGAGTGCGTCGAACCACGACGACAGCGCGCCGGGATCGGCCGTGCCGAGCAGTGAGAAGAACATGCCGCGCATCGACACGGTGTCGTCGCCGGACGCGGCATCCGACCCCGCGAGTTCGACGGGCCCGTCCACGAGCATGCCATGCGCGATCGCGTCGCCGGGACCGTCGGCACGGCCGGCCTCGGCGTAGGTGAACAGGCGCACCTCGCCGCCGAACGTCGACGCGTAGTAGCGCAGCGCGTCGGCCGCGTTGCCGGGAAAGAGAAGGTAGGGAATCAGTCCGCTCATCCCGCGAGTGTACGGCGGTTGCGGGATGCCTACAGATCCACGCCGATCAGCACGGGTTCGGGCTGCAGCAGCAGGCCGAACTCCGCGTGCACGCGGCTCTGGATGAACCGTGCCAGTTCGCCGAGCTCGACCGCAGTCGCACCGCCGCGGTTCGTGAGTGCGAGAGAGTGCTTGGTCGAGGTGGACGCGCGAGAGCGCGGCAGCGTGAACCCCTTCCCGATTCCTGAGTGCTCGATGAGCCACGCCGAGCTGACCTTCACGAGCACCTCCGGGCGCTCGGCGCGCGGCGAGAGGCCGGCGTAGGTCTCCAGCGGGATCACGGTGAACGTGTCGAGGTCGGGCTCGACCGGCCAGCGCGGGCACTCCGCGGGCAGCGCGCGGGCGATGTGCTCGGGGACGATCGCGTTCTGGAAGAACGACCCGGCGCTGTGCGTGTCGGGGTCGCTCTCGTCGAGCAGCATCCCCTTCGCCGCCCGGGTCTGCAGGATCCGCTCGCGCACCCACGCCAGCGGCACCGGTTCGAAGCCGTCGAGCCCGAGGGCGCGACGCAGCTGCTCACCGCGGATCACCCGTCCGGCGTCGCCGGTGACGGCCAGGTCGAGGGTCACCGAGAGGATGACCGCGCGACGCCCCTGCGCCTCGCCGTAGTGGTGCTTGAGCACGGAGGTGCGGAACCCCAGCCCCAGCTCGGATGCCGGCACGACGACGGGCTCGTCGGCGTGCTCGTCGAGCAGCTCGACCTCGACCAGGGTCTCCTGGATCTCCTGCCCGTACGCGCCGACGTTCTGCACGGGTGCGGCCCCGACGGTGCCGGGGATGCCGCTCATCGCTTCGATACCGGCATAGCCGCGCTCGACGGCGTACGCGACGAGCGCGTCCCAGTTGTGCCCGGCCTGCACCCGGAGGCGGATGCGTCCCTCGTGCGGGGAGGGCAGCTCCTCGATGCCGGAGGTGAGGATGCGGATGACCGCGCCGTCGAACGGCTCGTCACCGACCAGGAGGTTCGAGCCCCCGCCCAGCACGAACCACTCCTCGCCGGTGGCCCACACGTCGTGCAGGGCGTCGATGAGCTCGGCGCGCGTCGTCGCCTCCAGCATCCGGACGGGTGCGGCGCCGGTGCGCAGGGTCGTGAGATCGCGCAGTGGGATCGGGGTGACCTCGGTCATCTCGGTACGCGACATCTCAGAGCGCGACGCGCAGCTGCGCCTTGACGAGAACGGTCGTCTCGCCGGCCCTGACGGTGAGATCGATGCGTGCGGAGCTCTCGTCGACTGCGCCGACCTTGGCCAGCACGTGCACGTCGGCGCCGGTGTCGGGGTCGACGACGACGGGCTTCGTGAAGCGCACCCCGTAGTCGATCAGGCGCGCTTCGGCCGGGAGGGCTGCGATGACGGCGGAGGAGGCGAGGCCCATGGTCAGCATTCCGTGGGCGAGCACCCCGGGGAGACCGACGGATGCGGCGACGTCGTCGCGGTAGTGGATCGGGTTGAAGTCGCCGGATGCGCCGGCGTAGCGCACCAGCGACTCGCGCGTGAGGTGCACGGTGCGCTCGGCGACGACGTCGCCGACGGTGAAGGTCTGCGCGTTCACTCGTCGTCTCCCTCGGACTCGGAGCCGACCAGCAGGACGCTGGTGGCGGTGACGACGTGATCGCCCTCGGCATCCGTGATGGTCGCCTCGCTCGTGATCATCGCGTTGCCGCCGAGCGCGCGGATGCCGGTCACCGCCAGTCGCGCGGTCAGCTCGTCGCCCGCGACGATCGGCCGCGTGTAGGCGAAGCGCTGCTCGGCGTGGATCGTGCGGGCCAGCACGATGCCCGAGTCGGGCTCGGCGAGCAGCTGCTGCAGCGTGAGATCCTGGATCACCATCGCGAAGGTCGGCGGGGCGACGACATCCGCGTAGCCTGCGGCGCGTGCCGACTCGACGTCGGTGTGCTGCGGGGCGTCGGCGAAGACGGCGCGGGCGAACTCGCGCACCTTCTCACGACCGACGAGGTAGGGGGCGGTGGGCGGGAACTCCCGGCCGACCAGATCGTTGTTCACGGGCACCCCTCGATCCTAACCGGGTGGCCCGGGCGGCTCCTCGGCGTCGCCCGGGAGAATACGGGGATGCCTCTGGTCACGGCCCGCCGATGCCGCTGCGCGGGCCGGGCGGATGCCGTTTCAGCGGCGCGTCAGCGGCCGCGGCCGCGGATCGCCTTGATCGTCATCTGCACGGCGATGACGAGCAGGTAGACGGCGAAGAGGATGTTGCCGGTCAGCGGCTCGATGAGGGTCGCCAGCCAGGCGCCCAGGGCGGTCATCGTGCAGGCCGAGAGCCCGATGATGCCCGCGGCGAGCAGGTCGACGTTGCGGTGGCGCAGGTTGCCGATCGTGCCCGAGACGGCCGTGGGGATCATCATGAGCAGCGACGTGCCCTTGGCGACCAGGTCGCTGGTGCCGAAGACGAGCATCAGCACCGGCACGATGATCACTCCCCCGCCGACGCCGATGAGACCGGCGATGACACCGGTCAGCATCCCGACCAGGGCGAGGCCCACCCCGTTGACCCAGCCGAGTTCGAGCACCGCGTCGCGCGAGGGGATCACGAGGAACAGGCTCACCATCACGACCACCACGAACGCGACGAAGCCCCAGCGCAGCGCGGTCTGCGAGATGCGCGGCATCAGCCTCGACCCGATCTGCGCGCCGACCACGGCGCCCGCGGCGAGGATCAGGGCGGGGATCCACGCCACCGATCCCGTCATCGCATAGGAGATCACGCCCACGCTCGCGGTCGGCACGATCGCGGTGAGCGAGGTGCCCGCCGCCAGACGCTGGTCGAATCGCAGCATGAGCACGAGCAGCGGGACGATGACCGTGCCGCCGCCGACGCCGAACAGACCGGAGAGCAGGCCGGCGGTGAGCCCGATGAAGACGTAGGTGATGTAAGCGCGGGGCTCACGGGTGATCGCGGAGTCCTCATGCATCCGTTCAGGATATCGTCGCGAGCCGCCACCGCCCGCGCACGTGTCCGGTCTGCCGGTCGTCGCCAGGGCGGGCGTGGGCCGTCGCACCGACCGGCGCACGGTCGGCCGGCGCGGACGGGTCACACCTCCTGATCGGCCTTGATCGGCACGGCGATCGTCTCGGTGAGCTGCTGTTCGTAGCGCCGCTGACGCCGGCGCAGCCACAGTCCACCGAGCACCAGCAGGGCGAGTACGCCGTACGCCGCGGCGGCGAAGGGCTGCATGACCAGGGTCGACAGGTCGCCCTGGCTCAGCTGCAGCGCCTTGCGCAGGTACTCCTCCCCCATGGGGCCGAGGATCATCCCGACCACCAGCGGCGCGACCGGGTACCCGTACCGCCGCATGAAGTAGCCGAGCGCCCCGATGATCACCAGGATGAGGATGTCGACCGTCGAGAAATTCAGCGCGTACGCCCCGAAGGCCGCGAACAGCAGGATGCCGGCGTACAGGTACGGTCGCGGGATCTGCAGCAGCTTCACCCACATCCCCACCAGCGGCAGGTTCAGCACGATGAGGATCACGTTGCCGAGGTACAGGCTCGCCACCAGCGCCCAGACCAGCTGCGGCTGTGACTCGAACAGCAGCGGCCCTGGCTGCAGGCCGTACGCCTGGAACGCGACGAGGATGATCGCCGCCGTCGCCGTGGTCGGCAGCCCGAGCGTCAGCAGCGGGACGAGCACGCCCGCGGCCGCGGCGTTGTTGGCGGACTCGGGCCCGGCCACGCCCTCGATCGCCCCTCTCCCGAACTCGGCCTTGTGCTTGGAGAGCCGGCGCTCGGTCGCATAGGAGAGGAAGGTGGCGACATCCGCTCCCCCGGCGGGGATGGTGCCGATCGGGAAGCCGATCGCCGTGCCGCGCAGCCAGGGCCGCCACGACCGCTTCCAGTCCTCCCGCGTCATCCAGCTGCGCCATCCGCGGGTGACGGGGATGACGTCGATCGAGCCGTGCCGCAGCTTCGCCGAGATGTACAGGGTCTCGCCGACGGCGAAGAGCCCGACCGCCACCAGCACGATGTCAACGCCGTCCGAGAGGGGCAGCAGGCCCAGTGTGTAGCGCTGCTGGCCCGACAGCAGGTCGGTGCCGACGAGGCCGAGGAACAGGCCCACGCCCAGCGACAGCATCCCGCGCGGCACCGAGCTGCCGATCAGGGCGCCGACGGTGATGAACGCGATCATGATCAGGGCGAAGTAGTCCGCCGGCCCCAGCCCGACCGCGAACGACGCGAGCACCGGGGCGAGCAGCGTGAGCCCGACGGTGGCGAGTGTGCCGGCTACGAACGAGCCGATCGCGGCTGTCGCGAGCGCCGCGGCACCGCGACCGAGCCGCGCCATCCGGTTCCCCTCGATGGCCGTGACGATCGACGCCGACTCCCCTGGGGTGTTCAGCAGGATGCTGGTCGTCGACCCGCCGTACATGCCGCCGTAGTAGATGCCCGCGAAGGTGATGAGCGCCGCGGTCGGGTCGAGCGTGTATGTCAGAGGCAGCAGCAGGGCGACCGTCATCGCGGGGCCGATGCCCGGCAGCACGCCCACGGCGGTGCCGATCAGCACGCCGAGGAATGCGAAGACGAGGTACTGGGGCTGCATCGCCGTGGCGAGCCCCTCCATCAGCAGGGTCCAGCTGTCCATCAGAACATCCCTCCCAGCCAGCCGAGCGCCGGACCCCAGGGCAGCGAGAGTCCGAGCAGCCCGCCGAAGACGACCTGCACGATCAGGCCGATGACGATGCCGACCACGAAACCGAGCCACCAGCGGCGGGCCCCGAGCGTCCAGGCGATGATGCCGAACAGCACAGCCGCTGCCGGCATCCAGCCGACGACGTCGATCAGCAGCAGGTGGGCGATGAGGGCACCGGTGATCTTCGCCAGGGTGAACCAGTCGGTGCGGGCGGCCGGGTCGATGTCCTCGGCATCCTCGACCTCGGCGCGCTCTCCGCGCAGCACGCCGATGAGGACGGCGACGGCCGAGCCGAGCAGGACGATGGAGACGAAGATCGGGAAGACCGTCGGCCCGACGGTCGCACCGACGGGTACGCGGATGCCGAAGACGCCGGCGAGCGCGAAGACGCCGAGGGCGAGCATGAGCAGGGCGAAGACGAGCTCTCCGACGGGAACCCGCCGGGCGGACCGGGTGTTCACCTCGGTCCGCCCGTTCGCCCCGGTGACCGGGGCGCGCATGTCAGATCAGCCCGATGTTCTCGAGCGTGCCGGTCACGTCGGAGATGTTCTGCTCGATGAAGGCATCCAGCTCGTCGCCGGTGAGGAACGCGTCGGCCCAGCCCTTGGTCTCGAGCTCGCTCTGCCAGGCGTCCGAGTCGTGCATCTCGGCGACGATCCGCTCGAGCTCGGCGCGCTCGGCATCCGAGATGCCACCTGGGGCGATCACGCCGCGCCAGTTGGTCAGCACGACGTCGTAGCCCGCATCGGTGATGGTCGGCACGTCCGGCAGCTGGGCGGCCGGTTCCGCTCCCGAGACGGCGAGGGCGCGCATGGTGCCCTTCTCGATGTGCTGCTGGAACTCGCCGATGCCCGAGATGCCCGCGTCGACCTTGCCGCCGATGATCAGCGACACCGCCTCGCCACCGCCGGCGTTGGGCGTGTAGTTCAGCTTCTCGGTGATCTCGGCGCCCTCCAGGCCCGCCGCCTCGAGCAGCAGGCCGGCGAGGATGTGATCGGCGCCGCCGGCGGAGCCGCCGGTGACCGTGATCTCCTGGCCCTTGTCGACGATGTCCTCGACGAGCGCCTCCAGCGTGTCGTACTCCGAATCGGCGGGCACGACCACGACGAGCGCCTCGTCGGTCAGCCGTGCGATCGGGGTGGTGTCCTCCAGGCGCACCTGCGAGGCGTTCGTCTCGATCGCACCGACCATGACCAGCCCGTTGACCATGAGCGTCGCCGGGTCCTTCTCGTTGCGCAGCTGGGCGAGACCGATGGTCCCGCCTGCGCCGCCGACGTTGGTCACCGGCGCGGTCGTGACGATGCCGTCATCCGTGAGCACCTTGGCGATCGCGCGGCCGGTCTGATCCCAGCCGCCGCCGGGGTCTGCGGGGACGATGATCGAGACGTCCGTGAAGCTGGCCTTCTCCGCCGCGTCTCCGGCGGCGGGGGTGCCTGCAGTCTGCGACGAGCATCCGGTGACGGCGAGGGCTGCGGCGGCCGCGATCGCGATCAGTGCACTGCGTGTTCTCTTCATTGCGCTCCTCCTTGAGCGGTGTCGGGATTGCTGACGAACGTAGGCCGACCGGTGGCCGCGATTCTGCTTCCGAAACCATTGGTCGGGGTTTCGGAACTATTGGTCGCGGATATCCCGTGTACCCGCTTCTGCGCACTCGCGCGGGCAGGGACAATGGCTGAGTGGCCTCGATGATGAAGCGCGCGTCGACGATGACGCAGGGCGGCGGGATGCCGCGGGATGGCCGGATGCCGCTGCGGGTGCAGCTGATCCTGCTGCAGGCGCTGATCGTCGCGCTCGTCACCCTGATCGCCGGCGCGACGGCCGGCGTCATCCAGGAGCGCACCGTGCGCAACGCCTACGAGGACCGGATGCTGGCGGTCGCCCAGTCGATCGCGACGATGCCGATCATCCTGAACGCGTTCGACGACGCCGATCCGGCGACGACGATCCAGCCCCTCGCGGAGGCCATCCGCGAAGCATCCGACCTGACGTACGTCGTGATCGCGGATGCCGACGGCATCCGCTTCTCGCATCCGAACCCCGCTCGCATCGGGCAGCGCGTGTCGACCGACCCGTCGGTGCCCCTCTCGGGCGAGATCTACATGGGCACGCAGACCGGCACGCTCGGCACCACGTGGCGGGTGAAGGTCCCGATCTTCCAGGACGACGAGGTGATCGGCACGGCATCCGTCGGCATCCTCGAGTCGGAGGGCGTCGGCGAATTCGCCGGCAACCTGGCCTGGATCATCGGCGCCATGCTCGCCGCCGTGGTCTTCGGCGTGTTCGGAGCCGCGTGGGTGACGGCGGTGATCCGCCGCCGCATCCACCTGCTCGAGCCGCACGAGATCACCGCGCTGGTGCGCAATCAGGAGACCACCCTGCACGGGCTCAGCGAGGGTGTGATCACCGTCGGCGCCGACGGCATCATCACGCTGGTCAACGACGCCGCCGCGCGGCTGCTGGGAGCGGATGCTCTGCAGCTGACCGGTGCTCGGGCCGCCGACGTGCTGGATGCCGAGCTGCTCACGGTGCTGCGCGACGGGGAGGATGCCGGACGCCCGGTGATCTCCGGCGACCACGTGCTGGTGGCGCGCAGTACCGGGGCACGGCTGGACGGTGAGACGGTGGAGGCGACGCTGCTGCTGCGCGACCACACCGAGCTGCACGACGTGGTGCGCCGCGTCGAGGCGGCCGACGCGATCATCGCGTTCCGCCAGCGTGCGGGCCTGCCGAAGGGGCTCAGCCCCGAGACGCTGGAGCGGGTGGCGACGGCGCTCGCGGAGCATCCCGACGCCTCGGCCACCGAGATCGGCGAGGTGCTCTCGATCTCACGCGTGAGCGCGCGGCGCTACCTCGAGCACCTTGCCAGCACCGGTCGGGCGATCCGCTCACTGGACTACAGCACGAAGGGGCGCCCCGGCACGCGCTACCGCACGAACGATCCGGTGAGTGCAGGGCACTGAGGCTGCAGGGCACTGAGGCGGAGCCGTCGGCGGCTGCTGGAACCGGCGGGGCCGGCCGTTGCCGACCGCCCCTAGGACGAAGAGGCCCGCCGTCCCCGGAAGGGGACGACGGGCCTCTCACTGAGTGCTGTGGCTTACTTGCCGGCCTCGGTGAAGCCTGCGGCCTCGGCAGCCTCCGCGGTGCGGAACCACACCTCGGCGACGGTCTGCTCGTACCACTGGCCATCCGGGCGGTGGAACTTCATCGAGTCCTTGTTGCCCTTGATGTCGAAGCCCTCGGGAGCCGAGCCGTCCTCGAGAGGAGCGGCCGAGTCCTCGCCGAACTCGCCGTCGACGAGCGCTGCGGGAGCGGCGGTCTCCTCGACGGGAGCCTCCTCGGCCTTCTCGGCCTTGGCGGGCTTCTCAGCCTTGGCGGCGGGCTTGGCGGCCGCCTTCTTCTTGGGCGTGACGGGCTCGAGGACGAGCTCGATCACGGCCATGGGGGCGTTGTCGCCCTTGCGGTTGCCGACCTTCGTGATGCGGGTGTAGCCACCCTCACGCTCGGCGACGAGCGGCGCGATCTCGTTGAAGAGGATGTGCGCGGCGTCCTTGTTGGAACGCAGCACGGTCAGCGCGCGACGGCGGGCGTGCAGGTCGCCGCGCTTGCCGAGCGTGATGAGGCGCTCAGCCAGCGGACGAAGGCGCTTCGCCTTGGTCTCGGTCGTCTTGATCGACTTGTGAACGAAGAGCGCGGCGGCGAGGTTCGCGAGAAGAAGGCGCTCGTGTGCGGGGCCGCCTCCGAGGCGGGGACCCTTGGTGGGCTTGGGCATAATCGTCTAACTCCTGGTCAGAAAGAGGTCGGGTTTCAGAAGGACTCGTCTTCGTTGCCGCTGTAGAAGTGGGCGCCGTCGAAACCGGGCACCGAATCCTTCAGCGACAGACCGAGCGAGACGAGCTTGTCGCGCACCTCGTCGACCGACTTCTGTCCGAAATTGCGGATGTTCATCAGCTGCGTCTCGGAAAGGGCGACCAGCTCCGAAACGGTGTTGATGCCCTCGCGCTTGAGGCAGTTGTACGAGCGCACCGACAGATCGAGGTCCTCGATCGGCATGGAGAGCTCGCTGGAGAGCACAGCCTCGACCGGCGCGGGGCCGATCTCGATGCCCTCGGCCTCGACGTTCAGCTCGCGGGCGAGGCCGAACAGCTCGGTGAGGGTCTTGGCTGCGGATGCGACGGCGTCGCGCGGGCTGATCGCCGACTTCGTCTCGACGTCGAGGACGAGCTTGTCGAAGTCGGTGCGCTCACCGGCACGGGTGGCGTCGACGCGGTAGCTGACCTTGAGCACCGGCGAGTAGATCGAGTCGACCGGGATCTGGCCGGCCTCGGCGTACTCGTTGCGGTTCTGCGCCGCCGACACGTAGCCGCGGCCGCGCTCGATGGTGAGCTCGAGCTCGAAGCGAGCCGTGTCGTTGAGCGTGGCGATGACCAGGTCGGGGTTGTGCACCTCGACACCCGCCGGAGCGGAGATGTCGGCTGCGGTGACCTCGCCGGCGCCCGTCTTGCGCAGGTACGCGGTGATGGGCTCGTCGCGCTCGCTGGAGACGACCAGCTGCTTGATGTTGAGGATGATCTCGGTGACGTCCTCCTTCACACCGGGGATCGTGCTGAACTCGTGCAGCACGCCGTCGATGCGAATGGTGGTGACCGAAGCGCCGGGGATCGACGAGAGCAGGCTGCGGCGCAGCGCGTTGCCGATCGTGTAGCCGAATCCGGGCTCGAGCGGCTCGATCACGAACCGGCTGCGGTTCTCGGAGATCTTTTCCTCGGTGAGAGTGGGACGCTGTGCGATGAGCACTATGTGTTCCTTTCGATCACATGCCCGCTATATGACATGTGTGGGTGAGGTCTTTAGTTGAGAAGTCTTCGGGCGACTGTGCCCCGCTGGGTCCCTGAGCTTGTCGAAGGGGCCCCAGCAGGGCAGCAGTCGAGCGAGATCAGACGCGACGACGCTTCGGCGGACGGCAGCCGTTGTGCGCCTGCGGGGTGACGTCCTGGATGGACCCCACCTCGAGGCCGGCGGCCTGCAGCGAGCGGATCGCGGTCTCGCGGCCCGAACCCGGACCCTTCACGAAGACGTCGACCTTCTTGACGCCGTGCTCAGCGGCCTGGCGGGCAGCGGACTCCGCTGCCATGCCTGCGGCGTACGGCGTCGACTTGCGCGAGCCCTTGAAGCCCACGCCACCGGACGAGGCCCAGCTGATGACAGCGCCGGACGGGTCGGTGATCGAGACGATGGTGTTGTTGAACGTCGACTTGATGTGGGCCTGGCCCAGCGCGATGTTCTTCTTCTCCTTGCGGCGCGGCTTGCGCGCGGCGGCCTTGGGTGCAGCCATGAAAGTGTTCTCCTATTCCCTGGCCGCTTAGCGGGCCTTCTTCTTGCCGGCGACGGTGCGCTTCGGGCCCTTGCGGGTACGGGCGTTGGTCTTGGTGCGCTGACCGCGGACCGGAAGGCCACGACGGTGGCGGAGGCCCTCGTAGGAGCCGATCTCGACCTTGCGGCGGATGTCTGCGGCGACCTCGCGGCGCAGGTCACCCTCCACCTTGTAGTTGCCTTCGATGTGGTCACGGAGGGCCACGAGCTGGTCGTCGGTGAGGTCCTTGACGCGGATCGACTCGTCGATCTCGGTCGCCTTGAGGATCTCGACGGAGCGGGTACGGCCGATGCCGTAGATGTAGGTGAGGGCGATCACCACGCGCTTGTCACGCGGGATGTCAACGCCGGCAAGACGTGCCATGCGGTTCTCCTGGAGTGTTGTGGAGGTGTGGAGCAGCATCCGTTCCCGGGCCTCCGCCCCGAGGTGTCCGCTTCAACCGGGCCGATGAGCCCGCTCAACTGGGTTGCTGAGCCTGTCGAAGCATCCGATGCTGCCTGTTTTTCGATATCGAGTTGTTCAGGTGCCGGGTCGGATGCCGAAGCACACGACCCGACCCCGCTCAGCCCTGGCGCTGCTTGTGGCGCGGGTTGCTCTTGCAGATCACCATGACACGACCGTGACGACGGATCACGCGGCAGTGGTCGCAGATGGGCTTGACGCTGGGGTTGACCTTCATGATGTTTCCTGTTCGCTGTCTTCACCGGGCAGGCGCGGTCGCCTGGGGTGTTACTTCTCGGCCGATCAGCGGTAGCGGTAGACGATGCGGCCGCGGGTCAGGTCGTAGGGGCTGAGCTCCACGACCACGCGGTCCTCGGGGATGATGCGGATGTAGTTCTGCCGCATCTTTCCGGAGATCGTTGCCAGAACCTTGTGTCCGTTGGAGAGCTCAACGCGGAACATCGCGTTGGGCAGCGCCTCGGACACGACGCCCTCGATCTCGATGACACCGTCTTTCTTAGCCATAGCCTCGCTGACGCTTCTGCAGATCGGCCGATCTGCGGTGGATGGGTGATGAGTGATGCCGCCTTACGCGGACACGCCGAGATAAGGCGCAAGGCACCAAAGATCTATGTTAGACCGTGTCGGCGCGTCCGGCAACTCGGCGTCAGGCGATGGCCTTCAGGTACTCGTCGACCTTGGTGAACATCTCCTGCAGCGTCTGACCCTCGACGACCTCGCCGTCCAGCTCGATGGTGGGCGTGCCCTGGATGTCGTGGGCGTTCGCCTGGGCCGCCGGGTACTTCAGGTAGGTGCCGTCGGCGATGCAGCTCTCGGCGCCGGCCGCGCCGACCTCCTCGGCGTAGGCGACCAGCTGCTCGTCGGTCAGGCCGGGGGTGTTCTCGGCGGGCTGGTTCTCGTACAGGGTAGCGATGTACTCGAGCGTCTTGTCGGCGTCGGACTCGGCGACGCAGTAGACGGCCGCGGCGGCGCGCGAGGAGTAGTTCGTGCCCTGCGAGAAGCGGTCGAGGATCGAGATCGGGTGCACGTTCAGGGTGATCTTGTCATCGGCTGCGAGCTCGGTCAGCTGGTCGGCGAAGGTCTGCTCGAAGGCGTTGCAGGCCGGGCACATCAGGTCGATGTAGGTGTCGACGACCTTGTCGCCCTCGCCGAACGAGATCGCACCGGTCTCGGCGTTGATGATGGCTCCCTTGGGCGCGGGGCCCGCGTCGTTGGCCTGGTTGTTCATCCACACCACGACTCCCCCGAGGGCGACCAGCGCCACGACGACGGCGATGGAGATTCCGATGGCGAACCAGTTGGGCTTGCTCTGGGCCTGGGCCATGACAGTCCGATCTTTCTGCAGGAAAAGGTCACCCCAATTCTGCCCGGCTCACGCTATGCCTGCCATGTGAACCACACCCTCCTCCCGCCCCTCCCCTTCCCCTTCCCACGAGACTTGCCTTCCAGCACGAGACTTGGCTCCAGACGCACTGTCTCGTGCCGGAAGGCAAGTCTCGGCCGTCGGATGACTGTTCTCCACAGACGCGAGGCGTCGGCCACTTGCCCACAATGCATGGAACGGCGCACAGGTCCGCGGGGTGGGTGCGGTGAGGATGACGGGATGCTGCTGCTCACAGACCGCGCCGTGCGCGAGTGCCCCCTGCCGCTGATCACCCGCGATGAAGCCCGGATGCTGGGGACGACACTCGGCCGCACCACCCATGTCAGGCTCCGCCGCGGCATTCACGTGCGACGCGCCGAGTACCTCGACCTCAAGCCGTGGGAGCAGTACGCGGTCCGCGTGCATGCCTTCATCCGCAAGCATCCGGATGCTGTTCTGTGCCTCGAGTCCGCCGCGGTGCTGCATGGGCTTCCGCTGTTCAGGCATCCGCGCGACATCCACGTGTTCGACCCGGACGCCCGAACGTCGCAGCGCTTCGGAGACGTGTGCGTGCATGCCAGCGCCGATCCCCGCGACGTGGTCCGAATCGCCGGGGCCGCTGTCACCTCGCTTCTGGACACCGTCGCCGACCTCGCTCGGGTGACCGCGCCGGCACGCGCCCTGGCCGTCGTCGACAGCGCGATCTCTCCTGCCCAGGGCGGGGATCTGCTGATCGATGCGATCCGCGAGCGAGTCGGCGAGCAGCAGAACGGCAGGGGCCGTGCCCAGCTGCGCTGGGTGTGCGACCGCGCCGACGGACGCTCGGAGTCACCCGCGGAGAGCGTGAGCAGGGCGGTGATCGAGTGGTGCGGCTACGAGGAGCCTCAGCTGCAACACGAGTTCCGGTACGAGGGCTCCCTCGACCGCGTGGACTTCCTCTTCCCCACTCGACGCACCATCGGAGAGGCCGACGGATGGGGCAAATACAGGCTGGACGATCCGGAAGCAGCCGCGCAGAATCTGCGCGACGAGAAGCGAAGGGAGGACCGACTGCGCCGTCACGGGCATCCGTTCGCCCGGTGGGATCTCACTGCGGCCTGGCGCGTGACCCCACTCACCGACGCGTTGCGCGCTGCTGGCCTGACCCCGAAGCATCCGACGCAGTCCGCCATGCTCGCGACCCTCGCCCGCGGCAACCGCGATCGACGCTCCTGACCACGAGACTTCTCATTCAGCATGAGACAGGCCTCAGGGAGCCAAGTCTCGTGCTGGAAGGCAAGTCTCGGCGAAATAGCGGCGGATCAGGCGAGAGGGGTGGGGGTGACGCCGAAGGCGGCGAGGGCGGCTGCGCCGCCGTCGGGGGCGGTCAGCACCCAGATGCCGTCGGCGTGGCGTGCCACGCTGTGCTCCCAATGCGAGCCGTCGGTACCGTCGACGGTCGAGACGGTCCAGTCATCGTCCTCGACGAAGGTCGCCTCTCCCCCGGCTGTGACCATCGGCTCGATGGCCAGCACGAGGCCGGGGCGCACCTCGGCGCCGGCATCCGGGGTGCGGTAGTTGAAGACGCTCGGCGCCTCGTGCATCTTGCGTCCGATGCCGTGCCCGACGTACTCGCGCAGGATGCCGTAGGTCTCGCCCGAGACCTCGGACGGCCCCTGCGCCTCGATGTACTCCTGGATCGCCGCACCGATGTCGCCGATGTGCCTCGCGGTCGCCATCGCGGCGATGCCGGCCCACATCGAACCCTCGGTGACCCGCGACAGCTCCTCACGGCGCGCGACCAGCTCGGTACGCGCCGGGTCGGGGGCGACGAAGGTCACGGCACTGTCGCCGTTCCAGCCCTGATACTGGGCGCCGCAGTCGATCGAGATGATGTCGCCCGGCTCGAGCACGCGGTCGCCGGGGATGCCGTGCACGACCTGCTCGTTCACCGAGATGCAGGTGGTGTGCCGGTAGCCGCGCACGAGCTGGAAGTTCGACTCCGCTCCGCGCGCGACGATGGCTCGCTCGGCGACGGCATCCAGCTCGCCCGTGGTGACGCCTGCGCGCACCAGGGGACGTACGGCATCCAGCGCCGCGGCCGTGATGAGCCCCGGCTCGATCATCGATCGAAGCTGCGCGGGGGTCTTGTAGATCGACCTGCGGAACATCGTCACATCTGCGGCCGGCTCAGACGAGCTGGCCGATGCCCCGAGCCGCGAGCGCGGTCGAGATGCGGGCGGTGATGTCGTCGAGCGAGCCGACGCCGTCAATGCGGTCGACGATGCCGCGCTGCTCGTACACCGAGATGATCGGCGCCGTCTCGTTCTCGTAGATGTCCAGACGGTGCGCGATCGCCTCGTCCGTGTCATCCGACCGGCCCTGCTCGGTCGCGCGCAGGCGCAGCCGCTCCAGGCTCTCCTCGCGCGGCACGTCGAGCAGGATCACGGCGTCGAGCGCGGCATCCGAGTCGGCCAGGAATGCGTCGAGGTGACCGACCTGCACGGTGTTGCGCGGGTAGCCGTCGAGCAGGAAGCCGCTCGCCGCATCATCCTGCGACAGCCGGTCGCGCACGATCTCGCTGGTGAGCTCGTCGGGGACGAGGTCGCCGGCGTCGAGGATCGCGGTGACTTTCTTGCCGAGGTCGGTGCCCTCCTTGATGTTCGCGCGGAAGATGTCACCGGTGGAGACCACGGGGATGCCGAGGGCCTCGGCCACGCGCACACCCTGGGTGCCCTTGCCCGAGCCCTGCGGGCCGACGATCAGCAGTCGTGCGGTAGAGGTCATCGGAGGAGCCCTTCGTAATGGCGCTGCTGCAGCTGCGCGTCGATCTGCTTCACCGTCTCGAGACCGACACCCACGATGATGAGGATCGAGGCCCCGCCGAACGGGAAGTTCTGGTTCGCCTGCACGGTCGCCAGCGCGATCAGCGGGATCAGCGCGACGATGCCGAGGTAGAGCGAACCGGGGAACGTGATGCGGGTGATCACGTAGTCGAGGTACTCGGCCGTGGGACGGCCGGCACGGATGCCGGGGATGAACCCGCCGTACTTCTTCATGTTGTCGGCGATCTCGACCGGGTTGAAGGTGATCGCGACGTAGAAGAACGTGAAGCCGATGTTGAGCAGGAAGTAGATCAGCATGTACAGCGGCTGGTCACCCGAGACGAGGTAGGTGGAGACCCATGCGACCCAAGCCGGCGGCTCGCTGCCGTCGGTCGGGGTGTTGAACTGCGCCACGAGCATCGGCAGGTACAGCAGCGACGAGGCGAAGATGATCGGGATCACACCCGCCATGTTGACCTTGATCGGGATGTACGTGTTGGTGCCGCCATAGGTGCGACGGCCCACCATGCGCTTGGCGTACTGCACCGGCACGCGGCGCTGCGACTGCTCGACGTAGACGATCAGCGTCATCACGACCAGGCCGACGGCCATCACCAGCAGGAAGGTCTCGAAGCCCTTGGCCTCCCAGATGCCCCACATCGCGGCGGGGAACGTGGCGGCGATCGAGGTGAAGATCAGCAGCGACATGCCGTTGCCGATGCCGCGCTCGGTGACGAGCTCGGCCATCCACATGATCAGGCCGGTACCGGCGGTCATCGCGATGATGATGAGCAGCTGCGCCCACCACACGTCGTTGGTGAGCAGGTTCATGCAGGCCGCGACATCCGTCTGGCCGAAGAGCTGACCGCTGCGGGCGACCGTCACCAGGGTGCTGGACTGCAGCAGCGCGAGGGCGATCGTCAGGTAGCGGGTGTACTGGGTGAGCTTGCTCTGACCCGCCTGGCCCTCCTTGTGGAGGGTCTCGAAGTGCGGGATGACCACGCGCAGCAGCTGCACGATGATCGTCGCGGTGATGTAGGGCATGACGCCGAGCGCGAAGATCGACAGCTGCAGCAGCGCCCCGCCGGAGAACAGGTTGACGAGTCCGAGAAGGCCATCGGCGCCCGCCGTCGTGGCGAGACACTGCTCGACGTTCGGGAAGTGCACGAACGGAGCCGGCACATTCGAGCCCAGGCGGTACAGGGCGATGATGCCGATGGTGAAAAGGATCTTCTGCCGCAGATCAGGCGTGCGGAAGATTCGCGCGATGGCGCTAAACAAGGGCGTTCCTCCTGAAGGGGTTGCCGTACGTCGAAGGACGGCCGAAAGTCCAGGGTAACGCACAGGAGGGGTCGGAGAATCTCCGACCCCTCCTCGCGTTGATCACCGGCGTGTCAGTTGACGGTACCGCCGGCAGCGACGATCTTCTGCTCCGCACTGCCCGAGACCTTGTCGACCGAGACCGACAGCTTGACCGAGATGTCGCCGTCGCCGAGGACCTTGACCTTCTCGTTCTTGCGGACGGCGCCCTTCGCGACCAGGTCGCTGACGGTGACGTCGCCACCCTTCGGGTAGAGCTCGGCGAGCTTGGCCAGGTTCACGACCTGGTACTCGACGCGGAACGGGTTCTTGAACCCGCGCAGCTTCGGGGTGCGCATGTGCAGCGGCATCTGCCCACCCTCGAAGCCGATGCGCACGGTGTTGCGCGCCTTGGTGCCCTTGGTACCGCGACCGGCGGTCTTGCCCTTCGAGCCCTCACCGCGACCGACACGGGTCTTGGCGGTGTTGGCGCCGGGGACCGGACGCAGGTGGTGCACCTTCAGGACAGCCGGACGCGAGGCCTCTGCCTCGGCATCCTTCTTGGCCGGAGCCTTCTTGGCGGCGGACTTGGCCGGAGCGGCCTTGGCAGCGGCCGGCTTCTTGGCGGCGGCCTTCTTCGGAGCGGCCGCGGCCTTCTCCTCGACGGCTTCGTTCTTCTCAGCCATTAGTCGATCTCCTCAACCTTGACGAGGTGAGCGACGGTGCGGACGTAACCGCGCGTCTGGGCGTCGTCGGGACGGACGACCGAGTCGCCGATCCGCTTGAGGCCGAGCGAACGCAGCGTGTCGCGCTGGTTCTGCTTCTCACTCACCTTGGACTTGATCTGCGTGACCTTGAGGCGCTCAGCCATCAGGCACCTACCTTCTGCGCGGCGGCGGCAGCAGCGGCCTTCGCCTCGTTGCGGATGATGATCTCCGGCACGACGGCGTCGTAGTCGAGACCACGGCGCGCGGCGACGGCACGCGGCTCCTCGAGACCCTGCAGCGCCTCAACGGTCGCGTGCACGATGTTGATCGTGTTCGACGAGCCGAGCGACTTCGACAGGACGTCGTGGATGCCTGCGCACTCGAGGACGGCGCGGACCGGACCACCGGCGATGACACCGGTACCGGCAGCGGCCGGACGAAGCAGCACGACACCGGCGGCTGCCTCACCCTGCACGGGGTGCGGGATGGTCGAGCCGACGCGGGGCACGCGGAAGAAGTTGCGCTTGGCCTCTTCGACACCCTTCGAGATCGCCAGGGGGACCTCGCGGGCCTTGCCGTAGCCGACGCCCACCAGACCGTTGCCGTCACCGACGACCACGAGAGCGGTGAAGCTGAAGCGACGACCACCCTTCACGACCTTCGAGACGCGGTTGATGGTGACGACGCGCTCCAGGAACTGGTTGTCGCCACGGTCGCGCGAGTTGCGGTCGCGGCTCTGGCCGCGGTCGCGTCCGCCACGACGGCCGTCACGCTGCTCGCGCTGCGGCTCAGCCTGAGCCTCGGCAGGAGCGGTTTCGGTCACTTCGTTCTCCTTGTTGTCACTCACAGTGCCAGCCCCCCTTCACGGGCGCCATCGGCGATGGCCGCGACGCGACCCGCGTAGCGGTTGCCGCCACGGTCGAACACGGCCTCGGTGAAGCCGGCGGCCTTGGCGCGCTCGGCGAGGAGCTCGCCCACCTTGCGGGCCTTGGCGGTCTTGTCACCGTCGAAGGAACGCAGGTCGGTCTCGAGCGTGGATGCGGATGCCACGGTGTGGCCCTTGCTGTCGTCGACGAGCTGCACGAACACGTGGCGCGCGGAGCGGTTGACGACCAGACGCGGCCGCAGGTCGGTGCCGACGATCTTCTTGCGAAGACGGGCGTGGCGACGCGAGCGGGCGGCGGACTTGGACTTGACAGCCATGGTTACTTACCAGCCTTTCCGGCCTTGCGACGCACGACCTCGCCGGCGTAGCGCACACCCTTGCCCTTGTACGGCTCGGGCTTGCGGATCTTGCGGATGTTGGCAGCGGCCTCGCCGACAGCCTGCTTGTCGATGCCGCTGACGGTCACCTTGTTGGCGCCCTCGACGGTCAGGGTGATACCTGCCGGCGGGTCGACCACGACCGGGTGCGAGAAGCCCAGCGCGAACTCGATCGAGCTGCCCTTCTGCTGCACGCGGTAACCGGTGCCGACGACCTCGAGGCCCTTGGTGTAGCCCTCGGTGACGCCGATGATGTTGTTGTTGATGAGCGTGCGGGTCAGGCCGTGGAGCGACCGCGACTCACGCTCGTCGTCGGGACGGGTGACCAGAACCTGGTTCTCCTCGACCGCGACCTCGATGGGCTTGGCCACCTGCAGGGTGAGCTCACCCTTGGGGCCCTTCACCGCGACCTCACGGCCGTCGACCGAGATGGTCACGCCCGTGGGGATGTCGATGGGAAGTCGTCCGATACGCGACATGTCAGATCACCACACGTAGGCGAGAACTTCTCCGCCCACGCCCTTCTGCTCGGCCTGACGGTCCGTGAGAAGACCGGAGGAGGTGGACAGGATGGCAACGCCCAGGCCGCCGAGGACCTTGGGCAGCTCGGTCGACTTCGCGTAGACGCGGAGACCGGGCTTCGACACGCGCTTGATGCCGGCGATGGAGCGCTCACGGTTGGGACCGTACTTGAGCGACAGGGTGAGGTTGCTGCCCACGCGAGCGGGAGCGATCTCGAAGCCGGCGATGTAGCCCTCCTGCTGGAGGATCTCGGCGATGTTCGTCTTGAGCTTGCTCGACGGCATCGTCACGGAGTCGTGGTGCGCCGAGTTCGCGTTGCGCAGACGGGTCAGCATGTCTGCGACCGGGTCTGTCATTGTCATGGTTGTCTTCTTTCGATCAAGAGGTTTCGACGCCCGTTACACGGACGCCGACCTGCGTGAACACACAATCTTCAATTGTACGGGGTGCGCGGCGTGCGCTTCGACAGGCTCAGCGACCGGCTGGGTCGCTGAGCCCGTCGAAAGGTCACGCTGCGGCGTCGGCCGACTTGAACGGGAAGCCGAGCGCCTTCAGCAGCGCGCGACCCTCGTCGTCGGTCTTGGCCGTGGTCACCACGGTGATGTCGAAGCCGCGGACGCGGTCGATCTTGTCCTGATCGATCTCGTGGAACACGCTCTGCTCCTGGAGACCGAAGGTGTAGTTGCCGTTGCCGTCGAACTGGTCGGCCGACAGACCGCGGAAGTCGCGGATGCGCGGCAGGGAGAGGTTGACCAGGCGGTCCACGAACTCCCACGCACGGTCACCGCGGAGGGTGACGTGCGCGCCGATGGGCTGGCCCTCGCGCAGCTTGAACTGCGCGATCGACTTGCGTGCCTTGGTCACGATCGGCTTCTGGCCGGTGATCTTGGTGAGGTCCGCAACAGCGCCCTCGATCACCTTGCTGTCGCGAGCCGCCTCGCCGACACCGGTGTTCACGACGACCTTGACCAGTCCGGGAATCTGCATGACGTTCGCGTAGCCGAACTGCTCCTGCAGAGCCTTCTTGATCTCGGTGTTGTACTTCGCCTTCAGGCGGGGCTGGATCTTGCCAGCCGCCGCGGCGTCAGTCGCTGCCATCAGAGGTCCTTACCTGACTTCTTCGCGTAGCGCACGCGGACCGTGCGCTTCACGCCGTCCTTGACCTGCTCCTCGACACGGTGGCCGACGCGGGTCGGCTTCTTGGTCGAGGGGTCGACGACGGCGACGTTGGAGATGTGGATCGGGGCTTCGACGGTCTCGATGCCACCGGTCTTGGTGCCGCGCTGGGTCTGGCCGACACGGGTGTGCTTGGTGACGTAGTTCACGCCCTCCACCACGATGCGGTTCTGCTCGACGAGGACCTCGAGGACCTTGCCCTGCTTGCCGCGGTCGCCGCCCTTGTCCTGCTTGCGACCGGTGATGACCTGAACCAGGTCGCCCTTCTTGATGTTCGCCATGATCAGATGACCTCCGGGGCGAGCGAGACGATCTTCATGAACTTCTTGTCACGAAGCTCACGACCGACCGGTCCGAAGATACGGGTGCCGCGGGGCTCCCCGTCGTTCTTCAGGATGACGGCGGCGTTCTCGTCGAACTTGATGTACGAGCCGTCGGGACGGCGCGTGGACTTTGCGGTGCGGACGATGACGGCCTTGACCACATCGCCCTTCTTGACGTTTCCGCCCGGGATCGCGTCCTTCACCGTCGCGACGATGGTGTCGCCCAGACCCGCGTAGCGGCGGCGCGAGCCACCGAGGATGCGGATCGTGAGCAGCTCCTTCGCGCCGGTGTTGTCGGCGACCTTGAGGCGGGACTCCTGCTGGATCACTTGGCCTTCTCCACGATCTCGACCAGACGCCAGCGCTTGGTGGCGCTGAGCGGACGGGTCTCGCTGATCACGACGAGGTCGCCGATGCCGGCGGTGTTGTTCTCGTCATGCACCTTGCGCTTCTCGGTACGGCGGATGACCTTGCCGTACAGCGGGTGCTTCACGCGGTCCTCGACCTCGACGACGATGGTCTTGTCCATCTTGTCGCTGACGACGTAGCCGCGCTGCGTCTTGCGATATCCGCGCGCGCTGGCGTCGCGGACATCGTGCTCGCCGTGCTCGACGGCGTCAGCAGTCTTCTTCTCAGCCATTACTCGGCCTCCTCCTTGGGCGCGTCGACAGCCTCATCGGCCTTCTTCGCCTTCGCCTTGGACGCCTTCTTCGCCGGAGCCTCGACCGGAGCGGGCGTCGCACGGATGCCCAGCTCGCGCTCGCGGATCACGGTGTAGAGGCGCGCGATGTCGCGCTTGACGGCGCGGATGCGGCCGTGGCTCTCCAGCTGGCCGGTGGCCGACTGGAAGCGGAGGTTGAACAGCTCCTCCTTGGCCTTGCGCAGCTCCTCGACGAGGCGCTGGTCTTCGAACGTGTCGAGCTCGGCGGGTGCGAGCTCCTTGGTGCCGATCGCCATTACGCGTCGCCCTCCTCGCGCTTGATGATGCGTGCCTTGAGCGGCAGCTTGTGAATGGCCCGGGTGAGGGCCTCGCGTGCGAGCTCCTCGTTCACGCCCGCGACCTCGAAGAGGACACGGCCCGGCTTGACGTTGGCGACCCACCACTCGGGCGAACCCTTACCGGAACCCATGCGGGTCTCGGCAGGCTTCTTCGTGAGCGGACGGTCGGGGTAGATGTTGATCCACACCTTTCCACCACGCTTGATGTGACGGGTCATCGCGATACGAGCGGACTCGATCTGACGGTTGGTCACGTAAGCGGGGGTCAGGGCCTGGATGCCGAACTCGCCGAAGGAGACCTTCGTGCCGCCGGTCGCCTGGCCCGAACGCTTCGGGTGGTGCTGCTTGCGGTACTTGACCTTGCGAGGGATGAGCATTATGCCGACGCTCCTTCTGCGACAGGCGCCTCGTTACGCGGAGCGCGACGACGGTCGCCACGCTCGCGCTGCGGCTTCATGTTGGCCTGCTCGCGTGCGAGTTCCTTGTTGGTGAGATCGCCCTTGTAGATCCAGACCTTCACGCCGATGCGGCCGAAGGTGGTCTTGGCCTCGTAGAAGCCGTAGTCGATGTTCGCGCGCAGCGTGTGCAGCGGCACACGACCCTCGCGGTAGAACTCCGAGCGGCTCATCTCCGCGCCGCCGAGGCGGCCGGAGACCTGGATGCGGATGCCCTTGGCGCCGGCGCGCTGAGCGCCCTGCAGACCCTTGCGCATCGCGCGACGGAACGCCACACGAGCAGACAGCTGCTCGGCGATGCCCTGCGCGACGAGCTGAGCGTCGGCCTCGGGGTTCTTGACCTCGAGGATGTTCAGCTGGATCTGCTTGCCGGTGAGCTTCTCGAGGTCGCCGCGGATGCGCTCGGCCTCGGCGCCGCGGCGGCCGATGACGATGCCCGGACGTGCGGTGTGGATGTCCACACGCACGCGGTCGCGGGTGCGCTCGATCTCGATGCCCGAGACACCGGCGCGGTCGAGCTGCGTCTGCAGCAGGCGACGGATCTTGATGTCCTCGGCGACGTAGTCGGCGTAACGCTGGCCCGGCTTCGTCGAGTCCGAGAACCAACGCGACACGTGGTCCGTGGTGATGCCGAGGCGGAAGCCGTACGGGTTGACCTTCTGGCCCATTACTTGCTCGCCTTCTTCGTCTTGGCCTCCGCAGCCGCCTCAGCGACCTCGGGGGTGGCCAGCACGACCGTGATGTGGCTCGTGCGCTTCTTGATCTGGAACGCACGACCCTGAGCGCGGGGCTGGAAACGCTTGAGCGTCGTGCCCTCGTCGACGTACGCGTTCTTCACGTACAGGTCCTGCTCGTCCAGGTACTCACCGTCGCGATCGGCCTTGACCTGTGCGTTCGCGATGGCAGCGTGCACGAGCTTGTAGATCGGCTCGCTGGCGCCCTGCGGGGCGAACTTCAGAATGGCCAGTGCTTCCTGCGCCTGCTTGCCCTTGATGAGCGCGACGACACGACGAGCCTTCTGAGGGGTCACGCGGATGTGCTTGACGCGTGCGATGGAATCCACCATTGTTCTCCTCCTCTGCTTCTCTCCAGAGCGTCGCCGCGTCAGCGGCGACGACCCTTCTTGTCGTCCTTCTCGTGGCCGCGGAAGGTGCGGGTGGGCGCGAATTCGCCCAGCTTGTGGCCGACCATGGTCTCGGTCACGAACACGGGGATGTGCTTGCGACCGTCGTGGACGGCGATCGTGTGACCCAGCATTGCCGGGATGATCATCGATCGGCGAGACCAGGTCTTGATGACGTTCTTCGAACCGGCCTCGTTCTGAACGATCACCTTGCGAAGCAGGTGCTCGTCGACGAAGGGGCCCTTCTTAAGGCTGCGTGGCATCTTCCTCTACTCCTACTTGCGCTTCTTGCCGGCGTTGCGGCGACGCACGATGTACTTGTCGCTTTCCTTGTTGGCGTGACGGGTGCGACCCTCAGCCTGACCCCACGGGGAGACCGGGTGACGACCACCGGACGTCTTGCCCTCACCACCACCGTGCGGGTGGTCGACCGGGTTCATGGCGACACCGCGGACGGTCGGGCGGACGCCCTTCCAGCGCTTGCGGCCGGCCTTGCCCCAGTTGATGTTCGACTGCTCGGCGTTGCCGACCTCGCCGATCGTCGCACGGCAGCGCGCGTCGACGTTACGGATCTCGCCCGAGGGCAGACGCAGCTGGGCGTAGGGGCCGTCCTTCGCGACCAGACGCACCGAGGCGCCGGCCGAACGGGCCATCTTCGCACCGCCGCCCGGACGCAGCTCGATCGCGTGGATCACGGTACCGGTGGGGATGTTCTTCAGCGGCAGGTTGTTGCCCGGCTTGATGTCGGCGCCCGCGCCCGACTCGACGATGTCGCCCTGCTTCAGCTTGTTCGGCGCGAGGATGTAGCGCTTCTCGCCGTCGAAGTAGTGCAGCAGCGCGATGCGTGCGGTGCGGTTGGGGTCGTACTCGATGTGAGCGACCTTGGCGTCGATGCCGTCCTTGTCATTGCGACGGAAGTCGATGACGCGGTACTGGCGCTTGTGGCCACCACCGATGTGGCGGGTGGTGATGCGGCCCTGATTGTTGCGACCACCGGTCTTCGAGAGCGGACGCAGCAGCGACTTCTCCGGCGTCGATCGGGTGATCTCGGCGAAGTCGGCCACCGACGAACCGCGGCGACCCGGGGTCGTGGGCTTGTACTTGCGAATAGCCATTATCTGTCCTTATCCCCCGGTCAGCCGACTGCCGTGAAGATGTCGATGGAACCCGACTTCAGCGCGACGATGGCGCGCTTGGTGTCCTTGCGCTTGCCGGTGCCGAAACGGGTGCGGCGGGCCTTGCCGACGCGGTTGATCGTGTTGACCGAAGCCACCTTGACGCCGAAGATCTTCTCGATGGCGAGCTTGATCTCGGTCTTCGAGGCGCGGGGGTCCACCAGGAAGGTGTACTTGCCCTCGTCGATCAGGCTGTAGCTCTTCTCGGAGACGACCGGGCCCAGGATGATGTCGCGCGGGTCCTTGTTCAGGGCCGTTGCGAGGGTGTTCTGCTCAGTCATGCCGAGACCTCCTCGGTTGCGCCGGTCTTCGATGCGATGAACGCTTCGAGGGCGGCCTTGGTGAAGACGATGTCGTCGGAGACGACCACGTCGTAGGCGTTCAGCTGGTCGTAGCTGAGCACGTGCACGTTCGGCAGGTTGCGAACGCTCTTCACGGTCAGCTCGTCGCTGCGCTCGATGACGACGAGCACGTTCTTCGGGCCGGCGACGGCGGCGAGCAGGCCCGCAGCGGTCTTGGTCGAAGGGGTGCTGTCGGCGACGAAGGCCTCGACGGCGTGCAGGCGCTCACCGCGGAAGCGATCGCTCAGCGCGCCCAGCAGGGCGGCCGCGATCATCTTCTTGGGGGTGCGCTGCGAGTAGTCGCGCGGCTTCGGGCCGTGGACGATGCCACCACCGGTCATGTGCGGCGCGCGGATCGAGCCCTGACGGGCGTTACCCGTGCCCTTCTGCTTGAAGGGCTTGCGACCGGCACCGGAGACCTCACCGCGACGCTTGGTCGAGTGGGTGCCCTGGCGTGCTGCGGCGAGCTGCGCGACGACCACCTGGTGGATCAGCGGGACGTTGGTCTTGACGTCGAAGATCGCGGCAGGCAGCTCGATGGAGCCGGCCTTCTTGCCGTCGACCGCGATGACGTCGAGCGCGAGAGTGGAGTCAGCCATGTTCAGGCACCCTTCACTGCGTTGCGGACGAAGACGATGCGACCACGCGCGCCGGGGACGGCGCCCTTGACGAGCATGAGTCCCTTCTCGGCGTCGATGGCGTGCACCGTGAGGTTGAGGACGGTCACGCGCTCGCCACCCATACGGCCGGCCATGCGCATGCCCTTGAAGACGCGGCTCGGGGTCGACGATGCGCCGATCGAGCCGGGCTTGCGGTGGTTGCGGTGTGCACCGTGCGAAGCCGAGACGCCCTTGAAGTTGTGGCGCTTCATGACACCCGCAGTGCCCTTGCCCTTGCTCGTGCCGACGACGTCGACGAGCTGGCCGGCCTCGAAGGTGCCGTCGACCGTGAGCTCCTGGCCGAGGCTGTAGTCAGCGGCATCCGCGGTGCGGATCTCGGTGACGTGACGGCGCGGCGTGACGCCGGCTGCCTCGAAGTGAGCGGTCAGCGGCTTGTTGACCTTGCGGGGGTCGATCTGGCCGTAGGCGATCTGAACGGCGTTGTAGCCGTCCTTCTCGGGGGTGCGAAGCTGGGTGACCACGTTCGGGGCCAGCTCGATGACGGTGACGGGAACGAGCTTGCCGTTCTCGTTCCACACCTGGGTCATGCCGAGCTTGGTGCCGAGCATGCCCTTGGAGATCTTTGCGTTGATGTCAACCATGTCGGACCTCAGAGCTTGATCTCGATGTTGACATCGGCAGGCAGGTCGAGACGCATCAGCGAGTCGACGGCCTTGGGCGTCGGGTCGACGATGTCGATCAGACGCTTGTGGGTGCGCATCTCGAAGTGCTCGCGGCTGTCCTTGTACTTGTGGGGCGAACGGATCACGGCGATCACGTTCTTCTCCGTCGGAAGCGGCACCGGGCCGACGACAGTCGCGCCCGCACGGGTCACGGTGTCGACGATCTTGCGCGCCGACGTGTCGATGACCTCGTGGTCATACGACTTCAGGCGAATGCGGATCTTCTGTCCCGCCATTGTCTGCTCTCTCTCTATAAGCGTCTTACCGTCCGGGGCCGGGTGACCCTGGGGCATTGGACGCACGTCGGCGCTGTTCGCGCCTCGGCACTTCGCTTCTCGGACATGGAGGACCTGAGTCCCGGAGCCTGTCGAAGGTGCTGCACCACTGTTCTGCTGTCATCCCGCACGCCGGAGCGGGCGGATCCCGACTCCTGCCATGCAGGCACAACAGGACCTCCGTGAAGAGGTGTCGGATTGTGCGTTCTGCTGTCCGCGGCCTAGAACCCTGCGCACGCTCCTCGGAGTGCGCCGCCTATGCACTGTCGTGACAGTGATCCCGCGCATCACGAAGAGCGCAGGAATGTGGAACCTGTCTATTCTGCCATGACGGATTCGGGTACTGCAAACCCGGGCGTGTCGCGCCTGCGTGCCGCGCCCTCACGACGCTGGGTGGAGCATCCCCACGCCCCACCCAGCGTCAGGGGAGGCCCGGTGGGAGGGGAGCCACCGGGCAGGAGGCAGCCGGCGAGAAGGGATGCCGGCTGCCTCGCTCAAGGGCGCGACACGACGGTCGCGCAGACATGACGATGCATCCGTGGACATCCCACGTGACGAGCACGATGTTCCCCAAGATGAATCCCCATTCATTCGGATGCTGTGCTCCAGCATCCTGTGCCGCTGTTTCCCCAGGCGGCGTTGTCATTCTAGAGCAGGATGCGCTCCCGTGGTGAAGAGTTCCAGGAACGCGTCGGCGGCGCCGCCGACGACGAGGAAAGGCGGCGCACCCCGTGGGGTGCGCCGCCTTCGCTGAGACTGCGTGGGATCACTCGTCGCCGACGCTGCGGTCGACGTTGTCGCGGATCTCGTCGATCTTGTCGGCCGAACCGGGGGCGAGCTTCTTCGCGAAGTCGGCGACACCGTCCAGGACCTTGTCGCTGATGTCCTCGGCCTGCTCGCTCTTGACGACTTCGGCGATCTTGTCCTTGTTCTCCTCGTACAGATCCTTGCCCTTGTTGACGATGTCATCGATTGCCATGAGTGTCCTCCCCCGTCGAGATGCGCAGGGCTGCGCAACTACAGTTCTACGCGACGCGGCCGGGATGCGGTAGTCCCCGGATCGCGCAGCATCCCGGACACGACGAAGGGGCCGGACCCGCAGGTCCGACCCCTTCGTGAGAAGCAGAAGCTTACTTCGTGACCTTGGTCACCGTGCCGGCGCCGACGGTGCGGCCACCCTCACGGATCGCGAAGCCGAGGCCCTCCTCCATGGCGATCGGCTGGATCAGCTCGACCGACATGTCGGTGGTGTCGCCGGGCATGACCATCTCGGTGCCCTCGGGCAGCGTGATGACGCCGGTGACGTCGGTGGTACGGAAGTAGAACTGCGGGCGGTAGTTCGTGTAGAACGGGTTGTGACGGCCACCCTCGTCCTTCGAGAGGATGTAGGCGGTGCCCTCGAAGTTGGTGTGCGGGGTGATCGAGCCCGGCTTCACGACGACCTGACCGCGCTCGACGTCCTCGCGCTTGGTGCCGCGGAGCAGCAGACCACAGTTCTCGCCGGCCCAGGCCTCGTCGAGCTGCTTGTGGAACATCTCGATACCCGTGACCGTGGTCTTCTGCGTCGGGCGGATGCCGACGATCTCGACCTCGGAGTTGATGGCCAGGGTGCCACGCTCGGCGCGGCCCGTGACGACGGTGCCACGACCGGTGATCGTGAAGACGTCCTCGATCGGCATGAGGAACGGCTTGTCGCGGTCACGCTCCGGGTCCGGAACGCTGTCGTCGACGGCCTGCATGAGCTCGAGGATCTTCTCGACCCACTTCTCGTCGCCCTCGAGCGCCTTCAGCGCCGAGACCTGCACGACGGGAGCGTTGTCGCCGTCGAAGCCCTGCGACGAGAGCAGCTCGCGGACCTCGAGCTCGACGAGCTCCAGGATCTCCTCGTCGTCGACCATGTCGCTCTTGTTCAGGGCGACCAGCAGGTAGGGCACGCCGACCTGCTTGGCGAGCAGGACGTGCTCACGGGTCTGCGCCATCGGGCCGTCGGTGGCGGCGACCACGAGGATCGCGCCGTCCATCTGAGCGGCACCGGTGATCATGTTCTTGACGTAGTCGGCGTGGCCGGGGGCGTCGACGTGCGCGTAGTGGCGCTTCGGGGTCTCGTACTCGATGTGCGAGATGTTGATCGTGATGCCGCGCTGACGCTCCTCGGGAGCCGAGTCGATCGTCGCGAAGTCACGCTGAACGTTCGTCTCCGACGGGTACTTGTCTGCGAGCACCTTCGAGATGGCCGCCGACAGCGTGGTCTTGCCGTGGTCGACGTGACCGATCGTTCCGATGTTGACGTGCGGCTTGGTCCGCTCGAACTTGGCCTTGGCCACTGGGTCCTCCTCAGGACGTTCGTGTAGAGATGGCCGGGCACTGGATTGTGACCGGCTCCCTACGGATTTCGGTTTCTCAGTTTAGTGGAGAGTGAATGTGAAGTTGTGGGGGTTCCGGTCAGCCTGGGCCCCTGAGCCTGTCGAAGGGCCGCAGGCCGACCGGATGAAGGGCTTACTCGCCCTTGGTCTTCTGGATGATCTCGTCGGCGACGGCCTTCGGGACCTCGGCGTAGCTGTCGAACTCCATCGAGTAGACAGCACGGCCCGAGGTCTTCGAGCGCAGGTCGCCGATGTAGCCGAACATCTCCGACAGCGGCACCGACGCACGCACGACCTTGACGCCCTGGGCGTCCTCCATCGACTGGATCTGGCCACGACGCGAGTTCAGGTCGCCGATGACGTCGCCCATGTACTCCTCGGGCGTGCGCACCTCGACGGCCATCAGCGGCTCGAGCAGCACGGGGTTCGCGCGGCGCACGGCCTCCTTGAAGCCCATGGAGCCGGCGATCTTGAACGCCATCTCCGAGGAGTCGACGTCGTGCGAGGCACCGTCGATCAGGATCGCCTTGACGCCGACCATGGGGTAACCCGCGAGGGCACCCGTGGCCATGGCGTCCTGGAAGCCCTGGTTCGTCGGCTCGATGTACTCGCGCGGGATGCGGCCACCGGTGACCTTGTTCTCGAACTCGTACGTCTTCTCGGCGGTCACCTCGAGCGGCTCGATGGTGAACTGGATCTTCGCGAACTGACCCGAACCACCGGTCTGCTTCTTGTGCGTGTAGTCGTGCTTCTCGACGGCCTTCTTGATCGTCTCGCGGTACGCCACCTGCGGCTTGCCGACGTTCGCCTCGACCTTGAACTCGCGCTTCATGCGGTCCACGAGGATGTCGAGGTGCAGCTCGCCCATGCCCTTGATGGTCGTCTGACCGGTCTCGGGGTTCAGCTCGGTGCGGAAGGTCGGGTCCTCCTCGGCGAGTTTCTGGATCGCGGTGCCCAGCTTCTCCTGGTCGGCCTTGGTCTTCGGCTCGATGGCGACCTCGATGACGGGCTCGGGGAAGGTCATCGACTCGAGGACCACCGGGGCGGCCGGGTCGGCGAGGGTGTCACCGGTGGTGGTGTCCTTCAGGCCGATGACGGCGTAGATGTTGCCCGCGGTGAGCGAGTCGACCGGGTTCTCCTTGTTGGCGTGCATCTGGAAGATCTTGCCGATGCGCTCCTTCTTGCCCTTGGTCGAGTTGACGACCGCGGAGCCGGAGTCCAGGTGGCCCGAGTACACGCGCACGTAGGTGAGGCGACCGAAGAACGGGTGCACGGCGACCTTGAACGCGAGAGCCGAGAACGGGTCGTTGGCGTCGGGGTGACGCTCGATGACCTTCTCCTCGTCCTTCGGGTCGTGAGCCTCGATGGCGCCCACGTCGAGCGGGTTCGGCAGGTAGTCGACGACCGCGTCCAGCATCGGCTGCACGCCGCGGTTCTTGAACGCCGAGCCGCACAGGACCGGGTAGATCTCGTTGGCGACGACCAGCTTGCGGATGGCGCCCTTGATCTCGGCGATCGTGAGCTCCTCACCGCCGAAGAACTTCTCGAGCAGCGCGTCGTCGGTCTCGGCGACGGTCTCGAGCAGCTGCTGACGGTACTCCTCGGCCTTGGCCTGGAGGTCGGCGGGGATCTCCTGCACCTCGTACGAGGCGCCCATCGTCACGTCACCCTTGGCGTCGCCGGGCCACACCAGGGCGCGCATCTCGATGAGGTCGATGACGCCGACGAAGTCGCTCTCAGCGCCGATCGGCAGCTGCAGCACCAGCGGCTTGGCGCCGAGGCGGTTCACGATGGTGTCGACGGTGTAGTAGAAGTCGGCGCCCAGCTTGTCCATCTTGTTGACGAAGCAGATGCGCGGGACGTTGTACTTGTCGGCCTGACGCCACACGGTCTCGGACTGGGGCTCGACGCCCTCCTTGCCGTCGAACACGGCGACCGCACCGTCGAGCACGCGGAGCGAGCGCTCCACCTCGACAGTGAAGTCCACGTGACCGGGGGTGTCGATGATGTTGATCTGGTTCTTGTTCCAGAAGCAGGTCACGGCGGCAGACGTGATCGTGATGCCGCGCTCCTTCTCCTGCTCCATCCAGTCCGTCGTCGAGGCGCCGTCGTGGGTCTCGCCGAGCTTGTGGTTGACACCCGTGTAGAACAGGATGCGCTCGGTGGTGGTGGTCTTGCCGGCATCGATGTGCGCCATGATGCCGATGTTGCGGACCTTGCTCAGGTCGGTGAGCACTTCTTGTGCCACGGGGGTTCCTCCGGGATGGTTCAGGAACGATCAGAGAGTGAGGGAGCGGATGCCGCGGTGGCGGCATCCGCTCTGCCCTTTACCAGCGGTAGTGGGCGAAGGCGCGGTTCGACTCGGCCATCTTGTGGGTGTCCTCGCGGCGCTTGACCGCGGCACCCAGACCGTTCGAGGCGTCGAGGATCTCGTTCTGCAGACGCTCGGTCATCGTCTTCTCACGACGGCCCTTCGCGTAGCTGACCAGCCAGCGCAGCGCGAGGGTGTTCGCGCGGTGCGGCTTGACCTCGACCGGAACCTGGTAGGTCGAGCCACCGACGCGGCGGCTGCGGACCTCGAGTGTGGGGCGCACGTTGTCGAGCGCCTTCTTGAGCGTGGCGACCGCGTCCTGGCCGCTCTTGGTCTCGACACCGCGGAGGGCGCCGTAGACGATCGACTCGGCGAGCGACTTCTTGCCGTCGACGAGGATCTTGTTCACGAGCGAGGTGACGATCGGTGCGCCGTAGACCGGGTCGTTGACGACGGGGCGCTTCGGGGCGGGACCCTTACGAGGCATCTAACTCAACCCTTCTTCGCGCCGTAGCGGGAACGAGCCTGCTTACGGTTCTTGACAGCCTGGGTGTCGAGCGCACCCCGGACGATCTTGTAGCGGACACCGGGAAGGTCCTTCACACGACCACCGCGCACGAGCACCAGCGAGTGCTCCTGCAGGTTGTGGCCCTCACCGGGGATGTAGGCGGTGACCTCGGTGCCGTTGCGGAGCTTCACACGAGCGACCTTGCGCATCGCCGAGTTCGGCTTCTTCGGGGTGGTGGTGTACACGCGGGTGCACACGCCGGCCTGCTGCGGGTTCGACTTCAGGGCGGGCGCCTTGGTCTTCGCGACCTTGGGCGAGCGGCCCTTGCGAACCAACTGCTGAATGGTTGGCACGTTCTCTCCTAGTAGTGCTGCACGGTGACAGCGTGATGGGTTTCACATCATGACCCACCGGCACAGCGGAACCGCTCTGCCTTTGGTGTGATGGGTATGCCGTGGAGGCGAACCGGCGGTGCCGGCGCCCTGCATGCGCGCACAGCAGTGCGCACACCCGATCAAGTGTAATCCGGCGTAACCACACCGGTCAAATGCCGCAAGGCGCCACGCCGCTCAGTTCGGATCCGGCTCAGCGCAGATCCCTTTTCAGCGCAGATCCCGCACGCGTGCCACCACGCCCATGCCCGCGCCCTCTCTGCGCTCCCCCGCGACGGCGATGATCAGCAGCACCGCGCCCATCGTGGCCAGGGTGATCCACCACGGCATGGATTCTATGCCGCGGCCGAGCTGCACCGAGAAGACGAACACGTTCTCGATGGGCAGCACGACCAGCCCGATCACGAACGGCGCGGCCAGACGGCGGGCCGCGCCCACCAGGATGGCGGCCAGGGCGATGCCCATCACGAGGATCGCCCGCCAGGTCAGCGGATCGGTGAAGGTCGAGACGACGGATGCCGACAGCATGACGATCAGCCCGGGCGCCAGCAGCGCCCACGAGCCGCGCCAGCGGTGCGGCCAGTCGTCGAGCCGGGCCGGGGCGGTGTCGTGCGTCTGCCGCATCGCCAGCGCTCCCGCTGCGAGCAGGAACGCCCCGAGCGGCAGGGAGAACATCTCCACGCGCAGTTCGCGCGGGCTCCACGCCACGACCGCCGTGATGAAGGAGATGCCGAACAGCACCCACACCGGGGGCAGCGGCGACGAGGAGTCCGCGATCGTGCGGCGCGTTGCGCGCACCATGACGACGAGCCAGCACAGCATCAGCGTCCACATCCCCCAGATCGCGAACCAGTCCTCGGCGATCGCGGACCAGGTTCCGGCTGCGAAGGCGAGTGCCGCGGGCACCGTCACCCAGCGCGAGGTCGCGAGCCGGCCCGGGAGCGATGCGGCGGATGCCGCAGCCCCGGATGCCGCAGCACCGGATGTCGCAGAGCCGGATGTCGCAGAGCCGGCGGATGCCGCGGACGCGCCGATCGTGCGTGCATCGGAGCGCAGCATCCGCGCCGTCGCCAGCAGCACCAGCGCGGCGAGGGCACTCATGCCCACGCAGAGCAGGAAGACCCCGGCGTCACCGCCGAGCACCGGCGAGGCGTCCAGGCCGCTCCCCCAGCGCACGGACTGCGTCGTGCCGCCCAGCGCGGCGGCGGATGCCAGCAGCGCGGCCGGCGTGCGCAGCGGGCGCAGTCGGCGCAGCGGAGTGCGTGCGCCGCGACCCAGCACGACGGCGACACCGAGCAGGGCCCAGCCGGCCGCGAGCAGTCCGTGCGCCCGCCAGGGCACGGCATCCGTCCCGGCCCCGGCGACGAGCAGCACCAGCACCGGCACGATCGCCCCGGCGAGCCCCGCGGCGAAGAGGGCGGTGGCGCGCGCACTGCGCAGAGTCAGCAGTACCGCCACCAGCACCGCGCCGAGCGCGGGCGGCAGCAGGTACGCCTCGGGCAGCTCGACCCCGTTCAGCGCCCACAGCGACCAGAGTGCCCCGGTGAAGGCCGCGCCGGCCACCCACCAGCCGTAGCGGCGTCCGGCCAGCAGCGAGGTCAGAGCGGCACCGACGCCGAGGATGATGAGCACGAGGCAGGCGGTGCCGAACCCCGCCGCCTCGCGCACGAGGGCGAGACCCACGGCGATCGCCGCGGTGAGCAGCGCCGAGGCCTCGATCGCGACGCGTGCGGCATCCGCCGTCGTCTTCATGCGCCCACGTGCGACGAGTCCGTCGCGGATCAGCGCGCCGGACGGCAGCACCAGTGCGACGAGCAGGGCGATGACCGGCAGCACGACCGGCGATCCGCTCTGCACGAGCAGCTGGGCCCCCAGGCACAGCACGACCACCGCGAGCGACGGGACGAGCATGGCGGCCGCGAGCGTGCGCACCACCACGGTGAGCCCCGCGCGGCGGGTGAGCAGCAGCGACAGCGCGAGCACGAACATGAGTCCGGTCGACAGTGCGGTCCAGCCGCTGCGCTCGAACACCACCTGCACGACCGCGATCGTGAACGGCACGGTCGCGACCACGAGGATCGCCTGCCAGTTGCGGGCCGCCACCGCCGGGACGAAGGTCGCGACGATCGCGCCGAGCAGGCCCGCCGAGGCGGTGAGGCACAGCAGTGCTATGCCGCCGACGCCGGTCAGCGCGTTGCCGGTCAATGACAGTGCGGTGGCCACGAGTGCGAGCGCGTACCCGTACCCGGCCCCCACGTGCAGGAAGCGCGAGGGGCGAGGGATGGTGCGGGCGACCACCGCCAGCACGGCGATCGCCGCGACACCTGCCACGGGTACGAGCTGGCGGTCCTGCCAGGACAGCGGCACCGCCAGCAGCAGGGCGGCATGCGCCCCGACGACGAGGATGCCGCGGACGGATGCCGGTACGAGGTTCTTCCTCACGACGATCACGCCCGCTGCGACAGCCGTCACCGCCAGCAGCACGCCGATGGCCGCGGGCAGGATCAGCACGTGTGCGGCGGCGAGGGAGAACAGTGCACCTATCGCGTACAGCGCACAGACCACCTGCGCGGCGCCGCGCAGCACCCGCACATCGGCGCGGTGCCGGGCGCAGAGCGCGAAGGCCCCGAACCCTGCCGAGATCACCGCGAGGGCGATGATCTGCGGCCAGCCGCCCGGCCCGAGCACCGGCCCGGGCGCGACGACGGCGCCCGCGGGCGCGCCCACCGAGCTCAGCACCGTGGTGCCGATCATCGCGGCGTACAGAACTGCCGGGGCGCTGGTCACGCCGGCGGCGAGCCCGGCGCCCACGGCGAGCGGCAGACGCGGAGTGCGCCGTGGCAGGGGCACGAGAGCACCCACGATGAGCATGACCACGGCACCCGCCGGCACGATCGCGAGGATCCATTCGAAGGCGCGGTCGCCGTGCACGAGGCTCGACGCGGCGAAGGCACCGGCGGCCACGCCGAGCACGCCGGCCACGGCGCCCCACACGCCCGGCATGGCCTGCGCCGCGGCCAGCACCGCGTGCACCGCGAGCACGCCGAGCACGACGGCGATGGCGATCGGTTCGGCGTCCGCGAACAGGATCCGCGCGACGGCGAGCACCGCGACGACCAGCTGCACGGCGGTGAGAGCGGCGACCTCGGGCGCGAGGGCGCGCCGGACGGGGCGCGGAGCGGCATCCGGTTCGGTCTGAGCCGTCTCGCGAGCGGGGAACCGCGGTGCGAGACGCGGGAGCAGGGCGATCAGGCCGGTGGCGGCGAAGCCGGCCGCCGCCAGCAGAAGAGCGGCAGGCAGTGCGGTCTGCACGGCGAAGCACAGCAGCGCCGGCACGGATGCCAGGGCGGGGAGGGCGGCCCAGAGCCAGATGCGGATGCGAGCGCGCAGCGCCGCCGCGAGCAGCAACCCGCCCGCAACCGCGGTCGCGAGGGCCGCGGATGTCCAGGAGGCGGCGTCGTCTGCGAAGGACCCCGCCACGGCCTGCACATCGAGGCCGACGAACACCAGGCCCAGTCCCCCGACAGCCTCGGCCGAGGACTGCAGGCGGCGCCGGGCGAGCAGCCACGCGCCGGCCAGGAACGCGAGCGTCACCACCCCGATGATCGTGCTGCGCACCGCGCGGTCGGCGAGTTCGGGGTTGAAGAAGGTGAACACGATCGCCGCGACCGCGAACAGTGCCGCTCCCGCCGTGGCGAGCACCGACTGCAGGCTCGCGCCATCGTTCGCCGGCGCTCCGGCCCCGCGCCCTGCCGGCCGCACTCCTTGCCCGTGAGAAACCACATTCTGCGTGAGAAACCCTGCCTGCGCGCGTTTGTCATGCGCGATGTGGTTTCTCACCGAGGGGCCGGACAGCGAGGGGCCGGACGGCACGGGGGCGCCGGCGGCGGGGGCGGATGCCGCGGGGACGGCACGGGGGATGCGCAGCCGGGCCGCCTCGCGCACGCGCAGTGCGTCCACGGCGACGCGCGACGCGTGCCACAGCGTGGCACCCTGTGCCCCCGCCAGGTCCGCGCCGCAGCGCGGGCAGCGCCCGCTCATCAGCGGCGCCGACTCGCAGACCGGGCAGGTGTTCGCATCCTGCAGCCGCGTGATCGCGGCATCCGCCCATCCCCCGCTCATGACGCGTCCTCCTCGACGTAGCGCAGGATGTCGCCGGGCTGGCACTCGAGCACCCGGCAGATGGCATCCAGCGTGGTGAAGCGCACAGCCTTGGCCCGCCCGTTCTTGAGCACGGCGACGTTCGCCGGGGTGATGCCGATGGCATCGGCGAACTCCTGAACGCTCATCTTGCGGCGGGCGAGCATGATGTCGATGTCGATGACGATGGGCATCAGACCACCTCGGAGAGGTCCTGCTCGAGCTGCAGCGCCTTGCGCAGCAGCCCTCGCATCACGCCCACCAGCAGCGCGAGCGAGAGACTGACGACGATGCCGAAGACGGCGAGGATCAGGATGCCGGGATTCACCGCCCGGCCGAGCGAGAGCACGATGTACGAGGCGATCAGCAGCAGTGCCGCGATCAGCATCGTGGCGATGATGATGTCGACGTAGCGGAACGCGCGAGGGCTGAAGATGCGGTCTGCACGCACGAGCGAGAGCAGCGCGAACACGCACAGCAGCACGGTCTCGACGAGGGCGAGGAAGAGCACGGCGCCGATGATGCCCGGAATCCGCAGGTAGGCGAGGTCGGGGTTGCGCAGCGCGGTCTCGGCCGCCACCCCGGGGATCATGATGATCTGCACGAACAGCAGCAGGGCGATCAGGACGACGATCAGGCCTCGGAGCACGAGGGTGGCGACGGGCTGCATGGCATTCCTATCGAAAGACGACAATTATCTATCGAAAAACGATAGCCAGTCGGCATGACGGCGGACAAGCGGATGCGGTCGATTCCCAGGATCCGCGGCCGTGACCGTGAGACTGCGTGGCCGGACAGCCGCTCGCGCTACAGGCCGTCGGGGTCGAACGGCGAGTCGAGCGCCTCGCTCAGCTCGGCGAGCATGAGCTCGATCTGCGGCTCGACGTACTGCGAGATCGCCGCCTGCACCCGCAGCCGGTGGCGCAGCAGCAGCCCGCAGATCTCACGCCCGATCATGTTCGCGTAGTCGTCGGCGAGGGCGACCTCCTGGCGCAGAGCCGCCTTCGCCTCGTCGCTCAACGGCGGCAGGGGCGGCAGCTCGGCCGCGGCCTCGTCGGCCATCCCGGCGACGGTGAAGAGGAACGGCGCGCCCGGCACGGGGTCGGGGTCCAGCGGCATCCCCTCGAACTCCGGGTCGAGCCCCTCGGCCGGGCGGTATGCGCGGGACCGGTTGCGGGCGGCCTGATGGTCGAGCTCGGCCTGCAGCATCGGCAGATTGCGCGCGGTGTACTCGGCGACGGCCTGATCGACGATCGCCTTGATGCGGGTCGACATGCCGTGCTGCACCCCGTGCGGCACGTTCGCCCCGATCCCGGCAGCCGAGAGCACGGGCGATCCCAGGCAGCGGCGGCAGGGAGCGACCCGGCCGCGGTGCGTGGCGGGAGCCCACCTCGGCACCCAGCGCAGCCACGCCTCAACGGCCTGGCTGACCTGGGTTTCCAGTGACCTCTCCACGCATACAGAGTACGGCCGTGAGCGCGAATCGGCGCGGGTTCATGGCGTGTTGCCCGCTCACTCGCCGTCGCTCGTCACCGTCACTCCTCGTCGCGGTCCTCCCACGGCCAGCGCAGGGCGCGGGCCCGCGTGCGGCGCAGCGCGATCGCGATCCACGCCCCGATCAGCGCGGCCAGCAGCACGATCAGGCTGGAGCCGCGCACCACCAGCTGCGACACGGCGGCGGATGCGGCGGCGAGCCCCGCACCGCTCAGCAGCGCGGCCAGCCACACGACGGCGAGGTGCGCCAGCACCGTGGCCAGCCCGACCGGGATGACGGCCGGGAACGGCGGATGCCGCCGGGACAGCACCGTCCACAGCATCCAGGAGAACACCCCGATCGCGGCGATCATGCCGACGATCGCCGGCCAGGAGTCGAGCCCTTCGACCGTCAGGATGTCGAGGTCGGCGTAGAAGGTCAGCATCCCGAGCCCGAGGATCGCCAGCGACGCGAATGCGGCGAAGCCGATCACCACCGCCAGGAACGCGGAGACCCCCTGCGGCGCGGGGCCGTGGGGGTCTCCGGTGGTGGTCATAGCGCCACCCTACGCTCAGTGCGGGGCGCGGTCAGCGCATCGCCGAGGGGCCTGCCTCGAGCGTGCGCTCGTACTCGGCCTGGGCCTCGGCGTTCAGGGCCTTCTTGCGGGCGCCGCTGCGTGCCACCCAGGCGCCGAACCAGATGGTCAGCTCGCGGGCGAACACGAATGCGGCGATGGCCAGCGGTGCCCACAGCTGCTCGCCGATCAGCTCGGCCGACTCGCTGGGGGTGATCCGCCAGAACGGAGCCTGGAAGAGCTGACCGAGCAGGTGACCGCCGTAGGTGGCCAGCGCGACGAGCAGGCCGAGCGTGACCCACTTGCCCCAGCGCGCGCGGTTGACGAACGCGCCGAGCAGCCAGAACGACAGGAAGAACACGGCCACGGGCACCCAGAACGACCAGGTCGTCAGCGGCGCCAGGGCCGCCGTGCCGATGTTCTCGAGCGTCACGTCGCCGGCGAGGGCGCCGATGCCGAGGATCGCGCCGAGGTACAGCACGGCGAAGGCCACGGTCGCGACCAGGCCGATAGCACCGGCGGTGCCGCGGTTGCCGAGCTCGCGGGGCGGCTCGGGGGCCTGCACGAAGATGGGCTGCGGCGGCGCGGGAGCCGGCGCCACGACGGCCGTCGGCTCTGCGGGCAGCACCCGGGTCTCGGCGGATGCCGCAGACGGCGCGTAGGCGTCGTCCGCCACCGTGTGCACGGGCGCCTCCTCGGTGCGGAGGTCGTCACGGCCGGCATCGCGGTCGCGCCACTCGTCGTCGGAGCGGGCGGCGACGTCATCGCGGTCGTCGTCGCGCACTGTGGCGGCCGGGGTCGTCAGGGGCTCCGAGACGGGGGTGCCGGCGGCGTCCGTCTCGGATGCGACGACGGGCCGCTCTTCCACCGAGGGCACCGCGTCGTCGCCGGACGCGACCGGCGTGGTGCGCGTGTCGTCGCCGGGGGCCGGCTCGCTGGTGAAGGTGCCGGGGAAGTCGCGCTCGGCGGCCTCGAAGGCTGCGTGGTCAGGGTCGACGTCGTCGGCGCCGGAGTCCGTGCCCGGTACGTCGGCACGGGCCGCGGCTGCGGCGTCGAGTCCCTCGTTGGCACTGCCGACGACGTCCTCGACGTCCTTCGGCTGCTCGTTCTTGGGAACCTCGGGGTCGCTCATGGCTTCCGCCTCTCCTGAATGGGTGCACAGCGAGGGTAGCGCCCGCGGAATCCCGCATGACGGAGGCATGCCGACGTGTCGTCGGTCTGGTGGCGGAGCCCGCGCGTGTCGCGGCCGCTCGAGCGGCGGCCGTGCCGTACTCTCAGCCCGGCGCCTCGCCGCCGAGCGGTCCGCCCGAACAGCCAGCCGCCGAACAGTCAACCACCGAAGAGTGAGCCGACGACCGCGATCAGGTCGGGACCCATCGGCAGCGACAGCCAGAGCAGCCCGCCCACGACGGCTGCGCACAGGATGCCCACGATCCAGCGGGCAACCGGGTCGCTCCCGTCCGCACGTGCCGTCATGGCCAGAGGCTACGCCCGCGGGTCACCCGGACACGGCATCCCGGCGACCGTGTCGCGCCGCTCCCGCGCCGCGGTCAGGCCGCCACCCCTCCCCTGAGCGCGAGAAACCACATTCATCGTGAGAAACCCGCGCAGAACGGGTTTCTCGTGGCGAATGTGGTTTCTCGCGAGGGTGGAGGTCAGCGGCGGGGGCAAACGTCAGGGGAGGGAGACGCCGGGGAGGGACCAGACGGCGAAGGCGGGGCCTTCGGCCGCGAGCGCCACGGCGCCGTCGGATGCCACCGCCAGGGTCGCATCTCCGAAGAGCGCCTCCGCGGCGGCGGCACCGGGCAGGGCGCCGGGGGCGAGTTCGGCATCCGCTCCCCCGCGCGTGGCGAGCACGAGGATGCTCTCCTCGGCGCTCTCGCGCACGAACACCACGGTCTCGTCATCGGCGTGCAGCCAGCGCATGCCACCCTCGCCCAGCACGGGATGCGCGCGGCGCAGTCCGATCAGCTCGCGGTACAGCGCGAGGCGTTCGGAGAGCTCGGGTTCGTCCTGCCGCGACCACGGCATGGGCGTGCGGCTGGCCTCGCCGTCGGCGCCGGTGAGTCCGAACTCGTCTCCGGCGAAGACCACCGGCACGCCCGGCATGGTCATCGACAGGCCGACCGCGACGGGCACCGCACCCGCCGCGGCATTCGTCGCGAAGCGGCCGGTGTCGTGGGTGTCGAGCGGCTGCATGTTGCCCAGCCGCACACGCCACGGGATGCCGGCGGTGAATCGGGTCACGGCATCGGCGAACTCGCGCGCCGTGTACCGCGGGATGCCGCCGATCGGCTGCCCGAAGAACCACGGCTCGGTGCGCTCGTCCCCCTCGGCGGTGAGGTAGGGCTCACCCGTCGGCTCGCTGAGCCAGCCCCACAGCGGCCGGGTGAACGAGGGGTAGGTCATGGCGCCGTGCCAGCCGTCGCCCTGCAGATCGCTGGCGGCGTCGTTGGTCGACTCGCCGAGCAGGATGGCATCGGGGTTGATGCGCAGCATGGTCTCGCGCAGCAGCGAGCGCACCTCGGCGTTCAGGTCGACGTCGCCCAGGCGCCCGGTCATGTTCGCGACGTCGATGCGCCAGCCGTCGAGCGAGTACGGCGGCTTCAGCCACTTCGCCACGACCGAATCTTCGCCGGTGATGAAGCGCTCGCGCAGCGCCGGCGATGCCCAGTTGAACTTCGGCAGCGTGGGGGTGCCCAGCCACGACTCGTACTGCGTGTTCGCGTCGTCGGTGAAGTAGTAGAAGCTCTCGGTCTCGGCACCGGGGTTGCCGAGCGCCTGCTGGAACCATTCGTGCCGGTCGCCGGAGTGGTTGCTGGTGAGATCGCCGATGACCCGGATGCCGCGGGCGTGCGCCTCTTCCACGAGCCGCGCGTACGCCTCATCGCCGCCGAGCAGCGGGTCGACCGAGTCGAAGCTCGCGGCGTCGTAGCGGTGGTTGGAGCCTGCCGGGAAGACGGGGGTCAGGTACAGCAGGTCGACGCCGAGGGCGACCAGGTGGTCGAGGCGCTCGATGATGCCAGGGATGTCGCCGCCGTAGAACTGCTGCGAGCGGCCGGGCATGACCGGGTCGACCGCGGCATCCCACTCCGCCGGGATGGCCCACTCCGGGGTCGGATGCCGATCGGCCTGGGCCGACCGGGCGAAGCGGTCGGGGAACACCTGGTACATCACCGCTCCGTGCAGCCACGCCGGCGGGGCCGGGTTGGCGACGAGGGCGAAGTCCTCGGCATCCAGGGTCTCGAGGGTGTGGATGCCGGTCTGGTTCACCCATTCGACCCGCCCGTTCTCGTGCAGCAGCACGAAGCGGTAGCCGTGGCGGGGGTTGCGCACCGCGATCGGCGCCTGCCACCAGTCCCAGCCGTCGGCAGACCCGATGCGCTCGGCGTCGGTCCACTCCGGCTCGTGGTCGGGGTTGGAGCGCGTGCGCACGGCGGCCAGCGGGCCGTACCCTTCGGGCACGCGCAGGCGCACGATCACCGTCTCGCCCAGCTGCGGGGCGTCGTTCGAGACGTACAGCGGCGAGCCGTCGTGGTGCGGGAGGACGGGACCGGTGAGAGTGCCGGTGATCGATTCGGGGGTCATGTCAGGCCTTTCGTGGATACGGCGGTGCACCCGCCGGGAGTCGACGTGGTTGCACGGCCGTGGCCATGACAGAGCCCCTGGATTGTTCTTCGGTTGTGAAGTCTGCCACGCGCCGGCGACATCGGCGCGCCGCCCGCCGGCATCGCGGCGCGGGCCGGCGACATGCGCCGGCCCACGGCATCCGCTACTTGACGCTGCCGGCGGTGAGACCGCCGACGATGTACTTCTGCAGGGCGAGGAACAACGCGACCGGCAGGATCGCGGCGAGCACGGCGCCGGCGGCGAACACGCTCCAGTTCTTCGAGAACTCGTCGGCCACGAAGCGGTACAGGCCGACCGCGAGGGTCTGCTTGTCGGGGTCGATGAGGATGACGCTGGCGAGCACGAACTCGCTCGAGGTGCCGATGAAGCTCAGCAGGCCGACGACAGCGAGGATCGGGGCGACCAGGCGCAGGATGATCGTGAAGAAGATGCGGGCGTGCCCGGCGCCGTCGATCTTCGCGGCCTCGTCGATCGACGCGGGAACGGTGTTGAAGAACCCGTACATGAGGTACGTGTTCGCACCGAGTGCGCCGCCCAGGTAGACCATGATCAGGCCGATCTGGGTGTTCAGGCCGATCGCCGGGAAGATGTCGCTGATGGTCACCATGATCAGGAAGATCGCGACCATCGCGAGCATCTGCGGGAACATCTGCACCACCAGCAGCGCGGTGAGGGTGAAGCGGCGGCCGGTGAACCGCATCCGCGAGAAGCTGTAGGCCGCCAGGGCTCCGAGCAGCACCGTGAGCGCCGAGGTGACCAGTCCGATCACCAGGGTGTTCACGAACCAGGCGCCGTAGGGCTGCGAGGGGTTCTGGAACAGCTCGATGTAGCTGCCGATGTCGATGGTGCCGAACAGCGAGTTGGCGGTCAGCAGGGTGCCGCCCGGGTTCAGCGAGGCGCTGATCACGTACAGGAGCGGGAACAGCGCGAACACGGTCGCGGCGATGCCGACGAGGTGGCGCCAGCCGGTCTCGCGGAAGTACTTGCCGAATGGCCGGCGCGGCTCGCGGCCCTCGCCGCGGACGCCGGCGCCTGCACCGGAGGTGACGATCGCGCTCGTGGAGGGCTGGGAGGGCTGGGTGGTCTGGGAGATGGTCATGTCAGTTCAGATCCTCCAGGGCCTTGGTGCGCCGGAACGCGATGACCGAGATGGTCGCGACGAGGATGAAGATGATGATCGAGAACGCGCTCGCCAGGCCGTAGTCGGAGGTCGAGCCGACGAAGGCGACCTTGTAGACCATCGTGATGAGGATGTCGGTGGCGCCGACGTTCACCCCGGCGGTGATGTCGCGGGGCCCGCCGCCGGTGAGCATGTAGATCAGGCTGAAGTTGTTGAAGTTGAACGCGAACGACGAGATCAGCAGCGGGGCGACCGCGACGAGCAGCAGCGGCAGCTTGATCGCCCGGAACACCTGCCAGGCGCTCGCGCCGTCCACGCGCGCGGCCTCCTGCACATCCTCGGGGATGGACTGCAGGGCGCCGGTGCAGATCAGGAACATGTACGGGAAGCCCAGCCAGAGGTTCACGAGGATGATGCTGGCCTTGGCCAGCCACTCGTTCGTCAGCCACGGGATGTCGGCGCCGCCGAAGACGACCACGTTGAGGAACCCGAACTCCTGGTTCATCATGCCCGCCCACACCAGCGCCGAGAGGAACCCCGGGAAGGCGTACGGCAGGATCATCAGCACCCGGTAGTACTTCTTCGACTTCATCCGGGGGTCGTTGAAGACGATCGCGAGGAAGAGACCCAGCGCGAAGGTCGTCAGCACCGACAGGATCGCGAACGCGAAGGTCCACACCAGCACCTGCAGGAACGGCCCGCGGATGGACTGCTCGGCGAACGCGCGCGTGAAGTTGTCGAAGCCCACGTTGATCTGCCAGCCGGGCCTGAGCTCGGTGCCGTCCTCGGCGGTGAAGGCGCCGGTGCCGATGTCGCTGTAGACGACGCCGCTGCTGGTGTCGGTCATGGTGCCTGCGGCCTCGTCGTAGACGAGCTTGGAGGTGTAGACGTAGGCGGACGACCCGTCGGGGGTGCGCAGCATCCCGTCGTTGGGGTCGTCGCTGAGCGGCACCGACATCTCGGCGATGCGCTCCTGCTGGGCGACGATGTCGCCGAAGGTGAGGGTGGTGTATCCGGCCAGGCCGACGGCCTTGCCGCCGTCCATCTCGGCGCCGGAGACCTCGTCGAGCGGCCGCTCCTCGCCACCGAGGAGCACGTCGCCGTCGGGGTCGGTGACCAGGAACGACAGCTCGCCGAGCTGGTCGACGATCGTGAGGTCGTAGGAGGGCGAATCCGGCACGCGCTCCTGGGCCGAGAGCATCAGCGCGTTCACCGCGCTGTCCTTGTCGGCGTTGTGCCCGGTGCCGTAATTGGTGAAGGCGACGTAGCCCGTGTAGAGCGCCGCGAAGATCTGGAAGACGAAGAGGAAGACCAGACCCGGCATGAGGTACTTGGCCGGCAGCCTGCCGCGGCCCAGGTACACCCAGACGGCGAGCAGGGCGACGGCGATGACGATGGCCGCGACGACCCACTGGTCGGTGCGGATCAGCACGAGGGCGGCGAAGACCGCCAGCGCGAGGATGAGCCCGAGCAGGACGATCTTGAGGAGCACGAGCCCCCAGCCGCCTCCGGCGGCCTCGGCGATGCGGGTGGCGCGACGCTGGCGCGTGGTCGCGGGCGCGGAGGAGGCGCGGCGCTCCGGGTCCTGGGTGATGGTCATGGCTGTCCTCGTCGGGAGTCGCGGATCGGCGGATGCAGAGGAGCCGGGCGGCATCCGCAGGGGATGCCGCCCGTCTCGTCTCGGATTACTTGCTGATCGCGCCCTGGATGTCGGCGCTCATCTTCTCCCACAGTGCGGCCGGGTCGCCGCCCTTGTTGTTGATGAGGGCCGTCTCGGTGACGCCCCAGAACTGCCACACCGCGCCCATCTCGGGGATGCTGGGCATCGGGACGGCGTTCGCGCCGACCTCACCGAAACCGGCGGTGATCGGGTCGCTCTCGACCGCGGCCTCGAAGGCCGACGTCAGAGCAGGAGCACGGCCGCCGACCTCGTAGAGGGCGGTCTGCACCTTCTCGGAGCCGACGTAGTTGAGCAGGAACTCGTTGGCGGCGAGCTTGTTCTTGCTCTCGGCGCTCAGGAAGAAGCCCTGCACACCGGCGAAGGGCTGTGCGTCCTCGCCACCGGCCGACGGGATCGGGTCGATCGCGATGTTGAGGCCGGCGTCGACGGCCGCGGGGGCGTTCCACGGACCGGTCAGGAAGAACGGCGACTTGCCCGCGAGGAAGTTCTCCTTGGCGAGGTCACCGGTGATGTTGGTGTTAAGGATGCCGGCGGCACCCTGCTCGCCGAGCCACGCGGCGAACGCCTTGCCGCCGTCGTTGCCGATCTGCAGGTCCTCGGCGTTGTAGCTGCCGTCGGAGTTCTGGCCGAAGACCGGGGCTCCGAATGAGGTCTGGAACGGGTACAGGTGGTACGGGTCGGCCTGCTCGGGGTCGAGACCCACGAGGAAGGCGTACTCGGTGCCTGCGGCCTTGCCCTTGGCGACCATGTCGGCGAAGTCGGCCGGCGCCTCGGCGACGAGGTCGGTGTTGCGCATGAGGCCGATGTTCTCGATGGCGTACGGGACGCCGTAGAGCTGGCCGTCGTAGCTGAACGCGTCCAGGGCGATCTGCTGGAACTCGCCCGAGCGGTCGCCGAGCTCGACGGGGGCGACAACGCCGTTGTCGACGAGGACACCCAGCCAGTCGTGAGCGCCGACGATGACGTCAGGGCCCTTGCCCGTGGGCGCCTGCTGCACGAACTGGTCGCGGATCTCGCCGAACTCCTTCTGCACGAGCGACACCTTCACGCCGGTGTCGTCGGTGAACTCCTTGGCTGCGTCCTTGACGACGTCGGCGCGGTCCGCGTCGACCCAGACGGTGATCTGGCCGGAGAACTCTGCCTTGTCGCCCGACGCGTCGTCGCCGGACGGGGTGGACGATGCGCAGCCGGCCAGAGCCAGTGCGGACGTGGCGGCGATGGCGCCGAACGCGAGGATGCTCCTCTTGGTCACCTTCATTGGTGCGTGCCTCTCTCGATGCGGGTGAACCTGCAAATCTGCAAGCGCTTACAGTATGCCTTGCCGAAATGCGGATGCGCAACGGCCGAGTTCACCGATATCAACCTGTGATGCGAGCAGCATCCGGCCCGTCGTCATGGAAACGCTTCCATATCGGATGCCGTCAGCACGGCGTCCTGTCCGGATCCTCCGCCCTCTTGCAGGTTTGGCCGTGATCGTCAAGGCGGGCGACCGCGCCACCGGACCGGCCTAGGGTCGGTCACGTGGCTGGCACGACAACCCGAAGCACCCGCAGCATCCGTCTGGAGTGATCCGATGAGCACCGTCGATGAGCATCCGACCGAGGCCCTGCTCGATGGTCGATACCGCCTGGCGACCTGTGTGGGCCGCGGCGGCACGGCACTGGTCTACCGGGCCGAGGACGTGCTGCTGGGCCGCACCGTGGCGATCAAGCTGCTGCGGCAGGCGGACGAGATGCCCGTCGAGGAGGAGCGCATCCGCGGCGAGAGCGCGCGGCTGGCCTCCCTCGATCACCCCTCGCTGGTGACCCTGTACGACGCCAAGCTCGATCCCGGGCATCCGCGTTACCTCGTGATGGAGTACGTCGACGGCCCGACGCTCTCGGGGCACCTGACGCACGGGCCGCTGAGTCCGGATGAGGCGGCAGACCTCGCCGTCGATCTGGCCGAGGCGCTGCAGGCAGTGCACGTGCGCGGCATCATCCACCGGGACGTCAAGCCCTCGAACGTGCTGCTGACCCGCGACCCGCATGACCGGCGCTGGATCGCGAAGCTCGCCGACTTCGGCATCGCCTACGACCCCGACGACGCGCGCATGACCTCGCCCGGAGTGGCGATCGGCACGGCCGCCTACATGGCGCCCGAGCAGGTCCGTGCGCAGGAGCTGACGCCGGCGGCGGACATCTACGCGCTGGGCCTGGTGCTGATCGAGGTGCTCGCAGGGCGACGGGCTTTCCCGATGACCGACGGGGTGCAGGCCGCACTGGTGCGCCTGACATCGTCGCCGTCCATGCCGGAGAACGTCGACGAGGCGTGGATCGAGTTGCTCACCCGGATGACGGACGACGAGCCGCTGCGGCGCCCCACGGCCGCCGAGGTCGCCGAGGCGGCATCCGCCCTGGGCGGCGCACGGACGCACTCGGGTGCGGTCACGGCGGTCACGGCCACGGCATCCGCTGCCACGGCTTCCGGAGCCACGCCATCCGGATCCGCCGCGCGGTCGGGTCAGGATGCTGCGGATGCCGACGGCACGCGCAGCATGACGGCTGCGGGCGGGCTGACGGCCGCGTCCGAGGACGACGAACCGGGGTCCACCCGGGAGTTCCCGGTGCCTGTCGGCCTGGCGGCCGGTGCTGTCGCCGCCCCGAGGCGGCGGCCCAGACGCTGGCTCGCGGTGCTGGGCGCAGCGACCGCGGCGATCGCGTTCGCGTGGGGATCAATGAGCCTGCTCGATCTCTCTCAGAGCGCCGAGCCGACCCGCACGAACCCGCCGGTGGTCTCGACGCCGCTGCCGACCCCGGCCGACGTCGGCGAGACCGAGGCACCGGCCGAGGACACGGCCACCGTCGACACGCAGACCGTCGATACGCAGAAGCGCGATGCCGAGGAGAAGGCCGGGGAGCCGGCGTCGAATCCGAACAAGGGGCCGGGAAGCAACTCGGGCAGCGGCAGCGACGCGAACTCGGGCAACGGGAACGGCGCAGGCAGGGGCAACGGCAAGTGACCCGCCAGATGACGTGACCCGCCAGATGACAGGGCATCCGGCATGGTTCGCCCGTACGTCGTATGGTGGTCATCATGGCTGACAGCTCCTTCGACATCGTCTCCAAGGTCGACCACCAGGAGGCCGACAACGCCCTCAACCAGGCCCGCAAGGAGGTCGAGCAGCGCTACGACTTCAAGGGCACCGGTGCCTCGATCGCGTGGAGCGGCGAGCAGATCCTCATCACTGCGAACTCCGAGGAGCGCGCCAAGGCCGTGCTCGACGTGTTCCAGTCCAAGCTCATCAAGCGCGGCATCTCGCTGAAGAGCCTCGACTCGGGCGACCCGGTGGCCAGCGGCAAGGAGTACCGCCTGGTCTCGAGCCTGAAGGACGGCATCTCGAGCGAGAACGCGAAGAAGATCGGCAAGATCATCCGCGACGAGGGCCCCAAGGGCGTGAAGAGCCAGATCCAGGGCGACGAGTTGCGCGTGCAGTCCAAGAGCCGCGACGACCTGCAGGCCGTGATCGCCCTGCTCAAGGGCAGCGACCTCGACATCGACCTGCAGTTCATCAACTACCGCTGAGGTCGCCTCGCGCGCGAGCGCCCGGAGAGTATCCGCGTATCACCCGGCCGGCCAGACCCTCCCTGTCAGTGCGGCGCGGTGCGCAGCATCCGTTCGTCACGAGTAAGATCTCGAGAACAGGACCGTGTGGGGCGGTCCTGAAGACGCCGCATGGCGCACAGTGGGGGTGACACCATGGTGTACGTCGACCAGCGACCGCCGGGACGATCGCAGACGGAACAGCAGCACGTGCCGCAGCCGGGCACCGAGATGCGGAAGCAGCTGCTGGCGGACGGGCTGTTCCATCTGATCGGCGAGCGCATCGTCAGCGGTGAGCTGGCGCCGGGCGCACGCATCCGCGATGCCGCACTGGCCGCGGAGCTGGCCGTCTCGCGCACCCCCGTGCGGGAGGCGCTGCAGCGCCTGGAGCGGATCGGGCTGGTGACGATGTACCCGAGCCGCTACACCGAGGTCACCCTGGTCACCGCCGAATCGATCGCGCGGGCGCGCGCGTTCGCCGGCATGCAGGCGGGATTCATCGCGCGTCTGACCTCTGAACGTCTGACCGAGGACGAGCTCGCCACCGCAAGCGTGCTGATCGGCCGTATCGCGGAGACTGTCTTCGATGCCGCCGCCTGCTCGCAGGCCCGCCGCGATGCGATCCGCTACCTGTCCGCGCGCAGCGGCGATCCACTGCATCAGCACCTCTTCGACGACGCGAGCCTCACGCTGGCCCGCGCCCTGAAGGACTACGCCATCACCCCCGAGGAGCGTCCGGTCGTCATCGCGGCGTGCGAGGAGCTGACCGCTGCGCTGCGCCGCCACGACGCGGATGCCGCCGAGCGCGCCTGCCGCGAGATCTACGGCGTGCGCTGAGCCTGAGCCTGAGCGGCCCAGCCGGTGACCCACCGGCTCAGGCGCGCGTACGCCTCGTCACGGGCCTCCCGTCCGGAGAGGAACACGTCGTGCAGGGCCCCGTCGATGCGCTCGATCGTGACCGACGGTCCGAGCCGCAGTGCGGCCCGGGCGATGTCGTCGACGACGAGCACGCTGTCGGCGCGAGTGAGCTCATCCGACCAGCGGGTCGGTACTGCCGTGCGCGCCGAGAGCAGCACGCACACCGGCGCGTCGATGTGCAGACCCGCCGAGACGCTGCGGTGTCCTTCGAGGATCGCGTGCAGCCACGCCGCGTGCACGAGCATGCTCTGCTCGGGGCGCCATGCGAGGTCGATCTGCATCGGGTCGTCCTCGACGGCGACCTCGTTCTGCGCGCGGGAGTAGAAGCCCAGGTCGACCTGCGGTGCGGCATCCTTCGGCCACCAGCGGGCCTGCAGCCCGACCATCGGAGCGATGGCGGCGCGGGCGACGCCGAGCTGGAACTCCAGCCAGGGAGAGTTGAGCACGACGGCATCCGCCTCGCCCGGATGCCGTGATGCCCACAAACTCAGCGTCAGCCCGCCGGTGGAGTGGCCGAGCAGCACGAGGCGGCGCCCCTCGGCATCCCCTCGGGCGGCGAGAGCGGCGGCGATGTCGGCGTCGTACTCGGTGAGGTCGGTGATGTAGCCGGGGGTCTGGCCCGGCCGCAGGCTGCGGCCGTACTTGCGCAGATCGAGGGCGAAGAACCGGGCGCCGCGCGCCGTCCAGAACCGGGCGAGCCGCTTCTGGAAGAAGTAGTCCGACCAGCCGTGCACGTACAGCACGTCGACGTCGGCCAGTGGCCGCGGATCCCATCCGAACCGCCACCAGGGTGCGGCCTGCGGCAGCGCGCGGACGAGGGTCGCGACGAGTTCGCCCTCGGAGTCCTCGCCGAGAGGCAGCGTCAGCTGCTCGAACTCGTCACCGAGGACATCCGGAACCCACTCCGCCATGCCGTCACCCTACCGGCGGTGTTCGCTCGCTCAGGAACCGGCGGACCCCGAGCTCATTCTCCGCGCGAGACGCGCACCATCTCGTCGCGCGGCACGAGCTTGACGCGCTCGCGCTCGCTCTCGTGAGCCGCACCGAGTGCGAGTTCGTGCTCGTCGAGCCGGTGCCAGCCGTCCAGGTCGGTCCAGGTCACGCCACGTTCGGCGAGCAGCGCCGGGATGGCGTGATCGGAGGGATCCTCCGGCTGCCACCAGGAACCCTGGTCGTTGATCAGGTGGCGGACGGTCTCCATGGCATCCGACTTGGTGTGGCCGATCAGGCCGACCGGTCCGCGCTTGATCCAGCCGGTGGCGTAGATGCCGGGCACCCGCTGATTCGACTTCGTCTCGAGCACCTGACCCTCGCGGTTCGGGATCACGCCGTGCTTCTTGTCGAACGGCACCCCGGGCAGCGGCGAGCCGAAATAGCCGATCGCCCGGTACAGGCCCTGCATCGGGATCTCGCGCAGCTCACCGGTTCCGACCGCACCGCCGGCGCCGTCGGACTTCGTGCGCTCGTAGACGAGGGCCGCGACGCGGCCGTTCTCGTCCTTCTTGACCTCGACCGGTCGCGCCCAGAAGTGCAGGTGCAGACGACGGGATGCCGTGCCGCCGGCGTTGTTGACAGAGTCCCTCTGACGCCAGGACTGCAGGATGCGGTCGATCACCATGACCTGCTTGTTGCTGGCCACGGCGTCCTTGGAGGCCTCGTCGTAGTCGAAGTCCTCGTCGTAGACGACCATGTCGACATCGCGCAGCTCGCCGAGTTCGCGCAGCTCGAGCGGGGTGAACTTCACCTGTGCGGGACCGCGGCGCCCGAACACGTGCACATCGGTGATCCTGCTGGCCTTCAGCCCCTGGTAGACGTTATCGGGCACCTCGGTGACGAGCAGGTCGTCGGCGTGCTTGGCGAGCATCCGCGAGACGTCGAGGGCGACGTTGCCGTTGCCGATGACGCCGACGGACTCCGCGTCCAGCGGCCAGTCCCGAGGCACGTCGGGGTGGCCGTCGAACCAGCTCACGTAGTCGGCGGCGCCGTAGGAGCCCTCGGCGTCGATGCCCGGGATGTCGAGCGAGGTGTCGCGCACGGCGCCCGTGGCGAAGATCACGGCGTTGTAGTGCCGCTTGAGGTCGTCGAGGGTGATGTCGGTGCCGAAGCGCACGTTGCCGAACAGCCGGATGTCGCCGCGGTCGAGCACGTTGCGCAGTGCCGTGATGATGCCCTTGATGCGGGGGTGGTCGGGGGCGACGCCGTAGCGGACCAGTCCGTAGGGGGCCGGGAGCTGCTCGAACAGGTCGATCGACACATCGAACTTGCGCTCGGCCTTGAGCAGGATGTCGGCGGCATAGATGCCCGCCGGTCCCGCCCCGACGATGGCCAGCTTGAGCTTCGTCATGGGGTTCCTTCCGTCAGCTGCTGCGATCAGCCAGTGTCTCCGCGAACCGCGTGAGCGCCTCGCGCACCGCCCCCTTGGGCAGCACGGAGAGCGCGGCGACGGCATCCGCCGTCCAGGTGCGGGCGAGCTCGAGGGTGCGCCGGGTGGCGTCATGGTCACGCAGCTCGGCGAGCGGTCCGTCCAGGATCGCGGGATCGGCGCCTTCACCGATGCGCGCGACGCCGTCGTCGATGCGACGGGCGAGGTCGATGTCGGCCGGCGCGGAGCCGGTCTTCAGCAGCAGGGAGGGCATGGTGGGCACGCCGGCACGCAGGTCGGTTCCCGGAACCTTGCCGGTCTCCTGCGCGTTCGCGGACAGGTCGATCACGTCATCGAGCAGCTGGAATGCGACGCCGACCTTCTCGCCGTACACGCGCATCGGCTCTTCGAACTTCGCCGGGGCGTTCGAGAAGATCACGCCGCCCTGAGTGGAGGCGGCGATGAGCGAACCGGTCTTGTCGGCGAGCACCCGAAGGTAGAACTCGATCGGGTCATCGCCCGGCTGGACGCCGACGGTCTCGTGCATCTGCCCGAGCACGAGACGCTCGAACGTGTCGGCCTGCAGCCGCATCGCCCGCGCGCCATAGCGCGACATGATCTGGCTGGCGCGGGAGAACAGGATGTCGCCGGTGAGGATGGCGATGTTGTTGCCCCAGACGCCGTGCGCGGCGGGCACACCTCGTCGGGTGTCGGCGCCGTCCATGACGTCGTCGTGGTACAGCGAGCCGAGGTGGGTGAGCTCGAGCGCCTTGGCGACGTCGATCACCGCGGGGATGCTGCCGTCGCCGAGCTGGGCGGCCAGCAGCGTGAGCACGGGGCGGATGCGCTTGCCGCCGGCCTCGTACAGGTAGCGCGCCGCGGCGTCGGCCACCGGGTCGGCGTGCTTCAGCTCGTCGGCGAGGCCCTTCTCGACGAGGTCGAGGCCGTCTTCGATCTGCGAGGCGATACGCCGGGCGGCGGGACCGAGGAAGACGCGGTCGCTGAAGCCCAGACGGCTCGCAAGTCGCGTGCCCGGGGAAACGGGGCTCGAAGTCACGCCCTCCAGCCTACCTGCGCGCGGCGGTGCCGACGTCCGCGGGACTGCATCCGTCTGTTCGTCACGTAATGCCGATATTCGTGCCGGATTCCGAGAGGATGCGCCAAATGGACGGGAGATCGGCGCCAGGGAGGACGCTCAGGCGAGGGCGTCGACGAGGGGACGGAACTTCACCCGGGTCTCGAGCAGCTCGGACTCGGGGTCGCTGCCGGCGACGATGCCGGCCCCGGCATATGCCGTCACCCGGCGCGCACCCGACGCGTCGGACGCGGCCGGCGCGAACTGGGCGCAGCGCAGCGCGATCGCCCACTCGCCGTCACCGGACGCGTCGATCCAGCCGACCGGGCCCGCGTAGCGGCCGCGGTCGAACGGTTCGATCCGGCGGATGGCCTCGACGGCGGTCTCGGTGGGTGTGCCCGCCACGGCGGCGGTGGGATGCATGGCCCCCACCAGGTCGAGAGAGGAGGCTCCGTCGCCCAGCTCGCCCTCCACATCGGTGGCGAGGTGGAACAGGTTCGGAAGCTCCAGGATGAACGGCTCGTCGTCGGCGCGGAGGGTGCGGGTGTGCGGGCGCAGGGTGGCGAGCACGCTCTGCACCGCGAAGCGGTGCTCGGCGAGATCCTTGACGCTGGCGGCGAGCGCGGCCGAGGCCTCGGCATCCTCCTCCGGGTCGGCGCCGCGCGCCGTCGTGCCGGCCAGCACCCGCGCGGTGACGGTGCGGGCGTGGGAGGTGACCAGCGTCTCGGGGCTCGCGCCGATGAGCCCGTCGACCGCGAACGTCCAGGTGTCCGGATAACCGGTAGACAGGGCCCGGACGAGCCGGCGCAGGTCGGCGTCGCCGGGCAGGGTGCCGGCCAGGTCGCGGGCGAGGACGACCTTGCTGTACTGACCGGCGGCGATCTCGTCGAGCGCGAGCCGGACGGCATCCTGATAGCACCGCGGAGTCTGCGCGCCCGGGCCGACCCGCCCGGCCCAGTGCGGGCCGTACGCGGCCGGCTCGGCGACCGGCGCGAAGTCGGCGGCCTCGGCGCGACGGATGCGGGTGATCCAGCTGCGCCCGTCGCGCAGGCCGATGACGGTATCGGGGACGATGAGGATGCTGTCGGCAGCCGAGTCCTCGTCGAAGGTGAGCGCGCCGAAGGCGACCAGACCGGTGCCGGGCAGGCCGAGCGGGTCGTCGATCTCGGCATCCGCGGCGATCTCGCGCCAGACGTCGGCGAGGATGTCGGACCGGCGGCGATCGCGGCCGGCGGGGATGCTGATCGTCGCCGCCACGCCGTCGCCCGCGGCCACGATCCCCTCGCCTCGGCGCAGCCAGGCGATCGGCTGCGCGGCGGAGGTGTGTGCCAGCAGATCGTCGACGGGCGGGATCTCGCGGGTCTGCGCGACCAGGCGGATGCTGCTCACCCCTCCAGCCTACTTCCCGCGCACGGGCGTGCCTGCCCGCTGGGCCACTGAGGCTCTCGAAGGGCCCTGCCACCGCTGGGTCCCTGAGGCTCTCGAAGGGCCCTGGCGTGCGTGGCCCTTACCGCGCCCGCCCGAACGCCTCGAGACGATCCAGCCACACATCCGCGGTGGCGTCGTCGAACGGCGCGACCTGCGCGCGCACCTGCTCCTCGAGCTCGAGCGCACGGGCTTCCAGATGGGCGATGACGTCGGCCGGATACCCGTACCTCACCAGGTGCTCGGCCCACTCGTCGCGGTCGTCGACCCAGGTGCCGCGCTCCCCCACGACGCGGATGACATCCAGGTCCATGTCAATGCCCTGGGCGAATGCGGGCAGCCCGCCCGGCACCGCGGCATCCGTCTCGCCTGTCCAGCGCAGATCCCAGGCGAGGTCGATGTAGATCCGCATCCCCTTCGGATGCCGCCTGTTGACGGTCAGCGCGTGATCGGCGGCGCCGGTCCCGGCATCCGGATGGGGAATGAGGGTGACGTTCGCGCCGGATGCCGTGAAGTCGCGCCCCGGCCGGTAGCTGCGCCATCCTTGCGGCTGGCCGACCCAGTCGCCCCAGCGGTCCGACCCGAGATAGATCTCCTCGTTCGACCAGTGCGGCGAGCCGTCCCACTTCCGCCACTGGACGATCATGGGCGTGCCGGGGGCGGGGCGATTCGCGTTCACCCGGCGAGTCTACGACCGGGCGCAGACACCCCGCCCGGCGAGCCGCGCCCGGCGGCCGTAGGATCGAGGCATGGAGCCGAACCGCGCCGATCTCGGCAAAGACCCCTCGCTCGTCAGCGGAATGTTCGACCAGGTCGCGGCCGGCTATGACCGCACGAACACCGTGATGACGTTCGGCAACGATGTGCTGTGGCGCGCGGCGACCACCCGCGCGGTAGCCCCCCAGCCCGGTGAGCGGATCCTGGATCTGGGCGCGGGCACCGCATCCTCCTCGGCATCCCTGGCCGCCAGCGGTGCCGACGTCATCGCCGCCGACTTCTCCGCCGGGATGCTGGCCGAGGGACGGCGCCGCCACGGCCACCTGCCGAACCTCGCCTTCGTGCGCGCCGACGCCACCGACCTGCCTTTCGACGAGGGCGAGTTCGACGCCGTCACCATGTCGTACAGCCTGCGCAACGTGCAGCAGCCGAAGAAGGCGCTGCGCGAGCTGCTGCGCGTCACGAAGCCCGGCGGGCGCCTGGTCATCAACGAATTCTCGACGCCTCCCGGCCGGCTCTTCCGCGGGCTCTACCGCTTCTACAACGCGCAGATCCTGCCGCGGGTGGCGCGCATCGCGGGCACCAACGCCGAGGCCTACGACTACCTGAACGAATCGATCCGCGACTGGCCCGACCAGCGCACACTGGCGGCGTGGATCCGCGAGGCGGGCTGGACCGAGGTCGCCTACCGCAACCTGTCCTTCGGCATCGTCGCGCTGCACCGGGCTCGCAAGCCGTTGAGCTGAGGGTTCAGCACCGAGCGGCCCTCAGCTCGCCGCGAGCCGCTTCTTCTCCGCCTCGACGTCGAAATCGGCCTTCGGCCACGGCGGGTCGATGTCTTCGAGTGCGTCGATGAGCAGCTCCTGCACGGCCAGGCGCGCGTACCACTTGTGGTTCGCCGGGATCACATGCCACGGGGTCTCCGGCGTCGAGGTGCGCTCGATCGCCATCTCGTACGCGGCCATGTACTCGTCCCAGCGCCGCCGCTCATCGACGTCGCCGGGGTTGTACTTCCAGTGCTTGTCGGAGCGGTCGAGCCGCTCCATCAGCCGGTCGCGCTGCTCGTCGCGCGAGATGTGCAGCATGACCTTGACCACGCGGATGCCGGATGCCGCGATGCGGCGCTCGAAGTCGACGATCGCGTCGTAGCGGCGCTCGATCTCGGCCTCGTCGGCCAGCCCGTGCACACGAGCGATCAGCACGTCCTCGTAGTGCGAGCGGTCGAAGACCCCGATGAATCCGGGCCGGGGCAGCCGCTTCTCGATCCGCCACAGGAAGTCGTGCGCGAGTTCCTCCTCGGTGGGCGCCTTGAACGCTGCCAGTTCCACGCCCTGGGGGTCGACCCCGCCGACGACATGACGGACGATGCCGCCCTTGCCCGCGGAGTCCATCGCCTGCAGCACGAGCAGCACGGCATCCTCCGCCTCACCGGTGCGCGACGCGGCGAACAGCCGCTCCTGCAGCTCGCCGAGCACCTCGCGCCGCGACTCGAGTTCCTTGTCGCCGGCCGCTTTGTCGCCCTCGTACCCCGGCGTGCCGTCGGGGTCGACCGTGTCGAGACGGAACCCCTCCTCACGCAGGATCTCGCCCGGAGCCTGGGTCCACCCGTCCTTGCTCATGCAGACATCATGCCGCGCCGCCGCCCGATGTCCGAGACCCTCGGCACAATCGAGTCATGGACACCTCACTTCTCGTGATCGTCGTCGCGGTGATCGCCGCGGCCCTGGCCGGCGCTCTCGGCTTCCTGCTCGGCGCGCAGCGGGCGCGCACGGCGGATGCCGCACGGCAGGCCGAGGCGCAGGCGGCGCTGCTGCGCGCCGACGCGCTGGAGCGCGAGGCCACCGCGCTGCGCGCGGAGGTCGCGTCGCGGGTGCAGGAGGAGCGCGCGCTGGGCGAGCGCCGGGTCGCCGAGGCGCGGGCGCTCGGGGATTCCGCGGTGGCGCAGGCGAAGAAGGATGCCGAGCGGATGCTGTCCGAGGTGCGAGCCGAGCATGTGCGACGGCTCGCCGAGGTGCGCGAGGAGGCGGATGCGGATGTCGCGGCCGAGCGCGTCCGTGCCGCCGAGCGGCTGGAGGAGCTCAAAACCGACCAGAAGCGGCTGTCCGACGAGTTCGACGCCCTGAGCCGGCGGGCGCTGGAGGCGAACTCGAAGGTGTTCCTGCAGCAGGCCGAGGAGCGGCTCAAGCGCAGTCAGAGTGAGGGTGCGGCCGAGCTGCAGAAGCGTCAGGATGCCGTGCAGCAGCTGATCGAGCCGATCCAGAAGACCCTCGACACGGTCAAGACCGAGATGACGAGCGCCGAGAAGGCGCGGCTCGAGGCGAATGCGGCGCTGTCGGAGCAGCTGCAGTTCATGCGGCAGTCGTCGGAGCAGCTCGGGTCCGAGACCCGCAACCTGGTCAACGCACTGCGGGCGCCGCAGGTGCGCGGGCGCTGGGGCGAGCTGCAGTTGCGCCGTGTCGTCGAGGCGTCGGGCATGGTCAACCATGTCGACTTCGACGAGCAGCTGCATCACACGACCGATGACGGCGCGCTGCGCCCCGACCTCGTGGTGCATCTCGCGGGTGAGAAGCGCGTGGTCGTCGACTCGAAGGTCGCGTTCAGCGGCTATCTCGAGGCTATGGAGGCCACCGACGACACGGTGCGCACGCAGCGGCTGCAGGCGCATGCCCGTCACCTGCGCAAGCACATCGACGACCTCGGCGCCAAGGAGTACTGGGACGTGGTGGCCGGCTCCCCCGAGTTCGTGGTCATGTTCGTGCCCGCTGAGCCGTTCCTGACGGCGGCGCTCGACCAGGACTCCACGCTGTACGAGTACGCGTTCGAGCGGAACGTGGTGATCGCCACCCCGTCGACGCTGATCGCGCTGCTGCGCACGGTGGGGCACGCCTGGCGGCAGGATCAGCTCGCGCAGGAGGCGCAGCAGATCTTCACGGTCGGCAAGGAGCTGCACAAGCGCCTCGGCACGCTGGGCCAGCATCTTGCGAAGCTCGGGCGGAGCCTGAACTCGACCGTCGACGCGTACAACAGGTTCGCCGGGTCGCTCGACCGCAACGTCGTCACCCAGGCGCGGCGGTTCAGCGCACTGCAGGGCCTCGACGAGGTGCTCACCGACACCTCACCGGTGGAGGCGCTGGCCATTGCGCCGCAGAAGGCCGACCTGTACGACGACGAGGACGGCGGGCAGGAGCGCTACGCGAGCGCCGACGTCGAGGCGATCGCCGACCGCCTGAGCTGACCCGCGCGCGCGGCAGCGACCGCGACCCCGGGCCGGCGTAGCTGATCCGGCCGACCGAGCATTTACTGGGCGTAGGAGAAAGCGCGGAGGTAGGACGGATTCCGCGGTATACGTCCTACGCCGGATGAATCGCCTACGCTCGTGCGACGGCCGGCACGCTCACGTTCAGCTCATCCGGCTGACCACGGCAACCACCAGTCCGCTCCCGTATGAGTTTGTGCCGGTTCCGCCGCCGCCAAGCGACACAAACTCATACGGGAAGGGCAGGCGGTGGGGGGGGGATCGGATAGCGTCAGCGGATGGCAGGCGACTTCATGACCGACCCCCGGCAGCTACAGGGTCTGAATGGGCAGCAGTACATCGTGCTTCGTCCGGTCGATGCAGTCATGCGCGAGTTCGACGTGGTTCAGGATGCTCTGCGAGCTCGCCTCGGTGACAGTGTCCACTATCCGGGCGCCGCGCACGTCACCTTTCGGGGGTTACACGAGCCAGACCGCGTGGACGAAGTACGTGCCGTCGTCGAGGACTGGGCTGCGCAACAGCATCCGATCGAAGTCGTCACGGAGGCGGTCGACTCATTCCCCGCCCCCTGGCAGATCGTGATCGCGCGGCTCGCCCGCACACCCTCGCTCCTCCATGCCTACGCTTCCCTCACCGAGACCCTAGACCGCACGGACCTGCGCCGCATCGGCGAACTGCCGGTGGACGACTGGATCTTCCATCTGTCGGCGGTCTACGCAAAGGGTCTGGATACCGAAGCCTGGGAGAAGCTGGCATCCGACTCCCAGCGCGACTATGCGAGTCGACCTGCAGAGACGATCACCGAGGTCGAGTTCGTCTCGTACTTCGACGGCGCGGAGCACCGCGAGGTGTTCCCGCTCGCCGCCGCGGCGGGTATTTAGCGGGCGTAGGAGAACACGCGTAGGTAGGAGGGATTCCGGGGCGTACGTCCTACGCCGGATGAATCGCCTACGTCCGTGCGACGTTGGCGCCCGCGGCATGCTCCAGGAGAACAACTCGCGGGCGCGTGGGTCACCGCTCCAGCGGCACCTCGATGATCTGCGGCCCGGTCACCGGCGAGGTGAGTGCCTGGTCGAGCGCCGATCGGGTGGTGACCTGCGTGTAGTCCCAGCCGTAGCCTGCCGCGATCTCACGCAGACCCGCCGCGTGCGGCGTGTAGAAGGCCCGGTCAAGGTCCTCGGTCCGGGCGGAGCCCGCCACCTCGAGCCCGTCGAAGATCGTCCCGCCGCCGTCGTTGCCGATGATCACCTGGATGCGCGGCCGGGGCTCGTCGGGCGGCAGCAGCAGCGCACCGACGTCGTGCAGGAACGCGAGATCACCGAGCAGCACGCGGGTGACACCGGCCGCACCCTCCGCCTGGCTGGCCAGGGCGATGCCGATGGCGGTCGCGATGGTGCCGTCGATGCCGGCCAGGCCCCGGTTCGCGTGCACGGGCACCTTCTTTCCGCCGAGCACCTGGTCGGCGCTGCGCACCAGACGCGACGACCCGAACATCAGCCGGTCGTGCGGCCAGGTGGCGCGCCACACGGCATCCGCCAGCAGTGCCCGGTCGACCCGCTGGCGCACGGCGTCGAGTTCGGCACGCACCGCACTGAGCCGCGCCGCCTTGTCGTGCGAGTACAGACCATCCTGGTCGGGAGCCGGGGCGGTGAGATCGACGGCTGCCGCCTGCGATGCGGTCATCCATGCGCCCAGCCACTGGCGGTCGGCGGGTCCGCCCTCGACAGCGGCCGCGGCAACCGCGCGCGTGCGGCCGTTGAGGTTCAGCGCCTCGCCGCCGCGTCGTACCGCCACGACCTCGACGTCATGCCGCGCGAGCAGGGCCGCGACCTCACGGCTGAGGGTGGGATGCCCGAACACGACGGCCCGTTCGATCCGTCCGCCCAGTGCGTCGTCGCGCAGCAGGCCACGGTAGCCGTGCACGACCAGTCGCCCGAAGCGTGCGCCGCTGACGATCTCCGCGATCAGCGGCCAGCCGCCCTGGTGCGAGAGCTCTTCGGCATCCGGTCCGCCATCCGCTCCCGCGATCACGACCGTGCGCGGGCCCCGTGACAGCACCGTCGGCTCTCCCGCAGCCGCACGCGGGGCCTCCCCCGGCACGGCCGACGCCTCGCCCGCGGAGGACAGCGGATCGCGCATGGGAAGGTTCAGGTGCACGGGACTGGGCACGCCGGGCAGCCCTTCGCCTTCGAGGCCGAGCGCCGCGCGCACCGCACGCTCGCCGAGCCCCGACCATGCCGTGGGCGCCGCCGGGAGTACCGGCACCTCGGCATCCGCCGCCAGCCGCACGAAACGGCCGAAGATGCCCGGCTGGATCGTGGCCTGGTTGGCGCCGACGCCCCGCAGCTCGGGCGGGCGATCGGCGGTCAGCAGCAGCAGCGGGATGCCGGAGTGGAAGGCCTCCATCGTCGCCGGCAGCAGATTGCCGGCCGCGGTTCCGGAAGTGCAGACGACCGCAACCGGCAGGCCGGTCTCACGGGCGATGCCGAGTGCGGTGAAACCCGCGACCCGCTCGTCGACGCGCACATGTACGCGCAGCGAGCCCGAGCGGGCGAGCGCCAATGCGGCGAGCGCGAGCGCCTGCGAGCGCGACCCGGGCGAGAGCACGAGATCGCGCACACCGTTCCCGACGAGCTCAGCCAGCAGTGCCGCCGCCGCATCGCTCGCCGGCGAAGGCGAGGTCACGAGCGCTGATCCGTGGCGTCAGGATCGTCGTCGAGGCGAGCGAGCTCGGCCTCGAGCTCGCGGATGCGGGCATCCTGCTCGGCGCGGCTCATGTGGCGCAGCGCCTCGGGATCGTCATCCGGTCCGACGATGTAGCGCGACGCGACAGCGCCCGGGCGCAGACGTCCCAGCGTGAACCACAGGATGCCGCCGATCACCGGCAGCAGCACGACGATGAGCACCCAGGCCGTCTTCGAGACACCACGGTGCCGCGTCGCCGGCTGCACGGCGCAGTCGACGATGCTGTACACCCAGAAGATGACGGCCAGGAAGCCGCCGACGATCAGGACGCGTGCCATAAGTCCAGTGTAGGTCGGCGCGCTGTGAGCGGCCCCGGGATGACTGTGGGCTCAAGTCGGGCTGACGCCCGCGCTCAGCGCGCCCCTAGCGACCGCTCGTAGACTGATCCGGTGAAGAAGCTGCCACCCCTCCTCATCTACACCGTGCTGCGGTTGCTGGCGTTCCTCGTGCCTCTCGCGATCCTGTGGCTCTTCTTCCCGATCTTCCGTGAGTTCTGGTGGCTGGCGGCCCTGTTCGCCGCACTGATCGGCATGAGCCTCTCGCTGCTGTTCCTGCGGAGCCCGCTCTCGCAGACCTCCCGCCGGATCTACGAGCGCCGGCAGAACCGCAACGTCGACGAGGATGCCGAGGACGAGCCCGAGGCGTGAGCCCGAGGCGTGAGCCACCGGCTCAGCGCCGGAAGGTGATGTGCGTGGTGCCGCTCTCGGCGACCTCGCTGGTGATCTCGTAGCCGTCCTCGAGACCCCGCAGTCCGTCCCAGATCCGCTCGCCGCGGCCGAGCACGATCGGCGCGACGGCCAGATGCATCCAGTCCACCAGCCCTGCCCGCAGGAACTGCCTCACGACGTCGACCCCGCCCCCGATGCGCACATCGGCGCCGTCGGCGACGTGCTGCGCCTGGGCGAGCGCCTCTTGCGGGGTGGCGGTGAGGAAGTGGAACACCGTGCCGTTGCCGAACTCGATCGATGGCCGCGGTGCGTGCGTGAGCACGAAGACGGGCACACGGAACGGCGGCTCCTCTCCCCACCATCCCCGCCAGTCGGGATCGTCGGCGTTCAACTGCAGGCCGAACATGCCCGCACCCATGATCTCGGCCCCGATTCCCTCGAAGTAGGCGCTGGCGTACTTCTCGTCGACGCCGGTGGTTCCGGCACCTGAGGTGTCGCCGAAGACGCGCTCCTGCATGGTCCTGGTCGCCACATACGCGGCGACCAGCCGCGACCAGTCCTCCCCGAACGGGTTCTGCGCGGTCTGGTCCGTCGTCGTCGCATATCCGTCGAGCGAGATGTTCAGATCGATCCTCACTGCCATGGGGTCTCCTCAGGCGTAGTCGGGGTTGGTGGACTTGCCGTCCAGCCAGAGCGTGTCGCTCGGATCGGCGTGCGTACCTGCGGATCCGACGTGCTTCTGACTGATCTGCGGGCCCTTGGTGATCACGTGCACGAGGGCCATGCCGTACCCGCGGGACAGGTCGTAGTCGGCTTTGAGCCACTCCAGGATCGGTGTCGCCGTGGTCTCGGCGCCGAACCCGCGCTCGGTGGCGAGGTCGACGAACTGGCGTGGCGTGAGGCCGGTCTTGGTCTCGATGTTGTCGAGATAGGCCTGAAAGGACATGTGTCTCTCCGGTCTTCGAGGTCAGTCGAGGTTGGTCTGGATGATGACGGGCGAGGCGTGGATGCCGATCAGGCGCATCGTGCTCTCGCCGGTGTTGGTGAACCGATGCGGCACGAAGGCGGGCCCGGTGACGGTGTCACCGGCCGTGGCCACGATCTGCTCGCCGCCGACGGCGAAGGTGACATCGCCCTCGAGCACGACCCAGGTCTCGGGGTACGGATGCCAGTGCAGGCCCGAGCCCTGACCGGGCTGGTTGTCGACGTAGAAGTACGAGACGGCCGCGCCGTGCTCGCTGCCCTGGAACCTTCGGCCGCGGCCGCTGCCCAGCCGGATCTGCTCCGGTTCGACGAGAGTCGGCTCAGCCAGCGTGTCGATCATGATGTTCCCCCTCTGCTCGCTGCTTCGTTGTGCGTGTTCACTCTGACGCGACGTACCGTCACGCCCTAGAGTTTCGATATGGATCGAAACACGGCACGCACCGATCGTCCGGTCGAAGGCGTGAACCACCCTGACCACCGTGTCGATTTCCGCCTGAGCCCCGGCGACATCCAGGCGGTCCGGTTCGGCATCTCGCCCGGCCACGAGCTCGCCCACGCGGTGCGCATCCTGCTGCGCCCCGGTCAGCATCCGCTGCAGTGGGGCTGGCTGCGCCAGGTGCGCGACCACCTGCCCCGCGAGCCGTTCGGCCTGCTCGCGCAGGTGATCGGCTCCGACGGGTACATGCCCGACTTCCTGACCGCCGACGCACGCTGGGACATGACACCGGCCGACGAGCTGGCCGCGCTGCGCACGGCATCCGTGCCGGGGATGCTCGTCGACCTCGGCAAGATGATCGTGCGGTCCTCGGGCGAGCGTCAGGCACTGCTGCGCCGCATGCGCGACGACCCCGAACGGACGCGGGAGCACATCGCCGACGCCTGGGAGCAGGTCTGGGATGCCGCGATCGCCCCGGTCTGGGCGCAGCTGGAGCGTCTGCTGCGTGCCGACATCGCCGTGCGCGCCCGCACCATCACCACCGACGGGATCTCGGCCATGGCGGGCGGACTGCACCGATCGGTGCGCTGGAGTGACGGCGCGGTGCGGGTGCAGTTGCGCCGGCACAGCGAAGACGTCGACTGCCGCGGCAGCGGCCTGGTGCTCGTCCCCTCGGTGATGTCGTCGTGGGGATGCATGGTGATCACCGAGCCGCCGGCACAGTCCACGCTGTTCTATCCGGCACGCGGCGTGACGGCCGGGTGGGCCCGCGATGCCGTCGACCTCGCCGATGCCCTGGGTGCGCTGGTCGGCCCGGTGCGGGCCGGCATCCTGCTGCAGGCGCACGACGCGCGCACCACATCGCAGGTGGCCCGGGATGCCGGGATCGCCGTGTCCACGGCATCCCATCACCTGACCGTCCTGCGCGACGCGGGACTGGTCTCCAGCTCCCGGGAGGGGAACCGGATGCTGCACCTGCGCACGCCGCTGGGCGAGGCACTGGTCGGTGCCGGGCTCTGAGCGGCGCGGCGGGTCGGTGACCGACCGGTCGGGGGCCCGCCGTCGTCAGCCGACGAGCGCCCAGTAGATCAGCACGGCGTAGCCGACTGACGACAGCGAGGTGAGGCTCAGCGCGATCACCAGTTCGCGCGGGTCACGGTAGGTCCACACGATGAGGACGGCCGGCAGGACCGCCAGCAGGGCCAGCAGTGCCAGCCAGGCGATCGTGTACAGCGTCAGCGCGAGGAACACCGCGACGCCGAACGGCACCAGCGCGAAGATCGTGAACAGCACCTGGGTGGCGCGCCGCCCGATGACGACGGTCAGCGTGCGCTTTCCGACCTCTCTGTCCTGGTCGATGTCGCGCAGGTTGTTGGCCAGCAGCACCGCACAGGCGAACAGTCCGGCGGCGACGGCGGCCAGCCACGCCTCGGGCGGTAGGGCGAAAGCCTGCACCCAGGTCGTGCCGAGCACGGCGACGAGCCCGAAGAAGACGAAGACGAACACCTCACCGAGCGCGTTGTAGCCGTAGGGTCGCTTTCCGCCGGTGTAGAACCAGGCGGCGACGATGCTCAGGGCACCGACGGCGAGCATCCACCACTGCTGGGTGCGGATGACGATCGCGAGTCCGGCGGCGGCGGCGAGCGCGAAGAAGATCAGCGCGGCGATGAGCACGTGCCGGGACGGCACGCGGCCGGATGCCGTCAGCCGGGCGGGTCCGACGCGATTCGCATCGGTGCCGCGGATGCCGTCGCTGTAGTCGTTGGCGAAATTGACGCCGATCTGCAGGAGGACGGCGACGGCGAGACAGGCGAGCGCGATCACCCAGTGCAGGTTCCGATCGACCACCTGTGCGGCGCCGGTGCCGAGGATCACCGGGGCGACCGCGAGCGGCAGCGTGCGCAGGCGCGCGGCTCCGATCCAGTCGCCGACGGCCACCGGGGCGAGTTCCACCGCGGGGCGTCTGGCCGGGTTGCCGGTGGTGCGGCGCCTCTGCTTCCGAGGGGCGCGCTTGCTCGACTTCTTGGACGTTCCTGCCACACGCGAATCCTACTGGCCGCGCCTACGCGGCCTCGTGGTCGAGGTTCTCCGCCGGTCAGGCGCGGGAGACGATCGGGCGGCGCTCGTAGAAGGTCTGCAGCACGACGGTGGTGCGGGTGCGCACGTTGGCGGCGATGCGGACGTCGCGCACGAGCTGCTCGAGGGCGCGCGGCGAGGCCACTCGCACGAACAGCATGTAGGCCGCATCACCCGCGATCGAGTGGCAGGCCTCGATCGCATCCAGGTGCTCGAGCATCTCCGGTGCGTTGTCGGGCTGAGCCGGGTCGAGCGGCGTGATCTCGATGAACGCCGACAGCGGCGCACCGACCGCCTCCGGGTCGAGCACGGCCTGATAGCCGGTGATCACTCCGCGGGTCTCGAGCCGCTTCAGCCGGGACTGCACGGCCGAGGTCGACAGTCCCACCCGCTCCGACAGCTGCGCGAGGGTGGCCCGCCCGTCGCGGGAGATGGCAGCGAGGATCGCTCGGTCGACAGCATCATCCATACATGGAAGAATAGCGGCATAGTCCGGTCACCACCGGAAAATTTCCACCTCTCCCCACGATCGGAGGTTCTGATGTCCCCCACCACCGCAAACTCCCAGGCCATCATCGGCGAACCGGAAGTGGTCGAGGACGCCTCCGTCGCCGAGCAGAGCACGGCCTGGAAGATGCTCAAGGATGCCGCGATCGCGATCCGCCCGCTGCAGATCAAGGACGGATCGATCCCGGAGCAGGGCGACCACGCCGCCGCCGGGCAGCACGTCGCGACGATCGTCGCCGGCATCCGCGCCCTCTCCCCCGCCTTCCCGCACGACGCCGAGTACCTCGACGCCCTGGTCATCGACTTCGAGCGGTGGGCCGCGGACGGCTTCGGCGTGCCCGACTTCCTCGACTCGCTCGTGGCGTTCCAGCCGCAGCAGCACCGCGTCGACGGCATCCGGCACCTCGTCGTCTTCCCGATGTACACCCAGAACGGCTCGAGCGACCGCCTCGTCGAGGCGCTGATCGTCGAGACCATCTGGCCGGAGTTCATCGCCGAACTCGAGGCCGGCGACTACGGCAACCGGCTGTTCGTCTCGCTGCGGCTGATCGACTTCACCCCCGGGTACGACACGAACTCGGCCGTGCTGTTCCCCGAGACCGTCGCGATGCGCGAGATCCCGACGTTCACCTGGGGCGCGATCTTCCAGGACCGCGAGGCCGCCCGGTTCCGCCGGGTGACCAGGGCCGCCGCCGAGATCACCAAGCTCGATCTGCCCGACGACGCCGCACGGATGCTGGATGACCAGGCCCTCACCGAGAAGACGTTCGTGATGTGGGACATCATCCACGACCGCACCCACATGCGCGGCGACCTGCCGTTCGATCCGTTCATGATCAAGCAGCGGATGCCGTTCTTTCTGTACTCGCTCGAGGAGCTGCGCTGCGACCTGACCGCGTTCCGCGAGTCGGTCAGGATCCAGAAGCGGCTCGCGACCCTCGCCGAAGGCGGCGAGACCCTTCCGGATGCCGAGCAGGAGATGCTCGAGCACGCCGGTCTCGTGCAGTACGCGGTGATCTTCGACCGCATCTTCCGCTTCGCGATCACGGGTTCGCGGGTGCGCAACTACGACGGACTCGGCGGTCAGCTGCTGTTCGCTTGGCTGCACCAGCGCGGCGTGCTGCACTGGACCGACACGCAGCTCGCCTTCGACTGGGACGGCGTGCCCGACGCGGTGGTCGCCCTGGGCGACGCGATCGACGAGCTGTACTGGCGGTCGATCGACCGGCCCAAGACCGCGCACTGGCTGGCGGCCTACGACCTCGTGCGCGGCGTGCTGACCCCGCACCCGGCATCCGCCTGGGCTCGTGGCCTGCCCGACGAGGTGCTCGCCGGCGCGCCCAAGGGATACACGGATGCCGTGCTGGATGACGAGTTCCCGCTGTCGATGTTCTTCGAGGCGCTGTCGAAGAAGATGAAGCCGGTCATCGAGTCGACGGTCGGCATCCGCGGCACCGACGACTGAGCGCCCGCGCAGGCACCCGATCTGCGGAGTGTGACCCGATCTGCGGACGTTCTCACCGAATCCGTCCGCAGATCGGCACACTGTCAGTGGATCGTGTCATCAGAGGAGGACGTCCATGAGCATCTCCCGCACCGTCGTACTCGCCGGAGCCACCAGCGATGCAGGCCTCGCGACCGCGAAGGCGCTGCTGATCGCCGCCGGCGCCCGCGTGATCGCCACCGGGCGCTCGGCCGACCGGCTGGCACCGCTGGCGGAGGCCGGCGCGCAGACCGAGGTCGCCGACGCGACCTCACTGGCTGAGATGAGCGCCCTGGCCGAACGGCTCGGACCGGTCGACGCGGTCATCCCGCTCGTCGGCGGCTGGCGCGGCGGCGGCGGGCTGGCCGGCCAGAGCGACGAGGACTTCGACGCGCTGATGCCGGCATTCCAGGCCGTGCGAGCCACGAGCCGCGCCTTCGACGAGCAGATCAAGGCCTCCGAGGCCGGGCGCTTCGCGATCGTCTCGTCCACGGTGGTCACCCGGCCGCTCGCGGGCGGCGCGAACTACGCGAGCATGAAGGCGGCCGGCGAGGCATGGGCGCGCGCGGTCGCGCAGGGCTACGCGAAGGCGGCCAGGGATGAGGGCGTGCCGCTGCGCGCGGCATCCGTCATCTTCCGCGTCGAGGGCGGCCTGCAGGCCGACGCCCTCGCACGCGCCGTCGTCGCGTTGTGGGATGCGGATGCCGCAGAGCTGAACGACACCGTCATCGAGCTCTGAGCGCTCAGGTCCGCTCGTCCCTCTCTGCCTCGGCCGCGTCGCTCACGGACGGGGCGACGCCGGCGGCCCCACCGCGCGCAGCGACCGGATCGAGCACCCCGCCGGGCACGGGGTCGAGCGTCGTCTCGAACAGGGCTGCAGGTTGAGCGACCGGCTCGTCCGCGGCATCCGGCTCCTCCCTCTGCGAACCGGCGTCCGTCGGCGTACCGGCGTCCTCCGGCCCACCGGCGTCCGCCGGGGCCTGCACGTACAGCTCGGTGAGACGGCGATACGAGCCGGTGAGGAAGGCGAGACCTGCCACCACCACCATGATCAGTCCGGCGAACAGGCAGATGAGCGCGATGCCGCGCGCCTCACCGTCGCCCAGCAGCCAGTGCCACTGCATCCGCCCCTCTCCCTCGCGCATGTACGGGATAATGACGAACTCGGCGATCGGGGCGATCAGGAACGCGGTGACGGGGGCCGCCGCGGCCTCCATCGCCGCGGCCATTCCGAAGACCCGCCCCTGGCGAGCGTAGGGAACGACCTTCTGGATCACGGTCTGCTCAGCCGCCTCGACCGGCGGCACCAGCAGCATGTACATCCACATGCCGACCACGTACAGCGGCCACCATTCGCGCACCATGAACAGAGCGCCGATGACTCCCATCGCAATGACCACCAGCAGCATCGTGCGCACAGGTCTGCGGCTCAGCCCGAACTTCGCCACCAGCGCGCCGCCGACCAGGAATCCCGTCGAGCCGACCGCAAGCATGATGCCCCACATCTGGGCATTGAACAGGGTGAGGCCGTAGGGATCCATCAGCGCCATGTAGACGCCGCCGATGAGATTGTTGAAGGTCGAGAACACGATGAGTGCGAACAGTCCGGGTGCCCGGCGGATCGCCGCGATGCTACCGCGGAAGTCCAGGGCGCTCGGCGCCTCGGGGTCGCGCTGCGGCGCGCCCTCGGGGATGCGCACGAACAGCAGGTGCACGAAGGTGAGCATCATCGCGGCGATGGCGATGACCAGCGTCCACCCCATGCCGAGGAAGCCGATCGAGAGCCCGGAGAACACGCTCGTGATCAGGAAGGCGATGCCCTGAACGGTGCCGACCAGCCCGTTGGCGTTGGCGTGGCGCTCTTCGGGGATGAGCAGTGTGACGGTCGTCGAGAGGGCGATATTGCGCAGCTGTTCGATCACCCCGCCGAACAGGATGATCAGGGCGAACAGCCAGAACCACGGCCCGCCGATGTCGAGCAGCGTCGACTCCGGCTGCCAGAGGTACAGGATGCCGGCTGCGCCGAACGCGATCGCCGAGACGACGCTCGAGAGCACCATGACGGTGTGCTTGCGGTAGCGGTCGACGATCGTGCCGAACACCATCGAGAAGAACGCCACGAGCAGCATGTAGGCGCCGCCGATCACCCCGGTGGCGAGCACCGACTGGGTCTCGATGTAGACCCAGAAGGTGAGCGCGAACCAGAGGAAGCTCGTCGTCACGTTGGCGATGAGCGTGTTGACGAGCACGTTCGCGAACGCCCTCGTCTCGGCTGTGGCCTTCACGGGATCCGAGCGTAATCCGGGGCGCCGACATCCGACAGTGCCTGTGTGCCGATCGGGCAGGATACCGAAGAAGTAGGCTTGCCGAGTGAGCGTTCTGCATGACACCCCGCTGCACGACACGACCGTGCGCGGCTTCGCATCCGACAACTATTCCGGAGTCCACCCCGCGGTGCTCGCCGCCATCGCGGCGGCCAACGACGGCCACCAGGTCGCCTACGGCGAGGACGTCTACACCGAGCGCCTGCAGCAGGTCTTCGCACAGCATTTCGGCGAGGGCGTGCAGGCATTCCCCGTGTTCAACGGCACGGGCGCGAACGTCACCGGCCTGCAGTCGATGCTGCCGCGCTGGGGGGCCGTGATCGCGGCATCCACCGCGCACATCAATGTCGACGAGGGTGGCGCCCCCGAGCGCATCGGCGGCTTCAAGCTGCTCACCATCCCGACCGACGACGGCAAGCTCACCCCCGAGCTGGTCGACCGCGAGGCCTGGGGCTGGGGCGACGAGCACCGCGCGCAGCCGCTGGTGGTCTCGATCACCCAGTCCACCGAGCTCGGCACGCTGTACACGGCCGACGAGATCCGGGCCCTGGCCGACCACGCGCACGAGCGCGGCATGAAGCTGCACGTCGACGGCTCGCGGATCGCGAACGCCACGGCGGCTCTCGACGTGCCGGTGCGCACCTTCACCCGCGACGCGGGTGTGGACGTGCTCAGCTTCGGCGGCACGAAGAACGGCGCCATGCTCGGCGAGGCGATCGTCGTGCTCAACCCCGAGGCCTCGGACGGGCTGATCTACGGCCGCAAGTTCAACATGCAGCTGTCGTCGAAGATGCGCTTCATCTCGGCACAGCTGATCGCCCTGCTGGAGGGCGATCTGTGGCTGCGCAACGCCCGCCACTCGAACGCCATGGCCGCGCGGCTGCGCGGTGAGATCGAGCAGGGTCTCGCCGATGGCAGCATCCGGGGTGTCGAGTTCACCCAGCCGACGCAGGTCAACGGCGTCTTCGCGACGCTCCCCGACGGGGTGGCCGACCGGCTGCGCGAGAGCTTCCGCTTCTACGACTGGGATGCCGCGCGCAACGAGGTGCGCTGGATGTGCGGCTTCGACACCCAGGAGGCCGACGTCGACGCCTTCGTCGCCGAGCTGGCGCGTCTCACCACCGCCTGAGTCATACCCGCCCGATTTATATTCACTGGGATATAAATCGGCGAGGCCTGTTGTATCGGATGACGGTCCGCGAGACCGTCGAAGAACGTCCGGCGACCATCCACTGCCGGACTCCACCGATCTCGGAAGAGGCAGAGAAATGAACAGGTTCGAAGGTCGCGTCGGCCTCATCACCGGCGGCGCAAGCGGCATCGGCAAGGCGACGGCCCTGCGGATCGCATCCGAGGGCGGGACGGTTGTGATCGCCGACCTGCAGGACGATGCCGGCAAGGCGGTCGCGTCGCAGATCGAGGGTGATGGCGGCCGCGCCGGCTACGTTCACCTGGATGTCACGAGCGAGCAGGGCTGGGCGGATGCCGTGGCCGAGACGCTCTCGATGTTCGGACGCCTCGACGTGCTGGTCAACAACGCGGGCATCGGCGACACCGAGCCGCTCGAGGTGACCACGAGCGACACCTGGAACAAGGTCGTCGCCGTCACTCAGACCAGCGTGTTCCTCGGCATGAAGGCTGCCGCCGACGCGCTCAAGGCCAGCGGCAACGGCTCTGTGGTGAACGTCAGCTCGATGTACGGGATCGTCGGATCGGGAGTGAGCCCGGCCTACCACGCCGCCAAAGGCGCTGTGCGACTGCTCACCAAGACGACGGCGCTCGGCTGGGCGACCGAGGGTGTGCGCGTGAACTCGGTGCACCCCGGGTTCATCGACACCCCGATCCTGGGCGACACCGACCGCGACATGCTGATCGCAGGCACTCCGATGGGCCGCCTCGGCCGCCCCGAGGAGATGGCGTCGCTGATCGCCTTCGTCGCGAGCGACGACGCGAGTTTCGCCACCGGTGCGGAGTTCGTCGCCGACGGTGGGTACACCGCCCGCTGAGCGCCGTCTCGGCGCACCGTATCCCTGCGCCGAGACCCCTCCGCATTGCCGACACCCCCTTCTGCTGACGTCAGCAGAAGGGGGTATCGACGCTCATGAGGGGTTTCGGCGGGAGAAGAGAGCGGATGCCGTCAGCGCAGCAGGCCGAGGTGCGCGAGGGCATGGCGCAGCAGGGTGCCGCGTCCGCCCTCCATCTCGCCGGCGAGGGCGTCGGATGCCGCTTCCTCGGGCGAGAACCAGGTGACCTCCAGGGCATCCTGACGCGGTTCGCAGGTGCCGGTGACCGGCACCACGAACACGAGCGAGACAGCGTGCTGACGGTCGTCGTGGTAGGCGCTGACCCCGGGCAGCGGGAAGTACTCGGCGACCGTGAAGGGCGTCGGCGAGGGCGGCAGCAGCGGGAACGCCATCGGCCCGAGATCGTTCTCGAGATGACGGAACAGCGCGTCCCGGATCGTCTCGCCGTAGCGGACGCGCCCCGAGATGAGCGTGCGGGTGATCTCGCCCAGCGGCGTCGACCGCAGCAGCACGCCGATCGAGGTGACCTGCCCCGAGCCGTCGGTCACGACCGGCACGGCCTCGACGTACAGCATCGGCAGCCGGCGGCGTGCGGCCTCGAGCTCGATGTCGGTCAGCCAGCCCGGATTGTCATCTGCAGACGGCACGTCGTCGAAACCGAAGTCGCCGTCGGGATCGGGATCAGGTGTGCGCACCGCCATGTGTCTTTTCTACCAGCCCTCGCCCCGGCATCCATGAGGTCGCCCAAGGTCGGCACGAGGTCGTCCGAGGTCGGTACTGGAGGGCAGGATGGGAGCATGACCGAGCCGCTGACGATCGACGACGCCGCCACGAGGTGGTCCACCGAAGACCGCGACGGGATGCCGCTGCTCGTGCTGCTGCACGGCTACGGCGCCGATGAGCACGACCTGTTCGGACTCGTGCCGTATCTGCCCGACGGCCTCGCCGTGGCATCCGTCGCCGCACCTCTCACGCCGCCGTGGCCGATGCCCGGACGCTCGTGGTACCTGATCGATTCGCTGCAGACGAGGGATGCCGCGGGCATCACGACCGCCGCCGAGTCGCTGCTGCGCTGGCTCGACACGGCCGCTGCAGGTGCGCCATCGATCGCCCTGCTGGGCTTCTCGCAGGGCGCAGCGGTGTCGCTTCAGGCGCTGCGTCTGGACCCCGACCGGATCGACGCGGTGGTGGCGCTGAGCGGCTACGCCGCGCAGGGAGAGCTGCCGGGTGACGCCGTGCTGCAGGAGCAGCGTCCGCCGGTGTTCTGGGGTCGCGGCAGTCGCGACGATGTCATCCCGCCCAACCTCGTCGATCACACCGCGCAGTGGCTGCCCGGGCACTCCGAGCTCTCCGGCCGCGTCTACCAGGGGCTCACCCACTCCATCTCGGAGCAGGAGCTCGCCGACGTGCGGGTCTTCCTGTCGCAGTGGAAGGACTCGGTCGCCCCGGCCTGAGCCGGGCCTCGGGCCGGGACCTGCAACCTCAGCGCTTCGCGCCGGGAACGTCGGCGTCGACCCAGACCAGCCGGTGGTCGCTCGACGGAAACGGGTACGTGCCCGTCAGCCGTGAGAGCGGATCGTCGGATGCCGGCCAGAAGACGCCGGAGTCGACGATGCGGATCTGCCGGCTGGGCAGCACGTAGTCCACGCGCAGGTTTCCCGGAGGCTCGGAGAAATCGGCGGTGTCCTCGGCCGGGTCGCCGAGGTGCTCGGCATTGACCCCGCCCTGCGAAGCGGCCGCCTCCGCACCTCCGGAGCTGGCGGGAACCGAACCGGTGTTGATGTGCGGATGCTCGAGCAGCTGCGCGATCGCGCCCGCCGTCGAGTCGCCGTCGTGCGGGTCGGCGTTCTGGTCGCCGGCGATGACGAACAGGTCGCCGCCGCCCAGGCCGCCGGTGCGCCCTGCGTCGTCGACGATGTACGCGCTGGTCTCGGCATCCGAGACGTAGTCGGCCCAGAAGCGGATCTCGTCGTGGTTGCGGGTGCCGTTGCGATCCTCGGCCCCGTCGAAGGTGGGCGGCGTGGGGTGCGAGACGAGGAAGTGCACGGTCTTGTTCTTCGACACGCGGATCGGCAGATCCCAGTGCGACTTGCTCGACAGCGGGAACTGCGCGAGCTCCTCCTCGGAGTAGAAGTCGCCGGGCTCAGGCGTCGAGGGATCGTCGGGAAGCATCGCCCCCGGCATGTCCGCCCAGCGGAAGTTCTGGAACGTGCGGATCGCGTCTTCGTCGATCGGATGCTTCGAGTACACCGCCATACCGTACTGGCCGGGGAAGAGACCGAATCCCCAGGCGTCGTCGCCGCCCGAGACCCGTCCGTCGTCGTTGAGATCGAAGCCGCTGGGCACTCCGGTGTTCACCGGCGCCGCGTATCGATAGGGGTAGCTGACCGGCTGCGCATCGCCGTGCGGCACAGCGAGGTAGTTGTCGTGGAAGAGGCGCAGCGCCTCGCCATCGGCGTCGTAGTCGAACTCGTTGATCAGCAGCACATCGGGGTCGGCCCGCTGGATGATCTCGGCCACCGCATCCGCCTGGGCATTGCCGGGCTCGGACAGGTCGCGCACGAGCGCACCCAGCTCGCCGCGGTTCAGTGAGGCGTTGAAGGTCGCGAATCGCACGTCAGCCACACCACCCTTCGTCTCGGACTGCGCCGGCTTGGAATGCGCCGGCTTCCGGTGCTCGGAGTTCTTCCCCTGGCCGGACCTGTCCGGCGTGTGCAGCGCCGGCGGCTCCCCGCCGGTTCCGCCGTCGTCGGCCAGCGCGGGCATCGCGACGGCTCCGGAGGCGCCGATGAACAGGACGGATGCGGCGAGCGCGAGACTGCGCAGGCGCCGTGGCGTGTTCGTCATGCGGTCACGATAACCGTGCAGGATGACCGGGGACAGGCGGTTGCGTGAACGGCCGGCCACATGCTCGACCCGGCCGTTCAGCGGTCAGCGGCGTCTTCCGGGCCGCCGGGGGCCTCATCACCCGGCAGGTCGCCCGAAGTGACGTCGGGAGCGACGTCGGGAGCGACGTCGGGCGCGGCATCCGCTGCGTCTGCGGCATCCGCTGCGTCTGCGGCATCCGCGTGACGACGGGCGCGACGCGCCCCGGCGACGGTGAACGCCGCCATCAGCGCGGCGCCGATGGCCACGCCGATGCCGAGCCCCAGGGGCATGTTGTCGAGTGCTGAGCCGAGCGCGACACCCGTGCCCATCCCGATCGCGAGCCCGGCGCCCCAGCTCAGCCGCGCGCGCATCTCGTGGGAACTCGGCTGCCTGTCATCCATGCCTCCACGGTACGGGGGCGCGGACGCTGCGGCATCCCTCGACCAACCCGCGTCGTTCCGTATTTGGAACGTTCGTTAAGTCTATTGAACAGCGAGTGGTTTTCCCGCTACTCTCGGGCCGACCCCGTCACCGCAAGACCGATCACAACGGAGAGATCAGCATGACAATCGACCTGTCACGGCGAACCCTGCTCATGGGCGTCGGCGCCATCGTCACGACAAGCGTCCTCGGCGACATCGCCGGCCCTCTGCCCGCGGCCGTCGCCGCCGGGCCCGTGACGTGGACCGATGTCGTCGGACGATTCGAATCACGCCACGAACCGTGGACGGTCTCGTACGGCCCCGAGTACGGCACCGCAGGCGGCGGATTCGTGCGGGACGAGGAACGTGCTGCTGAAGGGACGTTCTCGGGCCGGCTCACGGCGGACTTCACCAGCGCCGGACGATACGTCGCCCTCGTCAAGACGCTCGACCACCTCGAGATCCAGAAGGTGCGCTTCAAGGTCACCGGCCGCAACATCACCCGGGTCGCGGTGCGGCTGGTCAGCGGCACCCGGGTGCTGCGCCAGGCCTATGCCGCCGTACCACCCGGCCCCGGCGCCTGGATCGGCATCGAGATGGACCGCTGGAACAACATCGTCGGATTCCCCGACGCGGTCACCCTGCAGATCCAGGTCTGGAAGGACCACCTCGCCCTCGCCACCGACCCCACCGGCGACCTGTGGGTGGACGACGTGCAGATCGACCACCTCGTGCAGGAGCAGAAGCCGGCGACGCTGGAGACCTCGGGCCTGCCCGTGCTGCTGCTCGGCGATGCCGATCCTGTCCCGCTGAGCGTGCGAGCCACCTACTCCGACCGCGACCCGCGGGATGTCACCCAGCACTCCGCGCTGAGCAGCTCAAACACCGCAGTGATCACCATCGACAAGTACGGCGCGCTCAAGCCCGTGGCCGCCGGACGGGCTGAGATCCGCATCGAGCACCTCGGCGTCTCCCAGACGTTCCCGGTCGAAGTGCGCGCACCGCGCGACCTCGCACCGATCACGATCCGCGACGGCAAGTTCCATGACGGCGATGCGCCGTTCGGGTTCACCGGCTTCAACTACGACCTGTTCCTGCTTAGCTATCCGCGCCGCGCACTGTGGTCGGGCCTCGACGCCGACGTGAGCCTCATGGCCAGCTGGGGTCTCGCTGCGATCCGCGTGCCGCTCGCCATCGGTCTCGTGCAGCCGGCGAACGGCGTCTTCCCCGACGACGACGCCTGGGCGGGTGAGCTGCGCAAGCGCGGGCTGAACACCGAGTTCATCAAGATGCTCGACCATTTCGTCGCACGTGCCGGCGAGCACGGCATCCGGGTCATCCTCGACTGGCACCGCTCGCCCACCGACCCGTACGACTACTGGCAGGGCGGCACGCCGTCGGACCGCGGGACGGGCAAGCCGGGCACCGCGGTGTCGTACCTCGCACCCTCGCCCACCGAGAGCGGCGAGCTCGACCTGACGGATGCCGAGCACCGCACGGTGCTCTTCGACTCGCACCGGTGGATCGCCGGCCACTACAAGGGCAACCCGAACGTGCTCGGTATCGAGGTGCCGCACAACGAACCGCATGCCGCGTACATGTCGATCCAGTCGAACTGGCGTCGCCTGACCGAGCAGGCGTCGCTGGCGGTCAAGGCCGGCGACCCCGGCCGGCTGACCCTCGCGATGCCGCCCGCCTACGGCCACGACGTCTCGACGGCGGCACCGACCTGGCAGTTCTCGAACATCGTCGACGCGAACGCGCCGCACCACTACCTGCCCAATGCGCCGATCCCCGCCCGTGACGACGCGTCGTCGCGCCGGTCGCCGTGGCTGGCGCGCGACATCGACGCGGTCTTCGCCTACGCCATCCCGGCCCTGTTCGCGCCGTACTCCACCTCGAAGCACCCGGTCTACAACGGCGAGGGCGGCCACTACGGCTTCGAATCGTTCCTGCCCGACATGGATCGCGTCGAGGCCGCCGACTACATGACCGAGGCCGGGCTGGTGCAGTACTACGCGGCGGGTGCCGCCGGGCAGCTGCACTGGAGCCTGTGGCACAACCTGAACGACTTCGTGCCGTTCGAGGAGCTGTTCGACAAGCACTACCGGCGGTTCTCGCCGGTCTACTCGGCGGGGCCCGTCGACTGGTCGGGTGCTGAGGTCGCCTTCATCCAGAATCCCGCAGCGGTTCCCGCCGCGAACGGGCACAATTTCGCGGTCGTCCCGTTCGTGCGCCGCGCACTCGATCTGCACCTGCCGACCTGGCACCTGCTGACGGACGACGAGATCATCGAGACGATGCTCACCCAGGTGCCCTCTGGGCTCGAGCAGGTCGAGGGGCTGGCAGCCTCGTTCGACTACAAGGCGGTGGTCGCCGACCGGCGCAACCTCGACCGGCGCGTACGGCAGGTGCTCGAGCGCGACGACTTCGACCGGCCGATCCTCTGGCTCGACGACGCGGAGGATCTCACTGTCGATGCGCTGGGTGCGTTCCTGCGCCGCGCGGGTGTCGCAGAGGACAGGCGCACGAGTGCACACCTGCAGCTGGTCTACGGGCCGCAGCACCTGGTGGTCTACCGTCGCGGTGGCGCGGACGGCCGGGAACGCGTCTTCCCTCGGGTGCGACGGGACGGGGCGTTCTCGCTCGTGGACGAGTCGGGCGAGAAGGTCTACCAGGGGGATGCCGCGACCCTCTCGACCCGCGGGATCTCGGTCGATCTGCCCACCTGGCGCAGCCTGATCCTGCGCATCGAGTGATCTGAATCGGACGGGCGGGGTGGGGCCGCGGGTGCCCCGCCCCGCCCGTGTTCCCTGCAGCCACACGTGCGACACGCCCGGGTTGCGCGATGCAGGGATGCGCCGGTACAGTCGTCGAGTCCTGTCCGCCGTGTCTGGAAGTCCCTTGATCTGAATCGTCGCCTCTCCGCGTAATCATCCACGCGCTGATCCGACGATCCTTCCGACCCGCAGGAACCAGCCTTCCCGGCTCATGGTCCTCCGCGACCTCATGGTCTTCCGCGACCTCCGCGTCCTCCGCGACGCGATGCGACCTGTCCGAGGGCTCACCGTCGGCATCCGCGCACCCGCACACTCCGGGAGTCGCTCATGTCATCCATCTCCGTTCACACCGCGGTCACCCTCGACCGCCTCACCTTCACCTGGGCCGACGGAACCGTCGCGCTGACCGCGTTGTCCGGGTCGTTCGGCTCCGGTCGGACGGGCCTCGTCGGGCGCAACGGCTCGGGAAAGTCGACGCTGCTGCGCCTGATCGCCGGCGAACTGCATCCGACCTCGGGTCATATCACCACGACCGGCGACATCGCCTATCTGCCGCAGCGGCTGACGCTCGACACCGGCCGCCGCGTCGCCGACCTGCTGGGCATCGCCGGCGCACTCGACGCGGTGCGTGCGATCACGGCCGGTGACGTCGACCCCGCACACTTCGATGCAATCGGCGACGACTGGGACATCGAGGCGCGAGCCGAGGTGTCACTGACCGAGGCGGGGCTCGATCCATCGTTCCTCGACCGCACCGTCGGCGAGCTCTCCGGCGGCGAGGCGGTGCTGGTGGCGATCGCCGGCATCCGGCTGCGCCGCGCCCCGATCACCCTGCTCGACGAGCCGACCAACAACCTCGACCGCGAGGCGCGCGGTCGGCTTGCGGAGATGGTGCGTACCTGGAAGGGGACGCTGATCGTGGTCAGCCATGACGTGTCGCTGCTCGAGCTGATGGACGACACCGCCGAACTGTACGGCAGCGAACTCACGGTGTTCGGGGGCCCGTACTCCGAGTGGCGGGCGTGGCTGGATGCCGAGCAGGATGCCGCGCGCCAGTCCGAGCGCGACGCCGCGCAGGCCTACCGGAAGGAGAAGCGGCAGCGGATCGAGGCCGACACGAAGCTCGCGACGCGGGCGCAGATGGGACGGAAGGCGTTCGAAGAGAAGCGGGTGCCGAAGATCATCGCGAACGGGCGCAAGATGGCCGCGCAGGTGTCGGCGGGCAAGCTGCGCGGGGAGAAGCAGGCCAACGAGTCAGCCGCACGGGCGGCTCTGGACGAGGCCGGACGCCGTGTGCGCGACGACGACCTGATGAAGATCGTGCTGCCCGACCCCGGGGTGTCGGCCTCGCGCCGCATCGCCACCCTCGGCGACGGCTCCCGGTCGTGGATCGTCCAGGGGCCGGAGCGGGTCGCGCTGATCGGACGCAACGGCGTCGGCAAGACGACGCTGCTGCGGCGGCTGGTCGCGTCCGGTGCGAGCGAGATCGACGCTTCGCGCGGAGAAGTGCGCTTCGCGCGGACAGATTCGGGGAATCCTTCCGCGGCAAGCGCACATTCCCGCGCGGAGAGTGCGGATGCCCAGGCATCCGCACCTCCGATGAACCCGAACCTGCACGCCGAGTCGTACACCGACCGGATCGGGTACCTCTCGCAGCGGATCGACGGGCTCGACGACCGGGCCTCGGTGGTGCAGAACATCGCCGCCGCGGCGCCGCACGTGCCCGACAAGGAGCTGCGCAACCGGCTCGCCCGGTTCCTGATCCGCGGCGGCACCATGGACCGCCCGGTGGGCCTGCTCTCGGGCGGTGAACGGTTCCGCGTCGCCCTGGCGAAGCTGCTGCTCGCCGATCCGGCGCCGCACCTGGTGGTGCTCGACGAGCCGACGAACAACCTCGACCTGGACACGGTCGACCAGCTCGTCGAGGCGCTGCGCGCCTACCGCGGGGCGATCCTGATCGTCAGCCACGACGATGCGTTCCTCGCGCGGCTCGGGCTGGATCTGACGCTGGAGCTGGATGCCGATGGCGCGCTGACCGAAGTGTGACGCGCTGGGTCCACGAGCCCGCCCAACGCCCGAGCATCCCGGGGTTTTCCCTCCCACCCGGGCGGGGCAGGATGGGAGCATGAACGCTCTCATCCGCCCCACCCGGGACCGCGTGATCGCCGGCGTCTGCGCGGGCATCGCCCGCCGGTTCGATATCCGTCCGACCACGGTGCGCGTCATCACGGTGCTCGCCGTCCTGTTCGCCGGCCTGTCGATCTGGGCCTACGTGCTGCTCTGGATCCTCGTCCCGAACGAGGACTGACACGCGCTGATTCAGGCCAGCCGCGCGCTCCACAGATGCCCGGGCAGGGTGCGCTCCAGCGCCTCCGCCAGCCAGGCCCTGCGCTGCTCGTCGAGGAACGGCAGCGTCGCGTCGAAGTCGGCCTGATCCTTCGCGCGCAGCCCCTTCGCCTTGTACAGCAGCTGAATCTGCGGTTGCAGGTACCGGATGCCGTCGCGTTCCCACAGCGCTTGCGCCATCGGCATCCGGATGCTCGGGTCCCGCCGGTAGCGCCACTCATCCGGCGTTCCCGGGCCGAGCAGGATGTCGTACTGCCACGCGTCGGACGCGCTGCGCCGCGACCAGAGCTGACCGCATCCGTCCGGCAGGTCGCCGGGGTCATCGGATGCCACCGGCTTCAGCGCTCCCGAGAACGCGGCCCACAGATCGAGGCGGCCCTGCGCGTGCCTGCGCAACAGGGGCAGATCGGCGCGCAGGATGCCGGGATCGATGTCCTCGTGATGGCGCTCGACACCGGTGAAGGCCTCGAGCGCCCAGCCGCCGGCGATCCACCAGGCGCCCGGATAGCCCTCGAAGAAGTCGCGGACGTCGGCCGGCGTGCGCGGCATCCATTCTCCGTACAGGCGGGTGAACTCCGCGTCATCCATGGTTTCACGCTATCGGCACGCGATGGTCGGACCCCCGCATCCGGCGCTTCCTCGCAGAAATGCAGGCAGGATCCGCAGCTGCGGAGCGGATGTCGGAGGGGCGGGTGAAGATAGGAGGATGAGCGATGTGCTCGACCGCTTCACGCCCGCGACGCAGGACTGGTTCCGCGGGGCGTTCGACGCACCCACCCCGGCGCAGACCGGCGCGTGGGAGGCGATCTCCGCCGGCCGCAACGCGCTCGTCGTCGCGCCCACCGGGTCGGGCAAGACGCTCTCCGCATTCCTCTGGGCGATCGACAGCGTGTTCCGTGAACGCGCGACGGCGGATCCGGATGCTGAGAAGGGCGCGCCGCGCACCCGCATCCTCTACATCTCACCGCTGAAGGCGCTGGGCGTCGACGTCGAGCGCAACCTGCGCTCCCCGCTGATCGGCATCGGCCAGTCCGCACGCCGGCTGGGCGTGCCGGTGCCCGAGGTCACGGTCGGCGTGCGCTCGGGCGACACGACCTCGAGTGACCGGCGCAAGCTGGTCAGCGATCCGCCCGACATCCTCATCACGACGCCCGAGTCGCTCTACCTCATGCTCACCAGCCGGGCAGGCGAGACGCTGCGCGGCGTGCACACGGTGATCATCGACGAGGTGCACGCGGTCGCCGCGACCAAGCGCGGCGCCCACCTCGCCGTCAGCCTGGAGCGCCTCGACGCGCTGCGGAAGGCGCGCGGTGCCGAGCAGCCCGCGCAGCGCATCGGCCTGTCGGCCACGGTCCGCCCGATCGACGAGGTCGCCCGGTTCCTGGGCGGCTCTGCCCCCGTCGAGATCGTCGCTCCGCGTGCGGTGAAGACCTTCGAGCTGGGTGTGGTCGTGCCCATCGACGACATGCGCAACCCTCCCCCGCCACCGGGCGCTGCGACGGCGAACGACGAACCCGCCGAATACACGGAGGTCACGGGTTCGGTGTGGCCTCATGTCGAAGAGGCGATCGTCGACAAGGTGCTCGAGAACCGCTCGACGATCGTGTTCGCCAACTCCCGGCGCCTGGCCGAGCGGCTCACCGGCAGACTCAACGAGATCTACTCGGAGCGCATAGGGATGCCTGTGCCGGAGGGCGCCGCACCGCCCGCCGCGATGATGGCGCAGGCCGGGTCCACCGCGGGCGCCGAGCCCGTGCTCGCGAAGGCACACCACGGCTCGGTGTCGAAGGAGCAGCGCGCGCTCGTCGAGGAGGAGCTGAAATCCGGGATGCTGCGCTGCGTCGTTGCGACCAGCAGCCTCGAACTCGGCATCGACATGGGCGCCGTCGACCTGGTGATCCAGGTCGAGGCGCCGCCGTCGGCGGCATCCGGTCTGCAGCGCGTCGGCCGCGCCGGCCACCAGGTCGGCGAGGTCAGCCGGGCCTCGCTGTTCCCCAAGCATCGCGGCGACGTGCTGCACACCGCGATCGTCACCGAGCGGATGCTGGCGGGGCAGATCGAGGCGATCGCGGTGCCGCGCAACCCGCTCGACATCCTCGCCCAGCAGACCGTCGCCGCCTGCGCTCTCGATCCGATCTCCGTCGAGGAGTGGTTCGAGACCGTGCGGCGCAGCGCACCGTTCCAGACTCTGCCGCGTTCGGCGTACGAAGCGACCCTCGACCTGCTGGCCGGCAAGTATCCGTCCGACGAGTTCGCCGAGCTGCGTCCGCGCGTGGTCTGGGATCGGGATGCCGGAACGCTGACCGGCCGCCCTGGTGCGCAGCGCATCGCGGTGACCAGCGGCGGGACGATCCCTGATCGCGGCCTGTTCGGAGTGTTCGTCGCCGGAGAGACGACCGGCGCGCGGGTCGGAGAGCTTGACGAGGAGATGGTCTACGAGTCGCGCGTGGGCGATGTGTTCACACTCGGCACCACCAGCTGGCGCATCGCCGAGATCACCCACGATCGCGTGAACGTGATCCCCGCGTACGGGCAGCCGGGCAAGGTGCCGTTCTGGCACGGTGACGGCATCGGGCGCCCCTTCGAGCTGGGTGAGGCACTCGGGCGCTTCTCACGCGAGGTGTCGACGGCCGCGCCCGCGAAGGCCCAGCAGCGGCTGATCGACGCCGGCCTCGACGAGCGCGCCCGCGACAACCTGATCGGCTACCTGACCGAGCAGCGCGAGGCGACCGGCACCCTGCCCACCGATCGCACGCTGACCGTCGAGCGCGGTCACGACGAGGTCGGCGACTGGCGCGTGATCCTGCATTCCCCGTACGGCATGAAGGTGCACGCACCGTGGGCGCTGGCGATCAACGCCCGGGTGCGCGAGCGGCTGGGCGTCGAGGGTTCGGCTGTGGCGAGCGACGACGGCATCCTCGTGCGCATCCCGGATGCCGATGCCGAGCCGCCCGGTGCGGAGCTGTTCGTCTTCGACGCCGATGAGCTGGAGCAGATCGTCACCGCCGAGGTCGGCGGGTCGGCGCTGTTCGCCTCGCGGTTCCGCGAGTGCGCGGCCCGCGCACTGCTCATGCCCCGCATGAACCCGAACAAGCGCACGCCGTTGTGGCAGCAGCGGCAGCGGTCGGCGCAGCTGCTCGAGGTGGCCAGGCGGCATCCGACCTTCCCGGTGATCCTCGAGACGCTGCGCGAGGTGCTGCAGGACGTCTACGATCTGCCCTCGCTGCGGCGGCTCATCACCGACGTCGCCGAGCGGCGCATCCGGCTGGTCGAGACCGAACCCGCACAGCCTTCGCCCTACGCACGCGACCTGCTGTTCGGGTACGTCGGCGCGTTCATGTACGAGGGCGACTCCCCGCTCGCCGAGCGGCGCGCCGCCGCCCTCTCGGTCGACCCGGCGCTGCTGGGTGAGCTGCTAGGCACGGTCGAGATGCGTGAGCTGCTCGATCCGGATGTCATCGCCCAGTTCGAGCGCGAGGCGCAGCGCCTCGACCCGCAGCGGCGGGCACGCGGAATCGAAGGCGTGGCCGACCTGCTGCGGCTGCTGGGCCCGCTGGATGCCGATGAGGTGGCACTCCGGCTGGAGCCCGTCGCCGCTGCTGCTTCGGCCCCTGAGCATCCGGCGCCTGAGCACCCGGCCCCCGAGCGTCCGGCCCCCGAGCGAGCGGAGCGCGACGAGACGCCTTCGTCCGTCTCGGCGACGCCCGAACAGGCCGCTGCTATGCTCGCCGAGCTCGTCACCGCTCGCCGGGCCATTCCGGTCACGGTCGCCGGGCAGCCCCGCTTCGCGGCGATCGAGGATGCCGGGCGACTGCGCGACGCCCTGGGCGTGGCGCTGCCCACCGGCATCCCGGTCGCGTTCCTCGAGCCTGTCGCCGATCCGCTCGGCGACCTCGTGTCGCGCCACGCACGCACGCACGGTCCGTTCACCACCGCATCCGTCGCCGCCCGATTCGGGATCGGTGCGGCGGTCGCCCGGCACACGCTGCAGCGGCTCGAGTCGGCGGGTCGTCTGACCAGCGGCTTCTTCCTTCCTGCCGACGACGCCGACCCGGGCGGGGCGAAGGAATGGTGCGATGCCGAGGTGCTGCGGCGCCTGCGGATGCGCTCGCTCGCGGCTATCCGCGGCAGCGTCGAACCGGTCAGCCCGCACGCCTACGCACGATTCCTGCCCGACTGGCAGCACCTCACCCGACCGCTCGAGGGCATCGACGGCGTGCTCGCGGTGATCGAGCAGTTCGCGGGCGTGCCGATCCCGGCCAGCGCCTGGGAGTCGCTCGTGCTCCCGAGCCGCGTGCGCGACTACACCCCGGCGCTGCTCGACGAGCTCACCGCGTCGGGCGAAGTCGTGTGGGCGGGACACGGAGCGCTGCCGGGAAGGGACGGCTGGGTGTCGCTGCATCCGGCCGACCTCGCCCCGTTCACGCTGCCGGTGCCAGAGGAGCCGCCGGCCGCAGGGTCGCTGGAAGAGCAGGTGCTCGATGTGCTGCGACTCAGCGGCGCCTCGTTCGCGGGCGCTCTGCGCGCGATGACGGATGCCGAGAACGAGCAGTCCGTGCTCGACGCGCTGTGGAGTCTCACCTGGCAGGGCCATGTCACCAACGACACCTTCGCGCCGGTGCGGGCGCTGATCGCGGGCGGATCCCAGGCGCACAAGACGACGCGGCGCGCACCGCGCACGCGCACCTATCGCGGTGTCTCCCTCACCCGGCCCACCGCACGCCCGTCGACGGGAAGTTTCGGGGGCCGCTGGGCGGTGCTGCCCGAGACGGATCCGGATGCCGCGCGGCGCGCGACCGTCACCGCCGGGCTGCTGCTCGACCGGTACGGGGTGGTCACCCGCGGCGCTGTGCAGGCCGAGGGGGTTCCGGGCGGTTTCGCCCAGGCGTACCGCGTGCTGGCCGGGTTCGAAGAGGCCGGCCACTGCCGCCGCGGATACGTGATCGAGAAGCTGGGTGCCGCGCAGTTCGCAGCATCCACCACCGTCGACCGCCTGCGCACCTTCTCCGGCCTCGCCGACCCGCCACCGCGCAAGGCCGTGACGCTCGCCGCCACCGACCCCGCCAATCCGTACGGCGCTGCCCTGCCCTGGCCGCGCCTCGACGAGGTGTCGCACCGGCCGGGCCGCAAGGCGGGCGGGCTGGTGGTGCTCGTCGACGGCGCACTCGTGCTCTACCTGGAGCGCGGCGGTCGCACGGTGCTGGCCTTCGACGACGATCCCGACGTGCTGCGTGCGGCCGCATCCGATCTCGTCGCCACGTCGCGTGCCCGGCGGCTCGAGACGCTCACCGTCGAGAAGATCAACGGCGAGGGCATCTACGGCACCCCGTTCGCGCTCGCTCTGCAGGAGGCCGGCTTCGTCGCCACCCCGCGTGGCTACGCGCTGCGCAAGGCGGTGTGAATGGGCTGCGATCGACCGCAAGCGGCACGGACCGCGCGCTTCGCATCCGCGCGTCGGCCCCGTCTGGTTGACTTCTGATCATGGTCAGCGAGTTCCTCACCGGCATCCGCTTTCTCGGGCGCGGGTTCGGATACTGGCGGCGGCGCCCCGGGCTCATGATGCTCGGGCTGCTTCCGGGGCTGATCGCACTCGCACTGCTCGCCGCGGTGATCATCCCGCTGCTGTTCTCGCTGGGCGCGATCACGACCTGGATGACCCCGTTCGCCGACGGCTGGGATCCGTTCTGGGCCACCGCGCTGCGCGCCGCCATGTCGGTGGTGATCGCCATCGGCGTGATCGTGCTCGCCACCGTGACCTTCACCGCGCTCACGCTGCTGATCGGCGACCCGTTCTATCAGCGCATCTGGCGCGCCGTCGAGAACGACCTGGGGGGTGCGGTGCCCGAGAGCGACGGGGGTCTGCGGGTCGCCGTCGGAGAGAGCATCCGCCTGATCTCTCTTGGCGCGCTGGTCGCCCTGCTCGCCCTCGCGCTCGGGTTCATCCCTGTCGTCGGTGCTCCGCTCGCCGCGGTGGTCAGCGTGCTGCTCACCGGTCGCCTCCTCGCCCGCGAGCTCACCGGCCGCGCCTTGAACGCCCGCGACATTCCCGGCTCGGTCCGCTCGCGCATGCTCGGCGCGCGCCGCACCCGGCTGCTCGGCTTCGGCGTCGCGACGCAGCTGTGCTTCATGGTGCCGCTCGGTGCCGTCTTCATCATGCCCACGGCGGTAGCGGGTGCGACTCTGCTGGCGCGCGATCTGCTCGACCATCCGCCCCTTGCCGCACCTCGGACGACAGCCGCGTCGGAGCCCGCCCGCCGCACGCCACCTCCGCCCGCCCCACCGGAGCCCCCGCGTGACTGAGGGCGACACCGTCTTCCAGGTCGCGCGGCGTCTCGACGAGGCACTTCGCGACCAGACCGTGACGCGCTTCGACCTGCGCGTCCCTCGCGTCGCAACGGTCGATCTCACCGGCCAGATCATCCACGACGTCGTGCCCAGGGGCAAGCATCTGCTCATGCGCATCGGCGCGTTCACCCTTCATTCCCATCTGCGCATGGACGGCATGTGGCGCCTCTACCGCCCCGGTGAGAAGTGGCGGCATCGCGCGTTCAAGGTGCGCGCGATCGTCGGCACCGCGACGCGAGAGGCCGTCGGCGTCGACATCGCCGAGGTGAAGGTCGTCCCCACGCGCGACGAGAGCGAGCTCGTCGGCCATCTCGGCCCTGACCCGCTCTCCGAGCACTGGGATGCCGCCGAGGCCACGCGCCGGGTGGCGGCCGACGCCCGCAGCATCCACGTCGCGCTGCTCGACCAGCGCAATGTCGCCGGTTTCGGCAACGAATACGCGGCTGAGCTGCTGTTCCTGCGCGGCATCCTGCCCGAGACGCCGGTATCCGAGGTCGACACCGCAGCCCTGATCGACCTCGGCGCCCGCACGATCCAGGCCAATCGTGACCGGGTCGACCGCACCTTCACCGGCGACGCGCGCCGCGGCATGACCGACTGGGTGTACGGCCGGGCCGGCCGGCCCTGCCGCCGATGCGGCATGCTCATCCGCCGTGACGAGCTGGGCGCCTCGCCCACCAGCGAGCGCATCACCTTCTGGTGTCCGAACTGCCAGCACTGAACACATCTCCACCGTGCACAACGCCATCCCAGATGGGGAATGAATTTCCACTTCTGGTGGTTGTAGCTATATCCGGAAGTCTCCGGACGGGAGGAAATGTGGGTAAGAACTACATCGACATCGAGGACGACCAGGGCGCGACGCTGCGGTACCGCAAGCACGCGAACGGCCGTGGGCTCGTCGCGCACGGCGCGAAGGTGCACCCCAAGGCGCTCATCGAGGCAGGGGCCTATGTCGAACCCGGGGCGCGCATCGGCGCGGGTGCGAAGGTCGCCCGTGGCGCATGGGTGGACTCGGATGCCGTGGTCGGCGAGAACGCGTACATCGACGCGCACGCGCACATCGGCCAGGGTGCCGCGATCGGCGAGGGCGCGCACATCGGTGTCCGCACCGAGATCGGTGCCGGAGCCCGAATCGCACGCGGCGCACGCATCGGCGACGACGAGACCGTCGCCGCCGGCCTGCGGATCGCCACCGACCAGAAGGGTCTCTGGCTCGCCGCCTGAGTGCTGCCCGGCCGGCACCTGAATGGGGTGCTGGCCGTGACGCGCCGAGCCGCAGCCATCCGATGTCCCAGAAGATGCGGGTGCGACAGCCCGACACCCACCATTTCTGAGACATGCCCCACTGGTGTGTCCCAGAAACTGCGGGTGCGACCGCCCGACACCCACCATTTCTGAGACATGCCCCACTGGTGTCTCCCAGAAGCACCACGACCCCACCCATGGGTGCCTCCCCCGGCGACTGCGCCGGCGGCAGGCATCCATGGGCTGTCTCGTCAGGCCGGCTGCCGGGCCGACCCGTCAGTTCATCCCGTCAGCCGCGACGCCGCAGCCAGCCGTAACCGCGGCCGGCGGCCAGGAACGACAGGGCGAGCGCACCGACGAGCAGGCCGAAGTCGCGCAGCGCGATGTCGAGGTAGCCGCCCACGCTGACCAGGCTCACGATGATGCCCGCGAGCCACGCGGCGACGACGAGGCCGCCCAGCCGGGGCAGGAACGCGACCAGCACGCCGGCGGCGATCTCCACGACACCGACGATCGCCATCGCGGTGGTGGCGTCACCGGGGATGATGTCGTCCATCCAGGGCGCCAGATAGCGCTCCCAGTCCGACGTCAGGACCCTGACGAACTTGTCGAGCCCGAACAGGATCGGCGCCACGGTGAAGACCGTGCGCAGCAGCATGAATGCAATCCGGTCGCCGTCTCGCGTCACCGCGGGACGGGCCTCACTCCGAACGCTCATCTCCGAGCCATCCTTTCTAAAAGAAGTTATTATCAAAAATAGAAGCCTCCGCTTCTAAGCGCAAGATCAACTTCTTTTAGAGGTCATCATGGACATCACCAGTCGCGCATCGAGCATCGGCACCCTGGCGGACGACACCCGCAGGGCGCTCTACGACCACATCTCCGCGCAGCCGGAGCCGGTCAGTCGCGAGGCCGCGGCGAGCGCGGTCGGCATCCCGTCCCACATGGCCCGCTTCCACCTCGACAAGCTCGTCGAGGCGGGGCTCCTCGAGACCGAGTTCCGCCGGCTGAGCGGACGGACCGGCCCCGGTGCGGGGCGCCCGTCCAAGCTCTACCGCCGGGCATCCGGAACGATCTCGGTGTCGCTGCCCGAGCGCCGTTACGACCTCGTCGGGCACGTGCTCGCCGGGGCGATCGAGCGTGCGGCGGAGGGCGCCGACCTCGCGGAATCCGTCGCGATCGTCGCCCGGGAGGAAGGCCTGCGGATCGCCGCCGAAGCGGCCGGGACCGCGGATGCCGAGGGCGGCCTGCAACGGGCATCCGCCGTCCTGGCCACCCAGGGGTACGAGCCGCAGGGCGACGACGTCGCGCTCACGCTCGCCAACTGCCCCTTCGACTCGCTGGCCCGAGACCACACCGCACTGGTCTGCTCCGCCAATCTCGCGCTGGTCGGCGGCATCCTGGAGGGCCTCGGATGCAGCGAGCTGCACGCCTGCGCCGAGCCGCACGAGGGGCAGTGCTGCGTGGCCGTCCGCCCCGCCTGACGACGGACCGCACTCGTCGCCCCCGTCGCACGGCCGGCGAGAGAAGCGGATGCCGCAGCATCGCCGGGTACGCTGTGCAGGTGCCCGCATCGAGAGGTCGTCCCGGCCGCCCCCGCAAGCAGGCCTCGAGGTCTGCGAAGACGGTGAGGTCTGCGAAGCCGGTGAAGCCCGGGAAGAAGGATGCCGGCGGCCGGCAGCCCCGCGGCGCCGCGACCCGCCGCCCGCAGCCCACGCCCGGACCCGCGCCGGAAGAGCCGCGCACGTTGCGGCTCGGCCTGATCGCCGGCACCACACCGGGCCGGTGGATCGACAGCTGGCACCAGCGGATGCCGCACGTCACCCTCGAGCTGATCCCGGTGAGCTTCGCCGATCAGCGCGAGCAGCTGGAGGAGCTCGACCTCGCGCTTGTGCGGCAGCCGCTCGAGCGCACCGACGACCTGCATGTCATCCCGCTCTACGACGAGATCCCGGTGGTCGTGGCATCCACCGACTCGTTCCTGATGGCGACCGACAGGCTGACCCCCGACGACCTCGCCGGGCAGGTGCTCATCACGCCCGGCGACGACGTGCTCGGCCCGCTCGGTCTGCCGACCGTCGCACCGAACTTCCCGACGATCGCGACGACCGAGGACGCCATTGCGACCGCGGCATCCGGGGCCGGGATCGTCGTGGTGCCGATGTCGCTCGCGCGACTGCACCACCGCAAGGATGCCGACTACCGTCCGCTGCTGGGCGGACGCACCTCCCCCGTCGTGCTGGCGTGGCGTCGCGACGCGACGACCCCCGACATCGAGACGTTCGTGGGCATCGTCCGCGGCCGCACCGCGAACTCCTCCCGCTGACGCGGCACTCAAACCCCTCGCCGAGACCCCCATTTCGCGTCGACACCCCCAGCTGCGGGGATCCGCAGCTGGGGGTGTCGACGGCAGGTGAGTGTCTCGGCGGAAAAGGGTCAGGGGATGGCGGGCAGGGCGGCCTCGACCCGCAGGGCGCCGTCCACGGCATCCACCATCACCTGTCCGCCGTCGGTCAGCTCACCCGAGACGAGCAGGTCGGCGACGCGGTCGTCGACCTCGCGCTGGATCAGCCGGCGCAGCGGGCGGGCACCGTACTCGGGCTCGTAGCCGTGTTCGCCGAGCCACTCGATTGCGGCATCCGTGACCTCGATCGACACCTCGCGGCCGGCCAGCCGCTGGGACGTCGCCTGCAGCATGAGCCACACGATGCGACCCAGCTCGTCACGCGTGAGCTTCTGGAACAGCACGATCTCGTCGATGCGGTTCAGGAACTCCGGCCGCATGGCCTCGCGCAGCTTGCCCATCACCCGCGCCCGCAGGTCGTCGGCCGAGGCGAACCCATTGGCCGACCCATCCTGCGAGGCGACGAACCCGAGCGCGCCCGAGCGGGACGCCAGGAACTCCGAGCCGATGTTCGAGGTCATCACGATCACTGTGTTGCGGAAGTCGACCGTGCGACCCTGGCCGTCGGTCAGGCGACCGTCGTCGAGCACCTGCAGCAGCAGGTTGAACACGTCGGGGTGCGCCTTCTCGATCTCATCGAACAGCACGATCGAGTACGGGTTGCGCCGCACGCGCTCGGTGAGCTGCCCGGCCTCGTCGTAGCCGACGTATCCCGGAGGGGCTCCGACCAGGCGCGACACGGTGTGCCGCTCGCCGAACTCACTCATGTCGAAGCGGATCACGGCGTTCTCATCGTCGAAGAGTCGGTCGGCGAGGGCCTTGGCCAGCTCGGTCTTGCCGACACCGGTCGGGCCGAGGAACAGGAACGATCCGACCGGGCGACGCGCGTCGCCCATGCCGGTGCGGCTGCGGCGCACGGAGCGCGCGACCGCGGCCACCGCGTCGTCCTGCCCGATCACCCGGGCGTGCAGGTCGGCCTCGAGCTCGTGCAGACGCTCGCGCTCGGTCTCGGTGAGACGGCTGGCGGGGATGCCGGTGGCGCGCGAGATCACGGCCGCAATCTGCGCCTCGTCTACGACTGCCACAGGCACGTCGGCGACGTCGGCCACAGGCACAGCGGCAGAGGCGGATGCCGCAGGCGTCGCCTGCGCCTCGTCGATGCGGCGCTGCACATCGGCGATCTCATCGCGGATGCGCGAGGCCTCCTCGTAGTGCTCCGCTCCGACGGCCGCGTTCTTGCGCGACTCCAGTTCGGCCAGCTCGGCCATCAGCTTCGTCACGTCGGGGACGACACCGAGTCGCAGCCGCAGCCGGGCACCGGCCTGGTCGATCAGGTCGATCGCCTTGTCGGGCAGCACCCGGTCGGGAAGGTAGCGGGCGCTGAGCTCGACGGCGGCGCGGAGCGCGTCATCGGTGTAGCTGATGGCGTGGTGCTCCTCGTAGGCGGGCTTCAGCCCCTCCAGAATGCGCACGGCATCCTCGATCGAGGGCTCGCCGACCTTCACCGGCTGGAAGCGGCGCTCCAGCGCCGGGTCCTTCTCGATGCGACGGTACTCGCTGAGGGTCGTAGCGCCGACGAGGTGCAGCTCACCGCGCGCCAGGCGCGGTTTGAGGATGTTGCCGGCGTCCATGCTGCCGCCCTCGCCGGAGCCGCCCGCACCGACGACGGTGTGCAGCTCGTCGACGAACACGATGATCTCGCCCTTGTGAGCTGCGATCTCGTCCATCGTCTTGGTCAGTCGCTCCTCGAAGTCACCGCGGTAGCGGGTGCCCGAGAGCATCCCGGGCAGGTCGAGCGCGACGACGCGGCGGTCCTTCAACTGCGCGGGCACAGCGCCGTCGACGATCGCGCGGGCCAGGCCCTCGACGATCGCGGTCTTGCCGACGCCGGCCTCGCCGATGAGCACCGGGTTGTTCTTGGTGCGGCGGCTGAGGATCTCGATGGTCTGCTCGATCTCGTCGGCCCGGCCGATGACCGGGTCGAGCTCGCCGGCGCGGGCGCGCGCGGTGAGGTCGAGGCCGTACTGGTCGAGCATCGGCGTCTCGGATGCCGTCTGCGCGGCATCCTGCCCCGACTCCGAGGCCGTGTCGACGCCGGTGGAGACCGGCTCGCGCAGGCTCTGGGTGAGCGCTTCGGCGGTCACGCCGGCACGGGCGAGGATCTGCCCGGCGGGCACGTCCTGACCGAGCACGAGAGCGAAGAACAGGTGCTCGGGCTCGATGTAGGTCGCGCCCGACGAGCGGGCGACCTGGTACGAGTGGAACAGCGCGCGACTCGCACTGGGCGTGATGGTGGCCGCGCCCTGGCCGGATGCACTGCCGGGCATCGGCAGGCGCGCGTCGACGGCCTCGATGATCGTCTTCGGGTCGACGCCGATCTGACGGATCGCCTGCGAGACGGCCTCGTCGTCGACGATCATGCGCAGAACGTGCAGGGCGTCGAGCTCGGTCTGACCGCGTTCGAGCGCGAAACGACCGGCACGCTGCAGGATCTGCTGGGTGCGCGCGGTGAGGAACCGGCTGAGGTCGATCGAGCGTGCCTGCCGGGCCTGTTCACCTGCGAGGTAACGGGCCAGGAACTCGTCGAACGAGCCCGAACCCGCCTCGTTGAAGTCGTTGGGCATGTGTTTCCTCTCAAAGTTGAGCGTGTTGCTATCAACTTCAACGTCACACCATGACGACTATTCCCGGGCCCGGTGAAACGGACGAATAGAATCACCGCATGTCCTCGGTGCTGTACGTGTGCGTCCGCCCCGAGCGGAGTGCGGCGGATGCCGAGCACCGCTCGTTCCGGCGCGGCCTGGGCGTCGACAGCCTCGATCGCGTCGACCTGCTGCACGCCTCGCTCGAGACGGTGGAGTGGCAGCAGTACGACGGGTTCGTCATCGGCGGCTCGCCCTTCAACGTCACCGAGGCTGACAAGAGCGAAGCTCAGCTCGCCGTGGAACACGACCTCGAGCGCATCGCATCCCGGGCCCTCGACGGTGCGGCGACCGCGCTGTTCACCTGCTACGGCATCGGCGTGGTGACCCGGATGCTGGGCGGCGAGGTGACGCTCGCGCACCCCGAGCGCGTGCAGGCGGCGCGCATCCAGCTCACCGACGCCGGTGCGGCCGATCCGCTGTTCGGCCCGCTCGCACCGTCGCTGTCGGTGTTCACCGCGCATAAGGAGTCCGCCGCGGCCACGCCGCCCGGCGCCGTGCTGCTGGCGACCCGGGAGGAGTGCCCGGTACAGGCGTACCGCGCCGGCGACCGGCTGTACGCGGTGCAGTTCCACCCCGAGGCGTCTCCGCAGGACTTCGCCGACCGCATGGCCGTGTACCGGGCATCCGGCTATTTCGATCCGCGCGAGTACGCGCACACCGAGCAGACCGTGCTGTCGGCCTCCGTCGACGGCGACGCGCTGCTCTCGGGATTCCCCGGGCTGCTGGGCGCCTGAGCGCCGGGGGCTGGGGTACTGAGGCCCGCCAACTGGGATGCTGAGGCTCTCGAAGCACCCAGCATCCGGATGTCTGGGGCCCTTCGAGAGCCTCAGGGACCCAGGAAGCAGCTGTCAGGAGCGCAGGAGCGCGATGCGCTCGTCGAGATACCCCGCCAGCGGCACGAGCGCCCCGCCGGGCGACCAGCGCACGCCCGGCACGCCGTCGATCAGTGCGAGAGGGCCGGATGCTGCGCCGGAATCGACGGCATCCGGATCGAGCACCTGCCAGCCGAGGTGCACGACCTCACCCTCGCCGAAGCCTCCGCGTCGCGCCTGCGCGCGGCGTTCGGCGCGCGCCCTGGCCGATTCGGCGGTGTAGCCGCGGCGCACCTCCTCGGCGGCACGCAGGATCTCACCGGTGGCGAGCACCCCGTCATCGGTGAGCAGCAGCACGCCCAGGTGCCACGCCTCCCCCGCCCGTACGATGCGATCGGCGCGCCACCGCGAGCGGCGCAGCATCCCGAGTCCCTCCCGCGGCGTGCCGGACAGGCGGCGGCGTGCGTCGTCCAGCAGCGCGGCGGTGGGGCCCATCCCACCAGGGTAACGATTCGCCGCGGCCGGGCCGATGCGGGCAGAATCGACAGACACCCCGTATCAGGAGCGCCCATGCCTCAGACCGACACCGCACGCCTTCTCATCGCCTGCGACGACCAGCCCGGCATCGTCGCGGCCGTCGCCGGAGTGCTGGCGTCGCACGGGGCCAACATCATCTCGCTCGACCAGCACTCCACCGATGAGGAGGGCGGCCGCTTCTTCCAGCGCACCGTCATCCACCTCGAGGGGCTCACGGCGAAGCGGCCCGCACTCGAGGCGTCGATCGGCGAGGTCGCCGACCGCTTCGGCATGGAGTGGTCGCTGCACGACACCTCCAAGCGCAAGCGCGTCGCGATCTTCGTCTCGAAGTACGACCACTGCCTGATGGAGCTGCTGTGGCGCACCCAGCGGGGCGAGCTCGACATCGACGTGACCATGGTCGTCTCGAACCACCCCGACCTCGCCGAGTCGGTGCGCTCGTTCGGTGTGCCGTTCGTGCACATCCCGCGCGGTGAGGGCGCGGATGCCAAGTCCGAGATGGAGCAGCGCCAGCTCGAACTGCTGCAGGGCAACGTCGACCTGGTCGTGCTCGCCCGGTACATGCAGATCCTCAGCGACGACTTCATCGAGCGCCTCGGTGCGCCGGTGATCAACATCCACCACTCGTTCCTGCCCGCCTTCATCGGCGCGAACCCCTATGCGCGGGCAAAGGATCGCGGCGTGAAGCTGATCGGAGCGACCGCGCACTACGCGACGGCCGACCTCGACGAGGGTCCGATCATCGAGCAGGATGTCACGCGCGTCACGCACGCCGAGTCGGCCGCCGAGCTGCAGCGCCGCGGCGCCGATGTCGAGCGCTACGTGCTCGCCCGCGCCGTGAAGTGGCACGCCGAGGACCGCGTCATCGTGCACGGCCGCTCGACCGTCATCCTCTGATTCCCCCGTCTATATGTCACGAAGTGCAGAAATCCGGCGCCGATAACGACACTTGGTGACAAATAGACGGGAGGGGTGGGGCGCTCAGGCGGGGATGCCGGCGCGCAGCTCGGTGAAGACCTCGGATGCGGTGGTCCGGGTCGCCAGCGGGGCGGACTGGCCCAGCCAGAGCGACTGCAGCTCGCCGAGGCCGCGCTGTCCGGCCACCGCGCGGAAGCGGCCGGTCAGCCAGTTCTGCGCGGGGAACGGCGCGATCGCTCCGGATGCCTCGATCTCGGTCACGACCCGGTTGCGCGCCCCGCGCGACAGCCGTCCGCTCATCGCCCGGGTGAGCACGCTCTCGTCCGCCGCAGTGGAGCGGATGGCGGCCCGGTGCGCATCGTTGGCGGCCGACTCGCGCGTCGCGAGGAACGCGGTGCCGACCTGCACCCCCGATGCCCCCAGCGCGAACGCGGCTGCCACCCCGCGCCGGTCGGCGATGCCGCCCGCGGCGATGACCGGCACGTCCACGGCATCCGCCACCTGCGGCACCAGCGAGACCAGACCGACGAGCGATTCCTCCGCGGCGCGCAGGAACGAGACGCGGTGGCCGGCGGCCTCGGCGCCGGTGGCGACGATCGCGTCGACGCCGCCCGCCTCGAGCGCCCGGGCCTCGGCGACTGTCGTGGCCGTGCCGATCACCCCGATGCCGCGGCGATGCGCCTCGTCGACGATCTCGCGCGAGGGCACCCCGAACACGACGCTGAGCGCCGCAGGTGCCGCCTGCCAGATCGCCTCGAGCTGCTCGTCGAGCGAGGGCAGGTAGCGCTCGGGCCGTGCGGGGCGCTCGATGCCGACCTCGGTGAAGTACGCGTCCAGGGCGGCCGCGTACTCGTCATGCTCCCCGCCGGGCTCGACCTCGTCGCCCGTGGGCAGCCAAATGTTCAAGGCGAAAGGCGCGGAGGTCGCCTCGCGCAGCGCCGCGGCGGTGGTGCGGATGCGGGCCCCGTCGTAGCCGTACAGCCCGTACGACCCGAGTCCGCCGGCCTCGCAGACGGCCGCCGTGAGCTCCACCGACGACAGCCCGCCGAACGGGGCGAGGACGATCGGATGCCGGATGCCGAGCAGGTCGCGGAGGTCACTCATGCCTACGACGCTACGCCCGCCGCACGCCCGGTGGGTCCGTGCGACCTCCTGTTACACGAGCCCAGCGCCCGCGCATCCCGTGCACGCAAGCTCCAGCAGAGAACTCCCGCCCGCCCACGCCGTCGGGAAGGGGAGGTGGACGGCGGGGGCGCGGCGGGAGGATCGGGGGCGCCGCTCAGCGCGGCGGGAAATGCGGAATCGGCGACGGCGGCGACGAGCGGTCGGATGCCGTGGCGATGGCCAGGTCGAGAGCCCGCAGCAGCTCGTCGAAGTCGTGGAACCGTGTGCGTCTCGGGCACGGCCGGCGCAGCCACAGCACATCCAGCGAGCCGGTGATGTTGCGCTCGACGTATGCGATCAGGCAGTCGGCATCGGCCTGACGGCGGGCCAGGTCGCACACGCGCCAGCTGTCGCGGCCGATCGCCGTGAGCTCCCACTGGCTGTTCTGTGCCGGGAAACTCGGAGGGTCTGACAGTGCATTGCTCACAGCGCCTTACCTCCCGTCACAGCGAGAACGCTGCCCGAGGTGTACGACGATTCCTCCGCCGCGAGGTACACGTAGGCACCGGCGAGTTCGGCCGGCTGCCCGGCGCGACCCAGCGGGGTGTCTGATCCGAAGGTGCGCACGCGCTCGGCATCCCACCCGGTCGCCGGGATCAACGGCGTCCAGATCGGACCGGGGGCGACGGCGTTCACGCGGATGCCGCGCTTGCCCGCCTCCTCGGCGAGCGCCTTGACGAACGCGACCTGTGCGGCCTTCGTCATGGCGTAGTCGATGAGCCCCGGCGAGGGGTTGTACGCCTGGATCGACGCGGTGACGATGATGCTGGCGCCCGCCTCGAGATCCGGATACGCGGCACGGGCGGTGAATAGCGTGCCGTACAGGTTCGTCTCGAACACGCGCCGCATGTCGTCGGACTTCAGCGACCCGAAGCCGTCGATGTCGTGCTGGTAGGCGGCGTTGAGCACCAGCACATCCAGGCCGCCGAGTCCCTCGCGTGCGCGGCGGACGGCATCGGTCGCGAAATCCTCGTCGCGCAGGTCGCCGGGGATGCTGATGCCGGTGCGGCCGGCATCCTCGATGTACCGGACGGTCGAATCGGCATCCTTCTGCTCCTCCGGCATGTGCACGATCGCGACGTCGGCGCCCTCACGGGCGTACGCGATGGCGACGGCCCGGCCGATGCCGGAGTCGCCGCCTGTGACGAGCGCGCGACGCCCCTCGAGGCGGCCGTGGCCGGTGTACGAGTCCTCACCGTGGTCGGGCGTGGGGGTGGTGAGACCGGTCTTCCCCGGCTGGTCCTGCTGCTGCGCAGGGAACTCCTCTTCGCGGTGTGCGTGGCGGGGGTCGGAGGCACTGTCGGTCATCATCGCCCTCTCTTCAGATGTCATGGCTGTCCGACTGATGTCAGAACGTGGGGGAACCGGTCTGCACAGCTTCAGCCGGGCCGGCCCTCCCGGCCAGGGGCTTGACATCCCTCAGGGCACAAGCCACGTGCGCGAGGACGGCGGCAGATGGATGCCGAGACCGCCGTGGGCATCCGAAGCCGCCGGGTCTACCCCGGCCGTCCGCGAGTGTCAACGCCCGTGCGCCGGCGGCGACGCCGCCGCACGCTGGAGGACCACGAGAGGAGACGATCATGACCGATCCCAGGAACGCCGCCGGCGATACGCCGCAGCCGGATGCCGCTGTCGTCGGCCGCCCCGATCTGCAGCCCGACACACAGGAGGACGTGCCGCTCGATGCCGAGCTCGGCGAAGACGGCCAGGGCGATCTCGCCGAGGGCGACGGCAGGCAGCAGCACTCCGGCGACGCGCCGGACGATCTGCGCACCGCAGGCCCGTCGGGGCCGGTGCAGGAGCGTCACGCGGAGGGGCAGTGATGAGCGGCATCGATCAGGGCATGATGCCCGACTACGTGCAGCCCCAGCATCCCGACGACGACACCGTCGACGAGAGCGTCGCGAACCCGCACGACCACTCACCGGAGCAGACCGGGGATGGCCCGACCACCGACGAGCGGGCGCGGGCCGAGGAGCAGGCCGAGGTCGATGACGCCCTTGCGGGCATCTCCGACGACGAGCGCGCCGACTCCGAGCGGATGGCGCGGCGCGAGTCCGCTCAGGCGGCCGATGCGGCGGTGGGCGAAACGCGCAGCCAGCGATAGCCGTAGCCGTCGAGCTGCTGCGTGGTGTGCTCCTGCTGCGGCGGGCTGCCCGGATGCTCCACGAGCACCGTGGCGGTCCGCCCCTCGGGCAATGCGGGCAGCGAGACCGTCACCGACTCGGGCGAGAAGTTGTGCAGGGCGATGAAGCCGACGTCGCCTGCCGTGGTCTGATGCACGAGCACCCGCGGGTCGCCCGCATCGTGCACCTCGAACTCACCCCATGCGATCTCGGGCGTGGACCGATAGCGTGATGCGAGCATCGCGATGAACGACCACAGCGATTCCGGATCCCGGCGCTGGTCGTGCAGGTTCACGTGCGCAGGCGCATATCCGCCGGTCGCCATGCCGAGCCGCCGGCGCCGCGCCGTCGTGAACCCGCCCTTCGGTCCGCCGTCCCACTGCATGGCACCGCGGACGGCACCGCGGGCGAGGTCGCCGTCGAGCTCACCCATGCCGATCTCCTCGCCGTAGAACAGCATCGGCGCGCCGGGCAGCGAGAAGAGCAGGCTGTACGCCATCCGCAGCCGGCGCGGGTCGCCCTCGAGCATCGGGGCGAGGCGGCGCACGATGCCGCGTCCGTAGACCCGCTGATGCTCCTCGGGGGCGAAGGCGTCGAACACCTCGGCCTGCTCGCCCTCGGTCAGCAGTTCGAGCGAGAGCTCGTCGTGGTTGCGCAGGAACATCGCCCAGCCGTGCCGGGGGTCGACCTTGGGCCGCGCCGCGAGCACACGCGCGAGCGGCGTGGCCTCCTGGCGCACGAAGGCGAGAAAGGTCGTCTCGGCGGTGAGGAAGTCGAACTGCAGGTCGAGCTCGGTGGCGGCATCGCCGAAGTACGCGAGCTGCTCCTCGTGCGGCAGCCCGACCTCGCCCAGCAGCAGCGCCGATCCCTGCCGCCGGCCCACGAAGCGGTGCAGTTCGCGCAGGAACGAGTGCGGGTCCTGGGTGTCGGCGATGCCCTCGCGCGTGACGAGAAACGGCACCGCATCGACCCGGAAGCCGTCGATGCCCAGCTTGAGCCAGAAGCCGATCACACGTGCGATCTCGGCCCGCACCTCGGGGTTCGCGAGGTTCAGATCGGGCTGATGCCGGTAGAAGCTGTGCAGGAAGTACTGGCCGGTGCGCTCGTCGAGCTCCCAGATGCTCTCCTCCTCGCCCGGGAAGACGACCTTCTGCTGACCCCGCGGCGGCCGATCGCGCCACACGTAGTACTCGCGGTGCTTCGACTCGCGCGAGCGCCGGGCCGAGACGAACCACGGATGCCGGTCGGAGGTGTGGTTGACGACGAGATCCATCACCACGCGGATGCCGCGGCCGTGCGCGATGCGGATGGTCTCGGCCACCCGGCCCAGGTCGCCGAGCCTCGGGTCGACGCCGTAGAAGTCCGAGATGTCGTAGCCGTCATCGCGGTCGGGTGTGGGCTGGAATGGCATGAGCCACAGGCACGTGACCCCGAGCGCAGCGAGGTCATCGATCCGCGTCGCCAGTCCGGCGAAGTCGCCGTTGCCGTCACCATCGGAGTCCTGGAAGGTCTCGACGTCGAGGCAGTAGAACACGGCGGTACGCCACCACAGATCGCTTGTATCGGCGGGATTCACAGTCTTCTCCTCAGTGCGGGCAGCAGTTCGGTCTCGCATCGCTCGAGGAATGCGGACTGGTCACGGCCGACCTGGTGCAGGAAGACCGCGTCGAAACCGGATGCCGCTGCGGCGATCCGGTCGGCGATGTCGTCGGCATCCGCTCCGATGACGATCCCGGCACGCAGCCGTTCCGCCGTCGGGTCGGCGTGCCGCTCGAAGTCCTCGGGCTGCTCGAGCTCCCACATCAGCTCCGGCGGCACGGTCGCCTGCGCCCACTGCTCACGTGCCGCCTCGACGGCGCGTTCCTCGGTCTGCTCGAGGCTGAGGTGCAGCTGCAGCATCACCGGGCCTCGCCCGTCGGCATCCCGGTAGGCCTGCCGCGTCTCGCGCAGGGCCGCCGGGTCCGTGCCGACGGTGATGAGTCCCTCCGCCCAGGGGGCGACCAGGGCCGCGGTGTGCGTACTGATCGCGGCCGCCATCACCGGCGGCGGCGACGCCGGCAGACTCCACAGCCGCGCCTCGTGCACGCGTACCGGCCCGTCGGCATCCGCCTGCTCGCCGCTCAGCAGCCGGCCGATCACCGCGGCGCACGCGATCAGGCGGGCGTCGCGGTCGTCCTTCGCCGGCCACGGGTCGCCCGTGACGTGCTCGTTCAGCGCCTCACCGCTGCCGAGCGCCGCCCAGAACCGTCCGGGGAACATCTCCTCCAGCGTGGCCATCGCCTGGGCGACGATGACGGGGTGGTACCGCTGCCCTGGCGCGGTGACCAGACCGATCGGGAATCGCGTGCGCGCAAGGGCCGCACCGAGCCACGACCAGGCGAAGCCGGACTCGCCCTGGGCGGTGAGCCACGGCGCGAGGTGATCCGAGCACATCGCCTCGTCGAAGCCTGCCTGCTCGGCGCGCACGACGTCACGCAGCAGCGCGCTGGGCGCGTGCTGCTCGTGCGAGGCGTGGAATCCGATCCTCATCATCGGCGCACTGCTCTCCGCGGAATCCCGTCGGGGCAGGACGGTTATCAGAGCAGGAAGTCGGGATCCCGGCCCTGCACCGCGTCGCGGCCGTGGTCGCCGCCCTCGATGTTCTCCTTGAACCGCTTCAGGTCGGAATCGATCGCGCCCTGGTCGAGGTGCAGTGCGGCACCGGCCTTCTCGACGAACGACCTCGGCGCCCAGCCCAGCTCGACCGCCACCCGGGTGCGCTCGGCGTCGATGGGAACGAAGCGCACAGTGCCGGAGTGCATCTCCTCGGCGATGCTCGCCCACGAGATCCGCTCGTCGGGCACCAGCTCGGTCGTGCGGGCGTCGAACTCGCGTCTCACGCCGGCCACGCGCACCACCCAGTGAGTGGTGTCCTCGCCCGTGCGGGTCACCTCCTCGACCATCGACATGAACGACGGCAGCTCCTCGAGACGGGTCCACTGCTCGTACACGCGGCGCACCGGCGCCTCGACCTCGATCTCGGCTGTGACCTTCTCCATGAGTTCATTCCTCTCGTCGGAGAACCGACGCTACGAGCAGGAATGGACTCGCGCGTGGGGGTTGACGGGAGTTCGAGACGGCCTTATGCGCGGCATCCGTGCCGTCACCCCGGCGCTCAGGAGGCGGCGGGGCGCTCCTCTTCCGCGGGCGGCTCCTCCGGCGGCTCGGGGACCAGGTGCAGGCCGGTGGGGGTGTTCGCCGTGAAGGCGAGGGCCTCGATCCACGCGCGGTTGATCGAAGGCTGCCGGCTGCCGAAGTACTTGAAGACCAGCGAGCTGCCCGCGTGCACCCACACGGTCGTGCGGCCGCCACCGACGCTGGGGTCCTCGCGCCAGCTGAACGCGAACGGCTCGCCACGGCGGAGCTTCGCGGTGATGACGAGCTGCAGGTGCGTCAGCGCGCGATCCTCGATCTCGGTCTTGACCGAGCTGTCGTAGATGAACTTGCCCATGGGTCCCGCACTTTCGTTGCTTCGCGACTCTCCGGCCGCGAATGTCCTGGTCTTCCCAGTCCCCGAGAGATACTTTAGCCGCATGGGACAGCTCTTCTATGGAAACAACCCGGAGCCGATCATCATCGAAGATCGCGCACTCGCGCATCTGAAGGTCGTGGTCGCCACCAAGCTCCGCCGCAACGAGAGCTTCACGCTGTCCTGGCGGCATCCGGCCGACGATGCACCCGGGCGCACCACGCTCTGGCTGCATCCCTCCATCCCGCTGCGCTTCATCTTCGAGCACCCCGAGCCACCTGAGCTGAGTGCGCAGTGGATCACCAGAATGGCCCAGTCCGCCTCGACGAGCGGGGGCATCACGCTGCTCGAGGAGGACCTCGACGGGGAGTGACCTGCTCGGCGTCTCAGTCGGATGTCTCGGCCGACACGACGTGCGGTGCGCCGACCGGCTTCGACTCAGCCGAGGAGCGCTGACGAAGGAAGATCGCGAACGTCGCCATGGTGCCGACGGCGAGGAACTCGCTCTGCCAGTTCTGCAGCGTGCGATCCCAGAACTCCGGCGAGACCACGTACTCGGCCCAGCTCAGTGCAGATTCGCCGTGCTGGGCGGCTTCGTCATTCGCGACGACCACTCCGCTGAGCGACTGCATGAGCCACGACAGCACGAAGATCGCCCCCATCACGATCACCAGCGAGTTCTCGTAGACGACCAGCTTCCAGCCGCGGTTCTTCGCGACATCCGGGGCATCGTCGGGTGCGTGCTCGCCGATCTTCTGGTCCTCGTCGGTGCCGACTCCCTCGTCACCGGGCAGCTTCGACTCGGGTGACCCGCGCTGCACGAACCACACGGTCGCCGCGATGAACAGCAGGAACTGCAGGAACTCCGACTGCCAGTTCTCGGCCACGTCGACGATGAAGTCGCTCGAGAACACGAAGTCCAGGTAGTTCTGCACCGGCTCCCCGTGCTTCGCCAGCTCCTCGTTCGTGCGCAGGAACCCGGCGATCGACTGCCCCACGATGGCCAGAACGAAGAGGGCGAAGAAGAACAGGCTCAGTGCGTTGTCGCGCAGCAGGCGTCGCATCGGCCTCACCGTCCGCTCAGCAACACGACGGTCATCGACAGGAAGCCGACGATCACCACCGTCATCCAGGTCCAGAACATCGCCAGGGCTCCCCCGGGGTGCCGTTGCATGTGCTGCTCCTCTCCCTCTCGGTCGTCTCTGCAGACTCCCTTCGCCATCGCGGCGCGGAAAGGGGCTTGACGATGCGGCTGGGCGCTGTCAACCCCATACGAACGCGCACACCCCCTGGCTACCGTCTAGGCAAGACGATCCGGAACGACGAAGGGAGCGGATCATGACGCTGACCCGGGACATCATGACCGCCGGGGCGCAGTGCGTCGGCGAGAACGACGCACTCACGATAGCCGCGGAACTGATGCGCGATTTGGATGTGGGCGCGCTTCCGATCTGCGGTGAGGACGGGAGGCTCAAGGGCATGCTCACCGACCGCGACATCGTCGTGAAGGGCATCGCCGGCGGGCACGATCCCGACACGACCAACGCCGGCCGGTTCGCCGACGGCGCACCGCTGACCGCAGGCGCCGACGACGACATCGAGACCGTGCTGGAGCTGATGCAGACGCATCAGGTGCGCCGCGTGCCCGTGATCGATGAGCACCGCCTCGTCGGCATCGTCAGTCAGGCCGACATCGCCCGCCGGCTCGCGCCGGGCACCACCGGCGAGACGGTCGAGCAGATCTCGCGGGAGGAGCAGACATGAATGAGCACAGTGAGAATGAGCACAGTGAGACCAAGAACAGTGAGACGAACAGGCCGCTGACCACGCATGCCGCCTGGGGATCGGGAGAGCCGCATCTGCTGATCTCCCGCGGAGGTGAGGATCGCTTCGTCTTCGACCTGACGGCCGACCAGGTCAGCCTGGGTTCCGCAGAGGGCAATGCGGTCATCCTCGAGGGGACGGATGCCGTGCACGCCACGATCGTGCACGACGATGACGACGAGTACGTGCTGACGATGCACGGACCCGGCGAGATGAACGCGAGCAGCCACCCCGATCACGAAGGCGCGCGCAGCGAGGTGCTGCGCACCGGTGCCCGGTTCACGCTGGGCGAGTGGACGCTCGTCTTCGGCCGCGCCGAGTACGCCGACCACGGACGTCCGTTCGGCGGGCGCCAGGGCGGCGAGCTGTCGGATCAGCCCCCGCAGCCGGCACGTCCCGACTACGCGGCGCAGCGGGCGGGGCTCGAGACCGAGCGCGGCCAGGAGGTCAAGGACGGCTGAGTCCGCACCATCGGAGGGAACGCACCCAGAGGGAGGCCGTCAGTCGACGGCCTCCCTCTGCGTGCGGATGAAGTCTCGATCATGCACGGTGAGGTGCTCGTCACGCGGCATCCGGCTTCCGGTGATGTGCTCGACCTCATCGCGCACGATGTCGGGGATCAGATCACCGCCGAGGGCATCCAGCGTGTCCTTCGCGTCGGCCGACAGCTGCGGCCACCAGGTGTGGATCTCGGGATCGGTCATCTCGGACTCCTCTCGCGGAAGACGGGCTTCGATGCTCGCATCTCCGACGCCGGATCTCCAGGGGGCTTGACAGGGAACGCGGATCGGGTCGCTTCACTCGCGGCCCTCGGCGGCTGCCGCTCAGCGGACCGCGACGGCGATACGCGGCGGTGCATCGGCCGCACCCGCCGCCGCGAGCGCGGCATCCAGCTCCCGCAGCGGACGCACGGCGCTGATCGCATCGGCGAACGGATACGCGCGCCCGGGCCCTGCCAGGAACGAGATCGCCGCCGTGAGCGCGGATGCCGTGCAGGGCTGCGCGACTGCGCGCTCCGCCGCCCTGATCACGATGCCCGGTTCGGGCTCCCTGTTCGTGATGACGGTCGCTCCGAAGCGCTCCGCCAGCCTCCGCGGCACCGTGCCCGATTCGAGCAGCTCCACCTCGGCTCCGTGCGCGTGGGCGATCGCCGTCGCGGCGAGTGCGGTCAGCCCGGTTCCACGCACGCGCACGCGGGCGCCCTCGAGGTCGCGGCCGTGTGCGGCCGCCTGCACCGCCGTCCACGCCGCGACGATCGCGCAGGATGCCGGAGCGAGCACCGCGCCGGGAAGACTCTCGGGCACCCGGGCGATCAGCGTGCCCGCGCTCAGCTGCGCATGGCCGCCGAACCCTCCGGTCAGTTCACGGTGCGGCCCGATGCGACTGCCGCCGAACACCGCCGGCGTGCGGCAGGCCTGCGAACGTCCTGATTCGCAGCGGTCGCAGACGCCGCATGCGGTCACCGGTGCCCAGACCACGCGGTCGCCGACCTGCAGCCGGCCGCCGTCGGCGGCATCCGCTCCCCCTGCTCCGATGCCGATCACGCGACCGACGCTCTCGTGGCCGAGCACGACGGGAACGGATGCCGGCCGCAGGCCGCGCGCGATCTGCACGTCGAGCTCGCAGATGGTCGACACCTCGATGACGACGAGCACCTCATGCTCGGCGAGGGCGACCCCGGGAACGGCGATCTCCTCATGCCGATGGCCGGGCCCCAGGAATGCCATGGCGACGGCGGCCGGTCTCAGCACGTGGTCGGTGCGCGGCGCGGGCCCGCGCGACAGCATCGGCGCTGTCGCCAGGGTGGACTCGGCGAGCTTCATGGGGACCTCTCAGAGGGGTGTCGGATGGCATCCGACACAGACTCTGACAGCCCGGGAAGCGGGAAACGCGCTCGACTCGGCAGTGTTCAGCCCGAGTTCACCAAGCATTCGCGAGGGGCCGGGCATTCGCGAGGGGCGGCGTGACGGGGAATTCGTCCGCACACAGAAATGCGATCGCGAGCGTACTGGTAAGAGGCCTAGTAGATCACGCTCGCGATCGCAGCGCTGGGGACGCTATTTCTGGGGATCTCCAGATTAAGATCGCGGCGCGCACTTCAATAGCGTCGAAAGACGAGAGTTGAGATGGACTTTCGTCCAGGTCTGAGCCGTCACGACATCGGCAGCCGGGCGAGCACCTGCCACTGATCGCCCGAGATTCCGGCGCTGAACTCGCCGCTCGCGCCGATCACGCGCTCGGCCATACGGTTCAGTCCGGTGCCGCTGGACGGCAGGTCGCGACGTGGGGTCGTGGGCAGCGGACTGCGGATGCTGAGCTCGGCGGACTCGTCGTCGAGGTGCAGCCGGATACCGACCGGACCCGGTCCCGCGTGCTTGAGGATGTTCGTCGCGGATTCCCGGACAATGCGGGCGAAGACGATCTCGGCCACTCGCGGGATCCGCACGTCGAGCGGATCCCCGTCGAGCTCGACGCGGTGGCCGGCGGCTTCGATCTCGGATCTCGCCTCGGCGATGGCGGCATCCAGATCACCGGTCTGCACGCCGCTCGCACGGGGCCCGTCGTCGGCGAGCTCGATCACGAAGCGCAGATCGGCCATCGCCTTGCGGGCGGCGACGCGGATGGCCTCCTGGGACTCCGGCATCACGGCCGGGTCGTCCAGCATCTGGACGTGCAGCGCCACCACCGTGAGGTGATGGGCGATGCTGTCATGCAGCTCTCCGGCGATCCAGCGTCGCTCGGCGAGCACGGCCTGACGCTCCTGTTCGGCGCTGTCGGCGAGCCGCTTCTCGAGGATCTGCCCGCGCTCGGAGGCCAGTCGCAGCGCGAAGCCGATCGCTCCCGCGACGGTGGCGACGATCAGGTAGATGCCGACGTTCACCGGCACCCTGGTGTCGCCGTAGGCGACGACGGCGGTGGCTACCAGGAATCCGCCGGCGTACGACAGCACGAGCGCCATCGATCCGAGCCGCATGACCATGCCTGCGGCCACGGCCGCGGCGAACAGCACCGAGGAGTCGGTGCCGGCGAAGTACGACAGCGCGAAGACGAGTCCCAGCAGGGACGTGGCGACGGCCGGCCACCAGAGGTAGAGGACGAACGTCGCGGTGGAGGCGATGCTGAACAGAGCACCGACCCGGTCGACACCGGGTGTGAAGAACAATCCGAAGAGGTCGAGACCTGAGACAGCGACCAGGAACGCGAGCATGACGACGCGTTCGAGGGTGTTGAGGTGCTCTCCTCTGCTGAGTCGGAGGATGCCGGGGTCATCCCGGGTCGATAGACCAAACGGCATGACTTCAGTATCTCCTATCCGCCGGATACAATCAGCGAATGGCACCGAAAAGGCGTGCGAGCTGCTCCCAGAAGGACATGTGATTCACCTCCGCGATTACGTCATTTGTCCAGGTACGTATTGATCATTTCGGTTACGCACCTGAATCACATCTGACTGATGGCCAAACCTTGCTAGACGAAGGTCTAGACCCGTGGCGGGTGGGTGTTGCCCCTCCAGTAGGCTTCCCTCATGCCGGAGATCAGCGTTCTCATCGTCGATGACGACCCCCTGGTGCGCTCCGCTCTCGCGCATTTCGTCTCGCGCGACCCCGAGGTCGAGGTGGTCGGCCAGGCCGAGAACGGCCTCGAGGCGATCGCGTTCCTCGAGAGCCACCGCCCGGACGTCGTCATGATGGACGTCCAGATGCCCGAGATGAACGGCATCGAGGCGACGGCGGCCATCATCGAGCGCTGGCCCGACATCCGCATCCTCGCCGTCACCACGCTCGACGGCAGCGACACCGTGCTCCCCATGCTCAGCGCGGGCGCCTCGGGCTACCTGCTCAAGGACTCCAGCGCCGACAGCATCCTCGCCGGCGTCCGTGAGGTGCACAGCGGCGCGAGTTCGCTGTCGCCGCGCATCGCCTCGCTGCTGGTCAAGCACGTGCGCAGCAGCGGCCCCACCGGATCCGCCGCCGAGCTCGAGCCGCTCACCGAGCGCGAGGCAGAGGTGTTAGACCGCCTGTCGCAGGGCATGTCGAACGCCGAGATCGCACAGTCGCTCATCGTCTCGGAGGGCACCGTGAAGGCCCACCTCGGCCGGATCATGTCGAAATGGCACGTGCGCGACCGCGTGCAGATCCTCGTGGCGGCAGCGCACGCTGGCCTCGTCGAATTCCGCTGAGGTCGCGGCGCCCTCGGCGTCGTGTGGCGCGCGACTAGCATCGAAGGCATGCCCACCCGTTCCGCCGCCCTCACGCACGCCTCCGACCTCGCCGACTTCGTCGCCGCCTCACCGTCGAGCTACCACGCCGCCGAAGAGGTCGCCCGGCGACTGCAGGAGGCCGGATTCACGCGGCTGGACGAGACCGATGCCTGGCCGGCACAGCCCGGCGGGCGCTTCGTGGTCGTGCGCGACGGTGCGGCGATCGCCTGGGCTGTGCCCGCGGATGCCGCGGCGACCACGCCCGTGCATGTGCTCGGCGCACACACCGACTCCCCCGGCTTCAAGCTGAAGCCCAAGCCGACGATCGGCTCCCGCGGCTGGCTGCAGGCGGCCGTCGAGGTGTACGGCGGCCCGCTGCTGAACTCGTGGCTCGACCGCGAGCTGCGCCTCGCCGGCCGGCTGGCGCTGGCCGACGGACGCGTGCTGCTCGCCGCCACGGGTGCGCTGCTGCGCCTGCCGCAGCTGGCGATCCACCTCGACCGCCAGGTGAACGAGGCGCTGACCCTCGACCGGCAGACCGGTACCCAGCCGGTCTGGGGTCTGGGTGAGCCGGAGTCCGCCGACCTGCTCGGCGAGCTCGCCACGGCAGCCGGTGTCGACGCCGCCGAGATCCGCGGTTTCGACGTGGTGGTGGCGGATGCCGCGCGCGGCGCCGTGTTCGGCAAGGACGACGCCTTCTTCGCCTCCGGCCGCCTGGACGACCTCGCCTCGGTGCATGCCGGTGTCGTCGCCCTCATCGAGGCCGCGGGCGGCTCGTCGGCGAGGTCGCCGAGCTCGTCGGCGTGCATCCCGATGCTGGCAGCCTTCGACCACGAGGAGCTCGGCTCGGAGTCGCGCTCCGGCGCCGCCGGCCCGTTCCTCGAGGACGTGCTGGCCCGGGTCTACGCCTCACTGGGCGCCGACGACTCCGAGCGACGCCGCGCGTTCGCGGCATCCTGGCATCTCTCCAGTGACGTCGGTCACTCGGTGCACCCGAACTTCGCCCACAAGCACGACCCCGTGGTCCAGCCGGTGCTCGGCTCGGGTCCGATCCTGAAGATCAACGCCAATCAGCGCTACGCGACGGATGCCGTCGGCGCTGCCACCTGGGCGGCGTGGTGCGAGCAGGCGGGCGTCTCGTCGCAGGAGTTCGTGTCGAACAACGCCGTGCCCTGCGGTTCGACGATCGGGCCGATCACGGCCACTCGTCTGGGCATCCGCACGGTCGACGTCGGCATCCCGATCCTGTCGATGCACTCGGCGCGCGAGCTCGCCGGGGTCAGCGATCTGTACGACCTCTCGCGCGTGGCGCGCGCCTTCTTCGCCGGCTGACGTCGCGGGTCGCCCGGGGCGAGCCGGTGGCCGCGCTCAGGCCGCGAGGCGCACGCGCGACGCGAGCAGGGCGACGCGATGCGCGATCTCGTCGAACGCCGCCTCGAAGGCGGCATCCGTCCCCTCGCGCACCGGGTCGGGGATCGACCAGTGCAGCGCCTCGGCGGGGTACTCCTCGTGCGCACGGTCGCAGACCGTGATGATCAGGTCTCCCTCTGTGGCGCCCAGCGCCGCGGGCACCGCGGCGCCCAGGTCGAGCCCATGCCTGGCGGCGACGGCCACGGCGCCGGCCGCGACCCGGTCGGCCGGGTGGGTGCCGGCGCTGCGGGCCGGCACGGGGCTGGCGCGGTGCCAGAGCGCCTGCGCGAGCTGGGAGCGCGCGGAGTTCGCGGTGCAGACGAAGAGCACACCGGATGCCGTGAGCGCGGGACTCGGTCCGAGCCCCGCCAGCGCCTCGGGATCCAGGCGCACGTATGAGCGGCGGCCGTCGCCCTCGGAACGGATGCGGCTGACGATGCCCTCGCGCTCGAGCACGTTCAGGTGGTGCGCCAGCAGGTTGGAGCCGATCGCGAGGTGCTCGCGCAGCTCGGTCGGCGAGCGGTCGCCGAGCGAGAGCAGATCGACCATCCGCAGGCGGGCGGGGTCGCCCAGCGCCGCGTGACGTCGTGCTCGCGCGTCCAGATCATTTTCCTCAGCGTTCATTGCCTCAATCTTGACTGAGGCATATCCGATGCGTCAAGATGTTCCGGTCATGACTCGTCTCGCACTGCTCCGCCGCGCGGGCGCCGAACTGCTCGGCACCGGCGCCCTGGTCGCCATCGTCGTGGGCTCGGGCATCGCCGCCGAGCGACTCAGCACCGACCCCGGGCTGCGGCTGCTCGAGAACTCCCTCGCCACCGCACTCGGCCTCGCGGCGCTGATCGTGCTGCTCGGGCCGGTCTCGGGGGCGCACTTCAACCCCGTCGTCTCGATCGCGGATGCCGTGCTCGGCCGGCGCCGCGCGACCGGGCTGACATCGGCGGCGACAGCTGCGTACATCGTCGCCCAGCTGCTCGGCGGCATCTGCGGCGCCGTGCTCGCGAACGCCATGTTCCAGGTGCCCACCTCGATCTCCGTGACCGAGCGGGCGAACGCGGGGACGCTGCTGGGCGAGGTCGTCGCCACCGCGGGGCTCGTGCTGCTCATCGCCGGCATGGTGCGCGCCGCGCACGGCATCCCCGCCATCGCCATGGCGGTCGGCGCGTATATCGGCGCGGCGTACTGGTTCACCAGCTCGACCGCGTTCGCGAATCCCGCCGTCACGGTCGGGCGCATCTTCTCCGACACCTTCGCCGGCATCTCCCCCGGCTCGGCGCTCCCCTTCCTGGGGGCGCAGCTCGTCGGCGCCGCACTCGGGATGCTGCTGACGGTGGCCCTGTTCCCGGCATCCGCATCCGTCCTGCCGCCCTCAACCGCATCCGACGCGGGATCCGCCGCCGCGATCCAGCCCACCCGAGAGGAAACGCCATGACCGAGACCCCCACCGTGCTGTTCGTCTGCGTGCACAACGCCGGCCGCTCGCAGATGGCCGCCGGATTCCTGCAGCACCTCGCCGGCGACCGCGTGGACGTCCGCTCCGCGGGATCCGAGCCGAAGGATGCGATCAACCCCGTGGCCGTCGAGGTCATGCGCGAAGCGGGCGTCGACATCACCTCGGGCACCCCGAAGCTGCTGACCGTCGACGCCGTCAAGCAGGCCGACGTGGTCATCACGATGGGCTGCGGAGACGCCTGCCCGATCTTCCCCGGCAAGCGGTACGAGGACTGGGAGCTCGACGATCCTGCCGGTCAGGGTCTCACCGAGGTGCGCCCGATCCGCGACGAGATCCGGTCGCGCGTCGAAGAGCTCATCCGCGAACTCGGAGTCTGACAGCCCTCGTCGCGGAGCTGCCCGGCCGCCGGGACACGCACGACCTCCTCGCGCGGACGCGCCGCCGGTGCCAGGATGAGCACGAACCCGACATTCGGAGGCATCATGTCCACGACATCACCGGCTCCGGCGCCCGGCCTGATCGAGCGCACCGGCATCGAGATCATCCCCGAGTCCGAGCGCACGGCCCGGCCGCGCGACCTGTTCTGGCCGTGGTTCGCGGCCAACGTCTCGGTCTTCGGCATGAGCTACGGCTCGTTCGTGCTCGACTTCGGCATCTCGTTCTGGCAGGCGACGCTGGTGTCGGTCATCGGCATCGTCGTCTCGTTCCTGCTGTGCGGGCTCATCGCCATCGCAGGCAAGCGCGGGTCGACCCCGACGATGGTGCTCTCGCGGGCGGCGTTCGGCGTGCACGGGCAGAAGGTGCCCGGCATCGTGTCGTGGCTCACCTCGATCGGCTGGGAGACGTTCCTCGCGATCATGGCCGTGCTCGCCACGGCCACCGTGATCACGCAACTCGGCGGTGACGGCGACAGCGTCATGCTGAAGATCATCGCGACGATCATCGTGGCGGCGCTCATCGTCACCGCGTCGGTGCTCGGGTACCACACGATCATGAAGCTGCAGTCGGTGCTCACCTGGATCACCGGTGTCGTGACGATCCTCTACATCATCCTCGCCGCGGGCAGCATCGACATGGCGGCCGTGCTCGCGCAGCCCGACGGCGGCGTCGCTCAGGTGATCGGCGCACTGGTGATGGTGATGACCGGGTTCGGCCTCGGCTGGATCAACATCGCCGCCGACTGGTCGCGGTACCAGAAGCGCACAGCCTCGGACGGTGCGATCGTGTTCTGGAACACCTTCGGCGGGGCGATCGCCCCGGCGATCCTCGTCGTGTTCGGTCTGCTGCTGGCCGGCTCGGATGCCGATCTGCGGGCCGCCGTCGCCCTCGACCCGATCGGCGCGCTCGCCACCCTGCTGCCGGTGTGGGTGCTCGTGCCCTTCCTGCTCACCGCCGTGCTCGCCCTCGTGTCGGGCGCGGTGCTGGGCATCTACTCGTCCGGGCTGACGCTGCTGAGCCTCGGCATCCGCATCCCACGCCCGGCCGCCGCCGGAATCGACGGCGTGATCCTCACCCTCGGGACCATCTGGGTCGTGTTCTTCGCGGCCGACTTCCTCGGTCCGTTCCAGTCGTTCCTCATCACGCTCGGCGTGCCGCTGGCCTCGTGGGCGGGCATCCTCATCGCCGACATCCTGCGCCGCCGGCGGGACTACGACGAGGCCGCCCTGTTCGACGCGCGCGGCCGCTACGGCGCCTGGGACTGGACCTCGATCCTCACCATGGTGATCGCCTCGGCCATCGGCTGGGGTTTCGTGATCAACCTGTTCGCGGATGACGCACCCTGGAACAATTGGCAGGGCTACCTGCTCGGGCTGCTCGGCGGCAAGGACGGCGAGTGGGCCTACGCGAACCTGGGCGTCTTCTTCGCCCTGGTGCTGTCGTTCCTGGTGACCTGGTTCGCCCGGGCCGGGAAGATTTGGCGGCAGGAGCAGGCATGACCGGCACCGATGGCTGGCTGGTCGTCATCGACCCGCAGAACATCTTCGCCTCGCCGGAGTCGCCGTGGGGATCGCCGTTCTTCGCCGACGCGATGAGGAACATCCGGCTGCTCGCGGCGGCGCACGCCGACCGGGTGCTCGTCACGCGCTGGATGCCGACCGCCGACCGGTCGACATCGTGGGGCGACTACTTCGAGGCGTGGCCGTTCGCCGATCAGCCGGCATCCGATCCGCTCTTCGAGCTGGTGCCGAGTGCCGAAGGGCTGTCGCCGCATCCGACCCTCGATCTGCCGACCTTCGGCAAGTGGGGTGCACGGCTCGAGACGATCGTGGGCCGCGGGACGCCTGTCGTGCTGGCCGGGGTGTCGACCGACTGCTGCGTGCTGTCGACGGCGCTCGCGGGCGCGGATGCCGGTGGCCGGCTGACGATCGCGACCGACGCGTGCGCCGGCTCGACCGCCGAGAACCACGCCGCCGCGCTGCACGTGCTCGGGCTGTATCCGCCCCAGATCACCCTCGCCACCACCGCCGACATCATCACCCCCGCCTGACCCGCTGTGCGGAGTGGGATGCTTCGACAGGCTCAGCAACCCACTCCACCGGCTGGGTCCCTGAGGCTCTCGAAGGGCCCCGGCAGCAAGTCGCATTTCACCATTGTGACGGTCGCCACGAAAGTGATATCGTCCGGAACATGAGCACGGAAGCGAACGAGCGCGCACTCGAGGACGGCATCGTCACGGATCTGAAGGATCGGATGACGTACGGCTCGTACCTCGATCTCGACAGGCTGCTCGGTGCACAGCATCCGGTCTCGCAGCCCGAGCACCACGACGAGATGCTGTTCATCATCCAGCACCAGACCACCGAGCTGTGGCTCAAGCTCGTGCTGCACGAACTGGGCACCGCGCGCGACCGTCTCGCCGAGGACGACCTGCGCGCCGCGCTCAAGCACATCGCGCGCGTCAAGCACATCCAGGAGGTGCTCACCCAGCAGTGGTCGGTGCTGGCGACCCTCACCCCCACGGAGTACGCGGAGTTCCGCGGCGACCTGGGCAGTTCCTCCGGCTTCCAGTCGGCGCAGTACCGCTGCGTCGAGTTCGCGCTCGGCAACAAGAACGAGCGGATGCTGAGTGTGTTCCGCGACCATCCGGAGAACCTCGCTCTGCTCACCGCCGAGTGGGAGCGGCCGACGCTGTACGACGAGTTCCTGCGCTACGTCGCCCGCCGCGGGCTCGACGTGCCGCGCGACATCCTCGAGCGCGACGTGCGCCAGCCGTACCGCGAGCACCCAGGACTGGTCGATGCGATCCGCGAGATCTACGAGCACCCGCACGAGTACTGGGATCTGTACGAGGCCTGCGAGGAGCTCGTCGACGTGGAGGACAACTTCCAGTTCTGGCGCTTCCGGCACCTGCGTACTGTGACGCGCACCATCGGTTGGAAGACCGGCACCGGCGGTTCGAGCGGCGTGGACTTCCTGCGTCGCGCGCTGGATCTCACCTTCTTCCCGGAGCTGTACAGCGTCCGCACCGAAATCGGCCGATGACGGGGATCGGCCGATGACGAGGGTGCGTTTCTTCGACGGCGAGGCGGTGCGCGAGGGTGCGCTCGTGGTCGCCGACGGCACCGTGCGCCTGCTCGACCGGCCCGCAACGTCGGATACTCCCCTGCTCGACGGGCTGGTCACCGGCCGCTTCACCGATCACCATGTGCACCTTCAGCTGGTCGATCACACCCTGCTTCCGGCATCCCGGCTGGGCCGGGTGATCGATCTAGGGGCGACCCTCGAGTGGATCCGCGCCGCGCCCTCGCGGATGGAAACCGCCGGTGACACGGCATCCGCACCTACCGAATCCATCCGCGCCGCGCCCCCGCGGATGGAGAACGCCGGTGAAACGGCATCCACACCCGCGGAATCCATCCGCGGACTGACCGGCACCGCACAGAGGATGCCGATCATCGAGTACGCGGGTCCGTTCCTCACCGCGCCGGGCGGCTATCCCGCCGATCGCGCGTGGGCGCCCGACGGGTCGGTGCGCGAGGTGGCCGACGAACGGGCGGCACGCGCCGTCGTCGCTGAACTCGCCGCCGCCGGCGTCTCGACGATCAAGATCGTGGCCAACTCCGACGCCGGGCCGGTGCTCTCCGACGAACTGGTGCGCTCGCTCGTGCGCCTGGCAGCCGAGCACGGCGTCGGGCTCGTGGGCCACGCGGAGGGCGCCGGTCAGGCCCAGCGTCTGGCACGGCTCGGCGTGCCCCGGCTAGCTCACGCTCCGTTCAGCGAGCGTCTCAGCAATGACGAGATCTCCGCGCAGGCGGCATCCGTCGAGTGGATCTCGACGCTCGCGATCCACGAGGGCGAGCAGCGCGCGATCGCCGTCGACAACGTCCGCCGCTTCGTGGCCGCCGGCGGCACGGTGCTCTACGGCACCGATATGGGGAACGGCGACACCCCCGTCGACCTGCGCGAGGACGAGATCGCCGCGCTGCGCGGGACCGGCTTCGACGGCATCCGGCTGCTGCATGCCCTCGCCCCGCTGTCACCGCTCGACGCCGACGCTCCCCTGCTGTTCCTGCCCGCCGGCGACCCTGCCCGCGCGCGGCCGCTCATCCCCGCCGATCTGGAGGCCTGACATGACCGAATCCCTCGAAGACGAGCACCGCCGCGTCGCCGGGATCAGCGCACCCGACCTGCTCAGCGAGGCACGACGACTGGACGCCGCCGACCCGCTCGCGCACCACCTGGCCGCCTTCGCAGATGCTCCCGGTGTCAGCGCCTACCTCGACGGCAACTCGCTCGGCCGCCCGCTGCGCGACCTGCCCGAGAAGGTCAGCGCGTTCATCCGAGACGACTGGGGCACCCGGTTGATCCGCTCGTGGGACGAGCGGTGGATGGCACTGCCGATGACCGTCGGCGACCGGATCGCCGAGGTGACACTGGGCGCCGCCGCCGGGCAGACCGTCGTCGCCGACTCCACCAGCGTGCTGCTGTACAAGCTCATGCGCGCGGCCGTCGCCGCCCGCCCCGGCCGCGACGAGATCGTCATCGAGGCCGGCAACTTCCCCACCGACCGCTTCATCGCGGCCGGCGTGGCGCAGGAGGCGGGTGCCACCCTGCGCTGGGTCGAGCCGGATGCCGTCATGGGCGTGACCGCCGAGGACATCGCCGCCGTGGTCTCGGAGCGCACCGCCCTGGTCGCGCTCAGCCATGTCGACTACCGCTCGGGGGCGCTTGCCGACATGCCCTCGATCACCCGCGCCGCCCACGATGCCGGCGCACTGATGCTGTGGGATCTGTGCCACTCGGCCGGTGCCGTGCCGATGAAGCTCGACGAGTGGGGCGTCGACCTCGCGGTCGGCTGCACCTACAAGTACCTGGGCGGCGGGCCCGGTTCGCCCGCCTTCGCCTACCTGCGCACCGAGCACCACGGCGTGATCACCCAGCCGATCCACGGCTGGTTCGGCGCGGCCGACATCTTCGCGATGGGGCCGGAGTACGCGCCGGCCGACGGCATCCGCCAGCTGCTCAGCGGCACGCCACCGGTGCTGTCGATGCTGCCGATGCAGGGGATGCTGGACCTGATCGCCGCCGAGGGGATCACGGCCGTGCGCGCCAAGTCGATCTCGCTGACCGACTTCGCGGTGCGCGCCTATGACGAACTGCTCGCCCCGCTGGGCGTGCGGCTGCTGAGCCCGCGCGAATCCTCGCGGCGCGGTGGTCACATCACGATCGGGCACGATTCGTTCCAGGAGGTCACGAAGCGGCTCTGGTCGGAGGGCGTCATCCCCGACTTCCGCTTCCCCGACGGCATCCGCCTGGGTCTCTCGCCGCTGAGCACCTCGCACGAGGAGACCCTGCGCGGCATCCTCGCCGTCCGCGACGCCCTCGCATGACCCCGTCCCCAACACCGCCGAAACCCCTCATGACTGCCCAGACCCCTCATGATTCGCGCAATTCACGAGGGGTTTCGGCGACCAGGAGGGGTTTCGGCGAAAGAGAAGAGGCGGCGGTGCTCGATGACATCGAGGCGCGGCCGGGGAGCACGACGTCGCTGCTGCGCACGGTGGTCGGGCTGTACCTTCGCCGGCTGGACGGCGAGATCTCGCCGGCCGCGCTGGTACGGCTCGCCGGCGACCTCGGCATCCCGGCCGACCGCGCACGCACCGCGATCACGCGACTCAAGCAGCGCGGCCTGCTGACCGCCGCCGACGGCGGCCGACTCGCGCTGAACCCCGCCGCGATCCCGATGCTCGACCGCGGCGACCGCCGCATCTTCCAGGTGCACACGATGCGGCCCGGCGACCCGTGGACGCTCGTCTCGATCACGGTGCCCGAGCCGCTGCGGGCACTGCGGCATCAGCTGCGGCGCCGGATGCCGTTCCTCGGCGCCGGTGCGGTCGCCGCCGGGCTGTGGATCGCGCCCGGCCACCTCGAACACGAGATCGACGAACTGCTCACCGGCCTCGGCGCGCGCCCGTACGCCACCCTGTTCCGCACCGCCGATCCCACGCCGGCCGTGCCTCTGCCGCAGGCCGCGCGGTCGTGGTGGGACCTGGATGCGCTGCGCGCCGAGCACGAGCGCTTCCAGGCCTCGGTCGCAGACCTCGATCCGTCGGCACCGTTCGACGCCTACGTGCGGATGATCGACAGCTGGCGTGTGCTGCCGTACCTCGACCCCGGACTGCCCGCCGGGCTGTTGCCCGCGGACTGGCCGGGCGCGCGGAGCGCCGGCCTGCTGGCCGATCTCTCCGCGTGCCTGAGCGAACCGGCGTGGCGGCACGTCCGCGACACCGCGGGCTGACCGCCGCCCTGCCGGTTCAGTCGCCGTACCGGATCAGCTCGAGTAGGCGTCGGCGCATCCGTGGCTGATCACCAGCTGCGGGTTGCCGTCCATCTGGTCGGACCAGGCCGACACCGTGCCCATCAGCATGTCGAGGTTGTAGTACCCGCTGACGTACTTGAACGTTCCGTTGCCGGACTGCGACATCAGCGCGGTGCCCCAGGGCCCCGTGATCGTCGCGGTGGTGCCCTTCGTGGCGGTGAACACCCAGAGCAGGTAGCCCTCGCCGTCCGTGCCGCACTCCTCGGTCTCCAGCGCCGGACCGCTGCCGGTTGCCACGGTGCCCTGACCGGAGTACGTGACCGAGACATCGGCGAGTGCTGCGCTGCTTCCGCCCAAGGCGGCTCCGAGTGCGAGCGCGCAGACAGCAGCGATCTTCCCCATGCGTGACATGATTTCCCCTTTGAATACCGGTGTTGAGAATCGGCTCCCACAGCCGCACCGGTAGCCGGATCATAGCGCGCTCCACCGCCCGTGCACACCCCCATCTTCGGCCGAGCCGGCCGCCTCCGTGCTCAGCCCAGCTCGCGCACGAACGCCGTCACGTGCTCGCGCAGGCGCAGCATCCGCAGTTCCCGGGCGAGCTCGCGATCGTACCCCTCGTACGCCAGCGGAGGGAGCCTTCGCACGTTGTCGGAGCACCCGAAGTTCTCGCAGATCAGCGTGCCGATCGTGCCGCCGCTGCGGCCGGCGGCACCCGCCTTGCGGGCCGAGAAGAACTGCACGTCGTTGCGCAGGGTGATGTCATCGCACCACGAGCACTGCGCCCTCGCGCGGGTGCGCTGCTCGGTGCGCTGCAGCAGGATGCCGACAGGCTCGTCGTCGACCTCGGCGACGACATATGCCCGGCGGGGCATCTTCGGGTCGAACCAGCCGAGGTAGTCGAGCCGGTCGAAGTCGATCTCGGCGAAGCCGTCGGGAAGGGTGAGCGAGGAGACCTCTTTGCGGGAGGCGTTGCGGAAGGATGCGCGGATGGCGCGCTCGTCGAAGGGACGCATGAGTGTGCTTTCTGTTCGGAACCGCCGGTCACGGCGGGAGTGCGATGGAGAGGTCCGGCGCGGCCGCAGAGGCGGATGCCGGTGTGCGGCGATTCTCCGGAGACGGGGGTTCCGCCGCCGGATCGCACTCAGCCTCTGCCGTCGGCGCGGGAAGCGCCGACGATCACCCCCTGCGCCCCACGGGCGCGCTCGGCAGACACCGGAATCGAGAACAGCACGTCGCCCAGTGTACGTGGCGCCCCGGGACTACTCTGTGTCCCAGAGGGAAGGGGCTCCCATGGCACAGACGCCAGGAGCGGGGATGCCGCTGCGCGACCACCGCATCCACCGATACGTGAACGCGTTCTGCCCGCGGTGCCACGAGGAGAAGCCCGATCAGCCGCTCAGCGAGGTCCGCCGGCTCTCGGGATGGCTCGCCGATCGTGACGGCACCGTGTGGCTGGAGCGCGGATGCCCCGAGCACGGCATGATCTCGACGATGTACGACGAGGATGCCGACATCCTGCGCTATCTCGAGCAGTGGACCGCCCCGACAAAGGTGCACACCCCCGACACGATGGGCAACTTCAAGCCGGTGCCGCAGGCCTACGAGGACGGCCTGCCCGAGATGCAGACGCAGCACACCTGCATCCTGCTCGAGGACGTCACCGACCACTGCAACCTGCGCTGCCCGACCTGCTTCGCCGAGTCCGGCCCCGCAGCCTCGGCGGTGGCGCCGCTGGCCGAGGTGCTCGCCTCGGTCGATGCGAAGCTGTCGCGCGAGAACGACCGCATCGACGTGCTGATGCTCTCGGGCGGCGAGCCGACCCTGTACCCGTGGCTCGAGCAGCTCATCGAGCACCTCGTGACCCGGCCGATCGTGCGGGTCCTGCTCAACTCGAACGGCCTGCGCATCGCCAACGACGACGAGTTCGTCGCGTTCCTGCGCAAGCACCGCGAGCGCGTGGAGGTGTACCTGCAGTACGACGGCGAGGAGGCGGCATCCGTCGCCTTCCATCGCGGCGCCGACATCCGCCGTTTCAAGGAGCGGGCGCTGGAGCGGCTCTCGGATGCCGGGGTGTTCACCACGCTCACGATGACCGCCGCGCTCGGCGTGAACGACCACGAGATCGGGGCGGTCATCCGCCGCGCACAGGCCACGCCGTATGTGGGCGGGGTGACGATCCAGCCCGTGTTCGGCTCGGGCCGCAACTCGGGCATCGATCCGAATGAGCGGCTCACGCACACGGGCGTGCTCGCCCGGCTGGGACCGCAGACCGACGGTGACATCACCTGGCGCGACCTCACCGCGCTGCCCTGCTCGCACCCGCACTGCTGCTCGGTCGGCTACTTCCTCAAGGACGACGCCGGCGACTGGAAGTCGCTGGTCGCGCTGATCGGGCACGAGCGACTGAAGGAGTTCCTCGACCTCAACCCCGATCTGATCGCCAACCGCATCGCCGACTCGAACGTGAACAAGGCGATCCGCGACGTCGTGAAGAACTCGCTGCTCGACCTGCTCAGCGAGCAGTCGTCGCTCTCGCACCCGTCGATGGGCGACATCTGGCGCGACATCTGCGTCAACTGCGATCTCGGGGTCGGCACCCTGGCGACTCTGGCGGCGTCGCGGCTGCCGGGTCAGCACAAGCGGATGCGGGCGATGCTCGCCGACCGGGTGCTGCGCATCACCGTGAAGCCGTTCATGGACATCAACACGATGATCGAGGAGCGCCTCACGCAGTGCTGCGTGCACGTCGCCACGGTCAACGAGCAGACCCGCGCGCATCAGTGCGCCCCGTTCTGCGCGCTGCAGGCGTGGGCGCCGCTCAGCCGCACCCGCATCTCTACGGCGACCGGCCGCACGCAGTTGCAGGTGGTGACGTCATGACCGGCCACGGACTCAACCAGCACGACGCGACGGTGGGCGATCCCGCGCCGCCGTTCGACCCGCTGCGGTTGTGCGTGTTCACCACCGTCGCACTGATCGCGTGCATCCTCGGCCCGGTCGCGGTGCTGGCATTCGCGCTGGTCGCGATCGCCGGGTACGCGCGGGCGCGACGCGGCGGCCTGCTGCGCTCGCGCTGCAAGCTCGGCGATACCCGGCTCGTGCTGGCGTATCTGAGCGTGATCGCGGTCGCCGCGGCCGTCGGCATCCCGTTCTGGGTGATGCTCTGGGTTCGGATGCTGGCGGGCTGAGCCGTGTTCCCCACGCTGAGCGATCTGGTGCCGTGGCTTCCCGCGGTCGACACGCACTCGGTGTTCGTGGCGCTGGGGCTCGCCGCCGCCGGCATCGTCTTCCTGATCGAGATGCGCCGCCGCGGCGTGAGCGACCCACGCATCGCCTACCTCGTGCTGGGCGCACTCATCGGGGCGGCCGTGTTCTCGAGACTGGGCACGTGGGCGCAGCATCTCGACCCGGCGCAGAATCTCAGCCTGATCGAGCAGCTCAGCCGCGGCAACGCCTCGATGCTCTCGGCGCTGGTCGGCGCGTGGCTGGGGGTGCACGTCGCGAAGCGGCTCTGCCGCTACCCCGGACGCAGCGGGGACCTGTTCGCTCCGGCGGTCGCCCTGGCGATGGCGATCGGACGGATCGGATGCCTGCTCACCGAGCAGCCCGGCACGCCGACCGGCAGCGCGTGGGGGATCGTGCTCGACGCGGATGCCGCGGCCCGCACCGGCTCTCCGGCCGGGGTGCCGCTGCATCCGAGCTTCGTGTACGAGATCGCCTTCCACCTTGTCGCGTTCGCGCTGCTGTGGTTCTGGCTGCGGCATCGCCCGATCGCGGCCGGCGAGACGCTCACCCTGTACGTCGCCGCGTACGCGGTGTTCCGCTTCGGTGTCGAGTTCGTCCGCGGCAACGAGGTGGTCTGGCTGGGACTGACCCGGCCGCAGCTGTTCCTGCTGGTGACGGTTCCGCTGCTGGCCGCGAGAATGATCTGGATGCTGCGCACCGGCCGCTTCGGCGCCGGCGGCGCCGCGACGCACGAGAGGAAGGTGCGCGATGAACAGCACGCCTGACGAGCCCCGCCCATCGTTTCCCGAGGAACCGGGAGGGGATGCCGCGCAGGAGCCGGTGGTCCCGCCCGAGCCGGTGGTTCCACCCGAGCCGGTGGTTCCGACCGAGCCGTGGACGGCCCCCGCTCCGCCTCCCGGTGCTGCGTTCCCTCCACCCGGTGCCGGAGCCACGCCTCCCGGCGCACTGCCGCCACAGGGCGGGTATCCGCCGGCGCAGGACCATCCGCGCGGCGTGGGCTACCCGCCGGGCCCGTGGACGCAGCAGCCGCCACCACGACAGGGGCTGAGCTTCGGGGCGAAGATCGGCATCGGCATCGGCATCGGTGTGCTGCTGCACATCCTCGCGATCGGCGTGGTGTTCGCCATCCTCGCCTCCGCCGAGGGCGCCGGCGGACCGCTGGAGATCCTGCTGCCGTTCATCGTGATCGCCGTCGCCACCGTCGTGCTGATGTTCTTCGCGAAGACCCGTCCGTGGGCGACCGGCGTGCTGATCATCGTCGCGGCGATGTGGCTGGTCGTCGTCGGTCCGTGCGTCGCGCTGCTCACCGGGTTCGGCAGCTTCTGAGCGGCTGAAGGGCGGGCGGGTCGTCTGAGCACGGGCCGCCGGCAATGTTGCGCCGCGTGTCGCCGACGGTTGGCGGGGGAACGGTGCGGACGTAGCCTCGGTTCATCCGATCGTGAGGAGAGAACCGTGACCACGCCGCAGACCCGCCTTTCGCCCCTCGAGGTGCGTGAGCGTGCGGCGTGCATGTGCGGTCACGGCTACGCCTGCTCCTCGTTCGCGCCGGGTCACGCGCTGCATCTGATCCAGGCGCGGATGGCGTCGGCGACGCCGCTCGGCTGGGCAGATGCCATCGTCGAGCAGACGGATGCCGCAGCGCGCACGCTGACGCTGCGCACGCTCGACGGCATCCGCGTCACCGTCTGGAACGCCGGCGGCGCCGCGCTCGAGGCGAGCGCGGGCACGCCTGTCGCCCTGCACCGTGACTACGACGTCCTCGCGATCGGCGCTGTGCACTACAACGTCGCGCGCTGACCCGCATCCGCTCGCGCGGTCAGGAAGCCATCTTCATCATCGACTCGCGCATGGCCGTGCACGCATCCATGCAGGCCTTGCACGCCTGAGCGCACATCCGGCTGACGTCGCTGTGCTCGGCGTGCTTCATGCACTCGTCCATGCACATCTGGCACATGGCGATACAGGCGTCGAGCATCGACATCATCACCGCCGGGGTCATGCCCTGCAGCCGCAGCATCGACCGCATCATGGTGCCGCACATGTCGGCGCAGTTCATGCACGCCGGCGCGCAGTCCATCATCTGCGTCGAGCAGACCACGCACGCCTGCTCACAGGCCGCGCAGGCGTCGATGCAGGCCTGCATGACCGCCATGTCCATCATCTCCATGCCCGGCATCTTCATCTCAGCCGACATGGCGTCCATCATCATCGAGTCCATCGCGCACCGCTCCTCGTCCTCGGCTCTCGCCTGCTGCGGGCGGGCAGGTCGACCCGCCTGCTGTCAGGGTACGCCTGAGGCCCTCGGACGTCGATGGCGGAGTAGGGTCGCCCTGTGAACGCGTTCACTCCACTTCAGCGCGGGGTCGTCGTCGTGGCGATCCTCGCCTCGTTCGTGACGTTCCTCGACGGCACCGTGGTGACCGTGGCGCTGCCGGCGATCAGCCGTGAGCTGGGCGGCGGGATCATCACCCAGCAGTGGGTCGTCGACGCCTACCTCATCACACTGAGCGCGCTGATCCTGCTCGCGGGCTCAGTCTCGGACGCTTACGGACGGGTCACGGTGATGCGCATCGGCCTGATCGCCTTCGGTGTGGCATCCGTCGCCGTCGCGCTCGCACCCGACCCGCTCGTGCTCATCATCGCCAGGGCGGCGCAGGGCGCGGCGGGAGCCCTGCTCGTGCCGAGCTCTCTCGCTCTGATCACCGCGACGATGCGCGGCGAGGTGCAGTCCCGCGCGATCGGCGTCTGGACGGCGTTCACGACCGGCGCCCAGCTGGTCGGCCCGCTCATGGGAGGCCTGTTCGTCGACCTGCTGTCGTGGCGTTTCGTGTTCCTGATCAACGTGCTGCCGATCGCCGTGAACCTGATCCTGCTGCAGCGACTGCACTTGCCCGAGCGCGAGCGCCCGACCCGGGTCGACTGGTGGAGCGGCGCGCTGTGCGCACTCGGGCTCGGGGCACTGGTCTTCGCCCTGATCGAGCAGGAGCGGTTCGGCTGGTCATCGCCCGCGATCTGGATGCCGGGGATCATCGGCATCGTCCTGATGGCCGCGTTCCTCGCCCGGCAGCAGCGCTCGCGCGCGCCTCTGCTGCCGCTGTCGATGTTCCGGGTGCGCAACTTCGGCTGGGGGAACCTCGCCACACTGTTCGTCTATGCGGCGCTGTCGCTGAACGGCTTCGTCATCGGCGTCTATCTGCAGCAGGGCCCGGGACTCAGCGCGACCGCGGCGGGCCTGGCGAGCCTGCCGGTGACCATCCTCATGATCGTGCTCAGTTCGCGGGCCGGCGCCTGGGCCGGCCGGTTCGGCCCGCGCCTGTTCATGGCGGCCGGGCCGCTCGTGATGGCCGTCGGCGCCCTGCTGCTGCTCACCGTCGCCGAACGGTTCGACTACTGGTGGCAGGTGCTGCCCGCAATGATCGTGCTGGGCCTGGGCCTGTCGCTCACGGTCGCCCCGCTCACCTCGGCGATCCTCGGCGCGATCGACGAGAGCCGCAGCGGCATCGCCTCGGCCGTGAACAACGCCGTCTCGCGCGTGGCCGGCCTGCTCGTGGTCGCGTTGCTCTCCACGATCGTCGGCGGCGCACTCGACCAGGACGGCTTCCACAACGCCGCGTGGGTCACCGCGGCGCTGTTCGCGCTGGGTGGCGTGGTCTCGTGGATCGGCATCCGGCGCAATCCGGCCGAACCGGATCCCGACGAGACGGATGCCGCGCACGAAACGGCCTGAGCGCGCGGCGAGCCCCTGTCTTCGGGGTCCAGGTCATGAATCGAAGTCGATGCCGACCTTCTCGAGCAGGCGCAGCAGCACGCCCGGCCGACCCTGGTTCTCGTCGGCCTTCGCGACAGCGCGACGCACGAGCTGGATCAGCGGGTTGGAGAGCGGCTCGGGCGGCACGGGGAACGGGCGGCCGGTGGTGAGCTTGAGCCCGGTACGCCGCGTGCGCCGGCCGTCGAGCAGGTCGAGCATCGCCGCCGCGCCGAAGCGCGTGGCGGCGACGCCGAGCCCCGTGTAGCCCACGCTGTATGCGACGGCCCCGCCGAGCGCGGTGCCCTGGGTGGCGACCAGGCGGGTCGACATGTCGATCATGCCGCCCCACTTGTGGGTGAACCGCACGTCCTTCAGCTCGGGGAACGTGCTGAAGAAATGGTCTGCCAGCCGTTCGAAGGTCTCCTCGCGCTGATCGTGTCGGTCGAGGATGCGTCCGCCACGGTGGTACACCGCGTCGAAGCCGCCCCACAGGATGCGATCGTCGGCGGTCTTGCGCGCGTAGTGGAACTGTCTCCCGCTGTCGGTGAGACCGTGCCGGCCCACCCATCCGATCGCCTCGAGCTGCGCGGGGGTGAGCGGCTCGGTCATGAGCGCGTAGTCGTACACCGGGATGGTCCACGCCCGCAGGCGCCGCAGCGGCGAGGGGAACCCGTTGGTCGCGAGTGCCACCCGCTGCGCCGTGATCGTGCCGCCGCGCGTGCGCACGGCGACCGCGCCCGCGGTTCTGCGCATGCCGAGCGCCGGGGTGTCCTCGTGGATGCGCACGCCCAGCTGCACGCACACCCGGCGCAGTTCGCCCACCAGCCGTGCCGGGTGCACCAGCGCGTAGCCGTCGGACTTGAACAGGCCCGCCCGGTGCAGCGGCGAGCGCACGAGCTCGCTCAGTTCCGCAGTGCGCAGGAACCGGGCGTGCGGGCCGGATGCCGCGCGCAGCGCCTCGACCTGATGAGGCTCCGTCGCGACGGCGAGCACCCCGGCATCCTCGAACTCGACCTGCATGTCGTACCGGTCGAGCGTGTCGCGCAGTCCCGCGAAGTTCTCCTGCTCCTCCTGCCGGATGCGGTCCATCTCGCCCGCGAACCGGCGCCGGCCGTTCGCCCCGCCGTGGGTCAGAGTCGCCTCGCAGAACCCGCCGTTGCGGCTGCTGGCGGCCCAGCCGATGCGGCGCCCCTCGATGAGCACCACGTCGCGGTCGGGGTCGCGCTCCTTGGCCTGAAGAGCCGTCCACAGTCCGCAGTACCCGCCGCCGACGACCAGCAGGTCGGTGGCGATGTCGCCCTGCAGCGCGGGGGCCGCCTCACCGGCGGCCAGTGCGTCCGTCCAGTACGGAGCGGGCCGCGCGTCCGCCAGCGATGCGCGGATGAGCTCGTCGGAGTGCTGCCGCTCGGCGCCGTATGCCGGAGCACCCGGCCGCGGGCGGGCAGCCGCCAGCGTCACAGTCGCCCGTCGGCCACGTCGGCCGCCCGGTCTTCGGCGCTGCGCAGACCCGGGTCGCCGTAGCCGCCGCCTCCTGCGGTCTCGACGCGCACGACCGTACCGGCGTCGAGCGTGGTCGAGGCCTTCGACGGCGCCACGATCTCGCGCCCCGACGGGTCGACGAGCGTGATCGTCGTCGCCCGGCCGTCTGACCCGCCCGCCGCACCGCTCGGGCGGAAGTCCTCGTGGGTCTGCTCGGAGTAGAAGGTGACGCGCTGCGGGTGGTCGAGGATCATGTACTCGCGTCGCAGCCCGAGGCCGCCGTTGAACTGCCCCTCGCCCTGCGAGCCTGCGACGAACTCGGTCTTGAGCACGCGAATGGAGTAATTGGTCTCGACGACTTCGGCGGGCATGACGCCGACGTTGGACATGTAGGTGTCCACGCCGTCGATGCCGTCTCCGAACGGGGTCGCGCCGGTGCCGCCGCCCACCACGTCGGCCATCACCGCGGGTCGCCCCGTGAACGGGTCGGTGCTGCCGGCGTTGAAGCAGAAGAAGCTCACGGTGCTGCTGCCGACGGCCTTCTCGGGCCAGAGGTCGGACAGCGCGCGGATGAGGGTGTCGGCGAATCGCTGGCAGGTGTTGTGCCGAATCGACACGGCAGCCGGCGGCAGCGGGTTGAGCACGATGCCCTGCGGCGCCACGACGTCCAGCGCCCTCAGCAGCCCGTCGTTCGCGCCCAGCGCCGGGGCCACCACGGCGCGCACGCCGTAGACGATGCCGGCTCGGGTGCTGGCCCACGGGACGTTCATCGCCCCGGCCGTCTGCGGATCGCAGCCGGAGAGGTCGATGATCAGCCGGTCGCCTTCCTTGCGCACGGCCACGTGGATGCGGGTGGGGGCACCATCGCGGCCGTCGTCATCGAGGAAGCCCTCGGCCTGCCCCTCACCGTCGGGCAGGTTGCGCAACGCGGTGCGCACGCCCGACTCGACGGAGTCGAGCATCTGTGCCATCACGGTCTCGAGGGTCGGACGTCCGTAGCGTTCGGCGAGCTCGAGCACGCGGCGGATGCCGAGGTGGCAGGCCGCGCGCTGCGCGCGCAGGTCGCTGACCGTGCTGAGCGGGTCGCGGATGTTGTCGGACACGAGGGCGATGAGGTCCTCGTTCTCGACCCCGGCGATCGACAGCCGCACCGGCGGGAACACCAGCCCCTCGCCGAACAGGTCCTGCAGCTCGGGCCCCTCGCTGCCGGGGTTCACACCGCCGACGTCGATGTGGTGCGCCGCCGTGCCCGCCCAGGCGAGCAGGGTTCCGTCGAGGAAGACCGGGGCGATGATGTTGATGTCGGGCAGGTGCATCGCACCCAGATACGGGTGGTTGCAGATGTAGACATCACCCTCCTGGATGCGGTCTCCCCAGCGGTCCAGCACCGACTTCACCACCAGCGACATCGCCCCCAGCTGCGCCGGGATATAGTCGGCCTGGGCGACCAGATCACCGGATGCCGTGAAGAGCGCGCACGAGAAATCGTCCATGTCGCGGATGATGGGGCTGTAGCTGGAGCGCTTGAGTACGCTGCCCATCTCCTCGGCGGCCGACTGCAGGCCGGCCGCGGCGACCTCGAAGGTCACCGGGTCGATCTGCCGGGGTGCGAGCGTCTGTGCGTTCTGCATGGTCATGCCTGGTCCTCCTGAGTGATGATGAGGTCGCCCTGCGCGGCGACGGTGACGGTCTGCCCCGCCAGCACGAAGGTGGTCGAGTCCATCTGCTGCACGATGGCCGGTCCGGTGAAGACGTCGCCGGCCGCCAGCAGGGCACGGTCGTAGACGTCGACTTCGGTCGACCCCGCGCCGGGGATGAGCACCGTGCGGCGGGCGATGAGGGCCGCATCGTTCTGCTCCTGTGGCACGTCGGCACCGGAGGCCGGACGGGCGAGCGCGCCGGTCACGGCGATGCGCACGGTGACGAGCTCGACGTCCTCGCCACGGTTGGCGTGACCGTACAGCTCGGCGTGCGCGTCGTGGAACAGCTCCGCCGCACGCAGCAGCCCGTCCTCGCCGTGACCGGGGAGCGGGATGGTCAGCTCGTAGCCCTGTCCGCGATAGCGGCAGTCGACCGAGGCGAGCACGGCGATGTCGGCTGCGGCGACGCCGTCGGCGATCAGCCGCTGTCGTCCGGACTCGGCGGCCGATGCGTACCACTGTGCGATCTCGGCGATCGCCGAGGGGTCGAAGGTCTTCAGCACGGTGCGGGAGTCGTCGAAGCGCACACCGGCGACGAGCAGTCCGTCAGCCGAGAAGAGACCCGGCTGACGGGGCACGATCACCGATCGCAGTCCGAGATGCTGCAGCAGCAGCCCGGCGTGCAAGGGGCCCGCACCGCCGAAGGGCACGAGTGAGAACTCCTTCGGGTCGAGGCCCCGTTCGATACTCACCTTGCGCACGGCCTGCACCATGTGCGCGAGTCCGATCGCGAGGATCGCCTCGGCGGCCTCCTCGGGCGTCAGGGCGAGACGCTCGCCCACCGCGCGCATGGACTCGATCGCGGCCTCGCGGTCGAGGGTGAGACCGCCCGCAAGATCGCCGCCGCCGAGGGTGCCGAGTACCACGTGCGCGTCGGTGATCGTCGGCTCGGTTCCGCCGCGGCCGTAGCTGGCGGGTCCGGGCAGGGCCCGAGCGGACTGCGGGCCGACGCGCAGCCGATCGGTCTGGTCGACCCAGCCGATGCTGCCGCCGCCCGCGCCGATGGTGTGGATGTCGACTGTCGGCGCCAGCAGGGTGTGCCCGTGCACGTGCTGCTCGCGTGCGAACGGCGCCCTGCCCTCGCGCACGAGGCACACGTCGGTCGATGTGCCGCCCATGTCGAGGCTGATGAGGTTGCTGATGCCGTGCACCGCGGCGAGGTCGAGCAGGCCGGCCACCCCGCCCGCCGGGCCGGACAGCACCAGTTGGTGCGACTGCGGCTCGGCGCGGGTGGCGGGCACGCTGCCGCCGTTGGACTGCATCACGAGGAACGGCGCGCGCAGGCCCGCTTCGCCGACCGCCGCCTCGGCGCGCTCGAGGTAGCTGCCGACGACCGGGCGGAGCGCGGCGTTGATGACGGTGGTCGCCGTGCGCGGGTACTCGCGGAACTCGCGGGCCACGTCGCTCGAGAGCGAGACCGGCGTTCCGGGCAGCGCCCTCGTGAGCGCTTCGCCGATGCGACGCTCGTGTTCATCGTTGAGGTAGCTGAACAGCAGGCTCACTGCCACGGCGGAGGGTGCCGCGGCGACGACCTCGGCGACCACCCGGTCGATCTCGGCGTCGGTGAGCTCGGTCAGCACCTGCCCCCGGCTGTCGATCCGCTCGCGGACCTCGACACGCGCGCGCCGCGGCACGAGTTCCTTGGGCCGTTCCGGGGTGAGGCTGTACACATCGGGCCGGCTGCTCTGCCGGTAGCCCATGACATCGCGGAAGCCCTCGGTGGCGACCAGCGCGACCGGCGCGAGCTCATCGGTCAGGATCGCGTTCGTGGCAACGGTAGTGCCATGGCACAGCAGACTCACCTGATCGAGGGGCAGACCCTCGACGGCGAGCGCGAGGATCGCATTGCTGAGCCCCTGGGAGGGGTCGTGGGGGGTGGATGCCACCTTGGCCACCGCGACCTCGCCGTTCGCCGAACGCGCTATCGCATCGGTGAACGTTCCTCCTGCATCGATGCTGACCGTCCAGTTCGCAGCGTTCACGTCTTCGCCTTCCGTCATCGGGCTCCATTGCGCGGCCGGGTTGACTGCGTGAGAGCAAGCAAAGCCGCAGTGAACGGGATTCTCATGCGTCATTCGACGTATCATCGACCTTCATGACGACGACTTCTCCGCGGGTGCAGGAGTTCCGAGTGCGACTCTCGGGTCTGGATCCCGATGACCGATGCGACCCCGAGCTCGCCGGGCTGGCTCGCGGGTTCGTCGTCGCGGGCCGTGAGAGTGCCCGCTTCCTGTGGCACGCCGAGGACGGCTGGCGCGCTGTCGCGATGAGCCGCGAGGCTGACGATGACGAGGCCGCCTCCGCCCTGGTCACCGTGTCACCCGCGACACTGCCGCGCGGCATCACGACTCGTGAGGCGCAGGTGCTCACGCTGGTGGCGCTCGGCTTGACCAACGGTGAGATCGCGGGCCGGCTCGGCACGCGCCCGCGCACCGTGTCGACCCAGGTCGAACGCCTGCTCGGCAAGCTGGACCAGGGCAGCCGCGCGGGTCTCGCCGCGGTGGCCGTCGACGCCTCGCTGATCGTGCTCCCCCTTCCTGGCGGCCCGGTCGACTCGGTGTCGATCGCGCAGGCCGAGATCCACCACGCGGCCGTGACCCTGTCGGGGCGGGTCGCCCCGCGCAGCGAGGATGCCGTCGGGTTCACCCGGCGCCGATCGATCAGGCTCGGTACGCTCGCACCGCTCATCGGCGCCGCTGCCTCGGACGGCCTGGAGCTCGTGCGCGGTGCGTCGATCGCGGTCCGCGAGGTCAACGCGCGGGGCGGGATCGACGGACGCGAGATCGAGCACCTCATCGAGGAGGTCGACCTGTTCGACGGCAGCACCGTGACGACGGCGATCGAACGACTCACCGCAGCGGGCGTCGACGCGGTGCACACGAACTACGTCACCGCAGAGCATCCGGCGGCGCTCGCGCTGCTCGCCGACTACGGCCGACCCTTCCTGCACACCGCGACGCTCGAGTCGCAGGTCGCCCTCGTGCGTGACGACCCGGCCCGCTACGGGATGATGTTCCAGACCTGCCCCTCGGAGGAGTACTACCGGCTGGGGTTCGCCACGTTCCTGCGGGAACTCGTGCGAGAAGGGCACTGGAGTCCTGCCGGTCGCTCGGTGGTCGCGCTCGAGGCGGACAGCGCGACCAGCCGCGTCGCGGACGACACGCTGCGCGATCTGCTCTCGGACGCGGGCTGGCAGCTCGAGCACACCATCCGCACGCCTCTGCACGCTCCGAAGTGGGCCCGGATCGCCGCCGAGATCGAGAGCCGCGATCCGGACGTGCTGCTCATCTCGCACTTCCTGCCCGACGTGGCCGAACTGCAGCGACTGCTCGCCGCGCACGGATTTCGCGGCCTGGTCTACTACGTCTACGCCGCCTCGATCCCGCGTTTCCAGACTGTCGCCGGCGCGTCGTCCGAGGGCATCGTCTGGTCGACCGTGACCGGCCGGTACGACGACGCGATGGGCGAGCGGTTCCAGCGCCGTTTCGCCCTGCGCTACGGCGACCCGCCGGGCTGGTCGCAGGCGAGCGCCGCGTACGACCAGGTGATGCTGCTCGCGGGCGCGTGGGCGGGTGTCCGCTCGGCCGATCCCATGCGCACGATCGAGCACCTGCGCACCACGATCAGCCGCGGCTTGAACGGGGTGTACTTCCTGGGCGGTCCTGGTCAGGCCGCGCTCTGCTACCCGTACGAGACCGAGGACTCCTCACTGGGCCAGGCGCTGCTGATCTACCAGGTGCAGAACGGCACGCCGATCGCGCTCTCGCCCGCGCCGAAGGGCGATCTGCGGCGATTCACACCACCGGCACGTCCGCGCGGCCGCTGACGGGCGGACGAGGATGCTCGAGATCTCCAGGGCCCGTCGGCATCCGTCGGATGACGTATGCACAACCACCGAAGCACATCGCATAATCGTGGAACCCGAGCCGAAGACGGACCGGAACGAGCAGCGTCGCCGCACCCCAGCCCCGACCCCTTTCGCGACCACGACCGCGATGCCGCCTCGATCGAGCCCCCTCCGGCCCCGGACGGTGCGTGCGCAGGGGACCCTCCCGGCACGGCCGAGCATCCGATCCCGAGCCGATGGAGACTCCCCATGACGATCTCAGACGTACCCGCTCCCCCGCTTCGCCGCATCCTGGGCCTGGGCGCGACGGTGACCTTCGGTCTCGCGTACATGATCCCCCTGACGGTGTTCACCACCCTGGGGATCGCGAACGTGATGACCCGCGGCAACCTCGTCGCCGCCTATGCGATCACTCTCGTCGCGATGCTGTTCACCGCGTTCAGCTACGCGACCATGGTGCGGCGCTTTCCCGTCGCGGGCTCCGCGTACGCCTTCTCGCGCCGGGCGTTCGGTCCTCACGTCGGCCTGCTGGCCGGCTGGGCCCTGATGCTGGACTACCTGCTGCTGCCGATGGTCACCTACCTCGTGATCGGCATCTATCTGAACGCCGCGTTCCCCGCCATCCCGATGTGGGTCTTCTTCCTGGCGGCGCTGGTGCTGGTCACGGTGCTGAACGTCATCGGCATCCGGCTGCTCTCCCGGGTCAACATCGCCCTGCTGGCCGTGCAGTTCGTGTTCATCGCGGTGTTCATCGTCATGGCCGCGAGCGGCCTGAGCGGCGCGGCGATCCCGAGCTTCACCGAGGTCTTCCTCAACGACCAGGCGAACCTGTCGCTGATCCTCTCGGGCAGCGCCCTGCTGTGCTTCTCGTTCCTGGGCTTCGACGCGGTCTCCACCCTGTCCGAGGAGACCCGCGCCCCGGAGCGCACGATCCCCCGCGCCATCCTCATCGTGACGCTCGGCGGCGGCGTGCTGTTCATGCTGCTCTCTGCGGTGTCCAACTTCGTGATGCCCGACTTCGAGAGCTACACCTCGGCGGATGCGGCGTCCCTCGATGTCATGCAGGCCGCGGGCGGCGCGTTCCTCAGCGCCTTCTTCACCGCCGCCTACGTCGCGGGCTGCTTCGCGTCGGTGCTCGCATCCCAGGCGACCGTGGCGCGCATCCTCTACGCGATGGGCCGCGACCGCCTGCTGCCCAGCGCCGTGTTCGCCTTCGTGCACCCGCGGTTCCGCACCCCCACCGGCGCCGTGCTGGTCGTGGCGGTGATCTCATTGGCGGGACTGGCTCTCGATCTGATGACCCTGTCCAGCCTGATCAGCTTCGGCGCGCTCGTGGCGTTCAGCGTCGTCAACCTCTCCGTCATCAAGCACTTCCTCATCGATCGCCGTGAGCGCGGTGCCCGCGCGATCCTGCTCCACGGCGTGCTGCCGGGCGTCGGCTTCCTGCTCACCGCCTGGCTGTGGACAAGCCTCAGCGGAACGGCGCTCGTCGTCGGCCTCGTGTGGGCGGCCCTCGGCGTCTGCTACCTGCTCGTCATCACGCGCTTCTTCCGCAAGGCGCCGCCCGAGCTCGACATGCGCGAGACGGACTCGCTCGAGATGATCGCCGGATAGCGCACCGAGCGGATCGCCCCGCCTGCTCCGGCAGGCGGGGCGATCATGTCCTCGTTGACGCGACATCGGCTCGCGGATATGATCAAATATCATAACGGGTGTGCGACTTCACGATGAGCGAGCAGTGGGACTACGAGGCCGAGATCGCGATCGTGATCGGCAAGGCCGGCAAGGACATCTCGCGCGCGGATGCCATGGACCACATCTTCGGATACACCCTGGCCAACGACGTCTCGGTGCGCGATGTGCAGCGGGCGCACGGCGGCCAGTGGTTCAAGGGCAAGAGCATCGACCGCACCATGCCCCTCGGGCCGTGGATCACGACCCGCGACGAGATCGACGATCTTGAGGGGGTGCGCATCCAGTGCGAGCTGAACGGCGAGGTGCTGCAGGATGCCGTGGTCGGCCAGATGGCCTTCGACATCCCGCAGCTCATCGAGGAGCTCAGCCGCGGCATGACCCTCGACGCCGGCGATGTGATCCTCACCGGAACCCCGAGCGGCATCGGCAATGCACGCGAGCCCAAGGTGTTCCTGCGCTCCGGCGACACGCTGACCACGCGCGCCACGGGGCTGGGGTCGCTGACGAACCGCATACGCTAGGGACGATCATGTTGCGTGCATCGGGAGGAGCCCACGCGCGGATGGAGAAGTACCGCACTGCGCCGCCGCGGTCGAGCGTCGATTTCGTCGCCACCGAGCTCTACATGCACATCCTCGAGGGACGCTACGCCCCGGGCACGTTCATCCGTCTCAACGACGTCGCGACCGAGCTGGGCGTGTCGATGATGCCGGTTCGCGAGGCCATTCGCGAACTGGCATCACTCGGCATCGTCGAGATGCTGCCCAACCGCGGCGCGCAGGTGCGCGAGCTGAGCATCGAGGACCTCGTCGAGACCTACTGCAGCAGGCTGCACCTGGAGACGCTGACGCTCAGGCTGGGTGCGCCGAAGTTCACGCCCGAGCAGGCCGCCGCCGCGCGCGAGGCGAACGCCGAACGCATCGCCGCGGTCGAGAAGGGCGACTCGTACGCGATGATCACCGCGCACGAGCGCTTCCACTTCCTGCTCTACGAGGCGTGCGAGAACTCCTGGCTGGTGCGCGCGCTCATCCCGGGCTGGCGCAACACCGCGCGCTATCGCGACCTGTCCTTCCTCAGCTCGCAGGTGCGGCGCGAGCACGACGCGCAGCACGCCGAGATGATCGAGGCGATGGCCGCGCACGACGGCGAGCGCGCGGTGACCGTGCTCTACCGGCACCTCACCACCGCGGCCGAGGAGGTCGCACAGGAGATCGCCGGCGTCTCGGTGCTCGATCGTCTGCCGCAGCTCGAGGAGCTGCTCGGCTAGCACCGGCGAGCACGCCGTCGACGAATCGCACGAGCTCGTCGCCGGCATCCGCCAGCTCCCTGCCGTTGACGATCTCGAGGTCGACCGGGAAGCCGGGGGCAGGGTCGGCACGGTGCAGGCGCGCGAGCGCGGCATCCGACCCCTCCCTGCCCCGGGAGAGGATGCGCTCGCGCCGCATCTGCTCGGACACGGTTACCCGCACGACGCGCACGACGGGGAACGCGCCCGCGAGGTCGTCGAGCACGTTGACGACAGCCACCGCTCCCTCCTGCACCGCGGCGGCGACCTGCACGGGAACGCCGTAGCTGAGCCCGTGCGCCTCCCAGCGCATCGCGAAGGCGCGTGATCGGCGAGCGCCGCGAACTCATCCTCCGAGACGGGGCGGTGATCCTCCCCCGCCCCCGCGGGCCGGGTGATCACCCGCTGCGGGAACAGCAGGCGGTCGTCCTCGGCGAAGTGCGCGCGGGCGCACTCGATCACGGCATCCTTCCCCGCACCGCTGGGGCCGACGACGGCGACAAGCGCACCGGTCATGCCACCCGCACACCCTCGCGCCACACGCCGCGCACGACCGGCACGGGGGCACCCGACGGGTGGTGAGCGGCGGCATCCATCTGGTGCGCACGCACCCGCACCAGATCGGCGCGCAGGCCCTTCTCGATCACACCGCGGTCGTCGAGCCCCACGGCGCGGGCGGCGTTGGCGCTGACCAGCGCCGAGCCCTGCGGCAGCGTCACGTCGCCGCGGGCGAAGAGCGCGAACACGGCCTGCGGCGGGCTGGCGGGCACATAGTCGCTGGAGAGGATGTCGAGCAGCCCGTGCCGCAGCAGCTCGGGTCGCGCGGCGTACCAGGCCAGGAGGGCGAGGAGCCGCGATGTGGACAGGATCGTCTGACGCACCGCCCACCGCGCGCATCGCCATGCTCGCACCGTCGCTGCAGCCCAGCGAGCGCCGCGTCGCCGAGGCGATAGCCGCCGACGTCGAGGCGGCGATCGAGCGCACCGCTCAGGAGGTGGCGCGCGTGGTGGGCGTGGGACGGGCCAGTGTGGTCCGCACGGCGCAGTCGCTCGATTACGAGGGCTACCCGCAGCTGCGTGTCGCCCTCGCCCGCGAGGTGGCGCTGAACTCGTCGACCGCCGACGACGAGGTGGACGGCTCGATGCTCGGGATGCTGCGCGGCGCGGTCGACCGGTTCGCGGGGCGCCTGAGCCACACGGTGTCGGCGCTGACCGAAGAGAACCTGCAGGACTTCGTGCGGGTGCTCGACGAGTCGGAGCGAGTGCTCGTCGCCGCGAACGGGCTGTCCGCGCCGCTCGGGCTCGACCTGGCGATGCGCCTGTGTCTGTGGGCCGCCCGGTGGAGCACCTGCCCGACACGCTCGCGCAGCAGATCGCCGCCGGCAGGCTCGGCGCCGGTTCGGCCTGCCTGGTCGTCTCGGGCTCGGGAGCGAGCCGGGCGTCGATCGAGGTGATCACTGCGGCGCGCGACAGCGGAGCGACCGTGCTGCTGATCACGTCCTTCCCGCACTCCCCCGCCGCGCGCCTGGCCGACATCTCGCTCGTGGTGGCGCCGATCAGCGATTCGTTCAGCGACGAGCTCGTGCACACCTCGCGCGCCGCGCTGATGCTCGTCGTCGAGACGGTGGTCTCGCTGCTCGCGGCACGGCGAGGGGCGAGCGCCCGCGAGGCGCAGGCGGCGTCGCTCTCGGCGATCAGCCGGTCGCTCTCGGAGTGAGGGGGCGACCGGGCCGGGCCCGGCTTCCCCGGATCCCGCTTCGTGGCGCCCGGCTTCGCCAGGCCGAAGGTCCCACTCGCGGCGGTGTCGTGCGCGTTGACTGGTCATTGCAGGCGACCAGTCGACGAAAGGCGGTGCCGCACATGATGTGGGATTACGGATATTCGCGGTGGATGTGGATTCCGGGGCTGCTGCTGACGATTCTCATCATCGCCGGGATCGTGCTGCTCATCATCCTGCTGGTGCGCTCGACCGGGTCGTCCGGCCGGGTCGGCGGGGGCGGCGGTGCGGGCTTCGGGGGTGCCGTGGGAGGGGGTACTGACGAGGCACGACGCATCCTCGAGACGCGGCTCGCGCGGGGCGAGATCACGCCGCAGGAGTTCCGCGACCTGCTCGCCGCCCTGCTGGAAGGGCGCGGCGGAGCCGGATGATCCGCGCCTGTCCTCCGCCGCGTCCGCGGCGGAGGATCCGCCGTGCGTGACCCGGTCGTCCCTCAGCACTCTGGTCGGGTTCTCATGCGGCGACGCTAGAGTCTGTGGGTGATCGCGCCTGTGTCCGCGCGGCGAGGAGGACCCATGGAGAGTGCCGGAGCCGGGCATCCGGCAGCGCTGCTCGACGGCCGGTATGCGCTGGGCGAGTGCATCGGCGAGGGCGGCATGGCACGCGTCTATCGCGCGGAGGATGCGTTCCTCGGCAGGACCGTGGCCATCAAGCTCATCCGCCCCGGCATCGACGGAGCCTCGTCCGAGCGCGCCCACAGCGAGATGAGGGTGCTCGCCTCGCTCAACCATCCGTCGCTGGTCACCCTCTTCGACGCGCACCTCGTTCCCGGCCAGCCCGAGTACCTCGTGATGGAGCTCGTCGAGGGCCCCTCGCTGGCGGACCGGCTGGCTTCGGGTGGGGCTCTCACCTCCGAAGAGGCGGCGCAGCTCGGGGCCGAGCTCGCCGAGGCGCTGCACGTCGTGCACACCGCCGGGGTCGTGCACCGCGACATCAAGCCGTCCAACGTGCTGCTGAGCCCGGCGGAAGGCCGCGCGCCCCGATGATGGCGAGCGCTCCCGCCACGATGAAGTTTGCGATCTGCAGCCAGCCGAGGTCGCCGAGCGACAGCATGCTGAGGGGATGACGGCTGAGGTCGAAGCCGGGGCGCGTGAACGCCTGGATGAGCGAGACGGCGGCCCAGAGCGGACCCGTGACGGCGAGCGCGCCCAGCAGGGCACGGGACTTCGCAGCGGTGCGGATGCCGGGCTTCGCCTCGGCGGCGGGCAGTGCGGACATGATGAGGACCCTTCGTCGGTTTCCGATCGCCCGCGCTCGAGGCGCGGGCGGAGGCGAGCGGCGGGTGTGCCGCTCACCGACGGATGCTGGTCGCGATCCGTCGCGGTAACGCTCTCGCGCGACGCGAGGGTGCTCCAGAGTTTCGACGGAGATCGAAAGATGTCACTTCGATCATCGCCCGTGCCGCCATCAACGTCGGACGCCTGCCGTAGCGTGCCCGCATGACGAACACAGAAATCCTTGTCGAAGGCGAGCCCGTCCATCTGCTGCTCGACGCTTTGCAGGCGTTGCGAGAAACTGAGAGCGACGTGGAGGGCATGGTTCAGTTCGAGGGACAGCTGTCCGGCGATTCCGGCGCCGCTCTCGCCCACGCGCTCGGCCGGATCAAGGCCGAGCTTCAGGCTGCCGACATGCGAAGTTTCCTGCCTGGTGGATCCCGGACGACGCGAACAGATGGGCAGCGCGGCGCCGACGCTCTGATCCTGCTGATCGAACGGCTCGGGAACGCACTGGACCCTCGACCTTCCCACGCCTGAAGAAGGGACGGCTGGCTCGCGTCGCTCTGTGTCAGGTCCGGGCGGCGAGCACCTCCTCGTACCCCTCGCGGAACGTCGGGTATCTCAACGAGCCGGCGAACTCGAGCAGCAGACGTCCCTCGAGCACGGTGCCACCGCCCGATTCCGGCACTGCACGAGGAGGCGGGTCAACGCCGAGGCGGTCAGCGATGAACGTCACGACCTCGCCCAGGCGGGCGGGCCGCTGATCGACCGCGTGCAGCAGCGCGGGCGCCGACCCGGCGCGCAGCACGGCGTGCAGTGCGCCGATGAGGTCGGTTTCGTGGATGCGGTTCGTGCGCCGCGAGTGGTCGACCGGGGTGTGCTCGCGCACGCGGCGGATGAGCGAGCCGCGGCCCGGGCCGTAGATACCGGCGGGCCGGACGATGCTGGCGCCGAACAGTCCGACCGCGAGCTCCTCACCCGCCAGGAGCGCACACGCGCGCGGGCTCACGGGGGCCGGGGCGTCCGTCTCGCTGAGCGCGGCGTCGCCGGCGCGTCCCTCGAACACGCGTGTCGACGAGACGAACACGACCCGTTCGGGGCGTGCGGGCAGCGCGGCGGCGAGATGGGTCAGCGCGGCGGTGTAGATGTCGCGGCCGTCGCGCGATTCGGCATCCGGCGGCAGCGTGATCACGACCGAGTCGCAGGCGGGCAGCTCGCGGGTGCCGGCGACGCGCAGGTCGTCGGTGATCGCCGTGAATCCGGCGGGAAGCGCTGCGGCGCTTCGGCGGATCGCGATGACCTCGCTGCCGTCGGCGAGCAGCCGCTGCCCCAGGCCCATCCCGAGTCTTCCGCAGCCGACGAGCAGGGTGCGCCCGGGCACCCGTCGATCGCGGCTCCGGTCGTGCGGTGTGCTCACGTGTGCTCCTTAACCTGCGGTTCTCGAATCCTCTCATTCACGCGAGTTCACTTCTCGCGGCAGGCGCCCGCGTCGTCATTCGATCGATGGCCGTGCGTCGTCATCGGTCCGCTCCGATAGGCCTGTCGCCGGGGCATCGGCGCGGATATGCTCGCGGCATCGGTAGCGCATCCCGTCGAACCGGTCGCGCATCGCGCCCTTTCCAGGCGGCCGATCCGTCGATCGATCCGGTCGACGGCGAACTCCTCACAATGAAGTGGAGACAAAGATGAACTGTCGCAGGACGATCGGTGCTCTCTCGGCGGGCGCGCTCGCCGTAGGGCTCATGGGGCTCGCCGCGCCGCCGGCGCTGGCATCCGGGCCGGAGACGACGTATCTCGTACTCGCGCCGCAGGGCGCCAGCACCCAGGCCGCCGCTCAGCGCGTCGCCTCCGCGGGTGGCGACGTGGTCGCCGCCTATGACCAGATCGGCGTGCTCGTCGCAGCGTCCGACAGGGCCGACTTCGAGTCACGTGTCGTCGGCGCCGGCGTGCAGTCCGTGGCCGCGACCACGGGACTCGGCACCACGCTCATCGATGACGCGGTGATCGAGACGGTCGACTCCGCCACGATCGATGCCACCGGGGACCCGGCCGGCGAGCCGCTCTGGAGCTACCAGTGGGACATGGAGCAGATCGACGTTCCCGCAGCCCACGCCGTGACGACGGGTGATTCCTCGGTCGTCGTCGGCGTGCTCGACTCGGGCATCGACGCGACCCACCCCGACCTCGCGACGCAGGTCGCGAAGGATCAGAGCGCTTCGTGCCTCGGCGGTGTCGCCGACACGAGCGAGGCCGCGTGGAGCCCGACGACGTCGTCGCACGGCACCCACGTCGCCGGCACGATCGCCGCGGCGATCAACGGCGTCGGCATCGCCGGTGTCGCGCCCGGCGCCAAGGTCGCGTCGGTGAAGGTCGTGAACGATGACGGCTTCATCTACCCCGAAGCCGCGATCTGCGGGTACCTCTGGGCCGCCGACCACGGGATGCCGATCACGAACAACAGTTACTTCATCGACCCGTGGGAGTTCAACTGCGTGAACGACCCGCGGCAGCGGCCGGTCTGGCTGGCCGTGCAGCGCGCGCTGCAGTATTCGTCCGCCAAGGGCACTCTGACGATCGCGTCGGCGGGCAACAGCAACGTCGACCTGCAGCACAAGTTCGTCGACTCGGGAAGCCCCAACGACGGCAGCTCCCCCGTCGAGGACCGCACGATCAACGGCGCCTGCCGTGATCTGCCGGCCGAGGCTCCCGGCGTCGTGACCGTCTCGGCGGTCGGTCCGACCGCGCAGAAGAGCTACTACTCCTCCTACGGTCAGGGCGTGGTGGACGTGACGGCTCCCGGCGGCGACACCCGTTTCCGCACCGGCGGCGCCACCTCGACCCTCACGGATGCCGTCCTCTCGACGGTGCCCGGCGGCTGGGGCTGGGCGCAGGGCACCTCGATGGCGGGCCCGCACGCGGCCGGCGTCGCCGCGCTCGCCCTGTCGGCGCACCCGGACATGAACCCGGGTCAGCTCGCCTCGTTCCTCGAGCGCACGGCGACGTCGATCCCCTGCCCCGACGGCGTCTACGAGCCGCGCCCCGGATGGCCGGCAACGTGCACCGGCGGTGAGCGCAACGGGTTCTACGGCGCGGGGAACGTCAACGCGTTCAACGTCGTGAAGTGACGGACTGACGCAGACGGGGGCCGGGCTGCGCGCCCGGCCCCCGTTTCGTTCGCCGTCGGGCCGGTAGCCGCTCAGGACTCGGTTCCGCGGGATCGACCCCTGAGCGCCTCCCCGCATTGCCGACACGAAACAGCGAAGATGCGACGCGAAATTCCCACTTAGATTCTCTAAATGGGAATCAGGATGGGTAAACTTGCGGTTATGATCAATGGTCCCGCCTCCTGGCCGCCCCACGACGTCGAGACCCTGCCATGGCGACAGCAGGTCCGCGGCGGCATCCGTGAGGACCGGATGATGCGCTCCGTCGACGCAACCATCCCACCGTTCATCCGCGAGCTCGACTACGTGCCGCCGCTTCCGGTGATGCTCGACACGGAGAAGGCGCTGCTCGCAGTCGCTCAGGCCGACACGGATGCCGAGGGTCGCTCTGCCGCCCTGAGCCGCTTCATGGTCCGCTCCGAGTCCACCGCGTCGTCCAAGATCGAGCGGATCAACGCGTCCGCCCGCGACTATGCCAGGGCCCTCGCAGGCAACAAGAGCAACCTGTCGGCCACCAGCATGGTCGCCGCCTCCGCAGCCCTCCACGAGCTGGTCACCACCGTCGGCGAGACCGGACACTTCGACCTCGACTCGCTCCTGAACGCGCACCGTGCGCTCATGGCCAATGACCCGATGGAAGCCGACTACGCCGGGCGGCTGCGCGACATGCAGAACTGGATCCGCGGCAGCGACCACTCCCCGCGCGGCGCCCTCCACGTCCCCCCTGCGCCCGAGCGAGTCGAAGAGCTCATGGACGATCTGATCGCCTATCTGAACCGGGACGACGTTCCCGTGATGACGCAGGCTGCGATCGGTCACGCCCAGTTCGAGTCCATCCATGCCTTCACCGACGGCAACGGCCGCATCGGCCGCGCCCTCGTCGCCGCCGTACTGCGTCGCCGGGGGGTTACACGCAACGCCGTCATTCCCCTCGCCAGCGGGCTGCTCGCCGAGCGCGACGCCTACTTCGCCGCGCTCGGCGTCTACCGCCAGGGCGACCCGGCCCCGCTCATCCGCCTGTTCGCCCGGTCCGCCCGCGCGGCCGCCGAATGCTCCCGTGACATCATCGCCCGCTTGAAGGCGATGCCCGAGGAGTGGGCAGTCGAGCTGAAGCCGCGCGCAGGATCCGCTGCGGCCGCCCTCATCCATGCGTTCTACGACCACCCCGTCATGCGAGCCGATGACATCGAAGCTGTCGCCGGTTCCACCACGGCCGGATACCGTGCGATCGACCAGCTCGTCAACGCCGGCTTCATCGAGGAGATCACCGGCCGCAAGAAGGATCGTGTCTGGGCGGCGTCCGAGGTGATGGCCGAGCTCGACGACCTCGACCGCCGGATCCAGGCAGCCATGAATGAGGTGAACCACAGCTGATGCTCGTCGAATGGATCTGGTAGAAGACGCCAGACGGCATCAGCCGATTACCGAGAACTACCGACGCAGAACGGCTGAACCCCCGAAAGCGTCGACCCAGCCGTCCCAGTCTTCGCCGACCTCTGCGTTACGGGCTTGCCCTCGCTGCCCGCGTATGTGCGGACCCCGCGATCACGCTGGACCCGGTTGCCTGAGTGAGCGTCGTGTCACCGAGGAACAGCGCGCGGACGTGTTCGGCGTCCACACCCGGGTCAACTGCCGTAACCGGCCCGCCAAGGGGACTACTCGGCTGTTCGCTTGTCCTTGTTCAAGCGTTACCCAACGAAAGCTTCTAACTCAGCACTCATCGACTGGCGGTTGCGTCCGCAAAGCAGGTGTAGTAGGCAAAATGACCGTCGACCATCGTCAAACTTACTGGACCACTTTCATCAGGTCGCGTCGGCACGAAAGGGAAGCATCCAGAGATCGTCGTTGCCAGCAACACTGCCCCAATCGCGAGCATGCTCGCTCTGCTTCTTCTCAACAACCGTCATACCTCCCTTCGTGAAGCTCTGCGTCGAATTCAAACCAGTTGGCGCAACGTAATCGCCGACAGCAACTTCTGACTTCGGTATCGCGACTTCACGATGAGTTCCTCAGCGACCAGCGTCAATGGTCACCTCCTATTTTGTGAGTCGGCAGATGGGTGGGATTGCGCACGGTTCAGACGTTCGGCCAGTCGCTGGTGAGGTATGCCTCCACAGCGCGATGCCGGAAGGAGTAGGGCTTGCCCCGGTCGATGATGCCGCGCACAGTGTCGAGGCGCTGCGCGGTGGGGCCGGCATCGGTGACCTTCTTGAAGCCCATCGCCTCAGCGATGCGTGTGAGCGTGCGCTCGGCGGCCGGCAGCTCCGCCATGGCTTGCAACAGCTGGCGCTCGCGAGCAGGGAGGCGCTCGAGGATGCGCTCGACGTGCGCGGTTGCCTCACGCTGGGCGCCACGCCAGCCCTGGCGCACCTGGTCCGCGCTGATGGTCTGCGAGGTCCCGGCGTACCAGGCCTGTTCGCCGGCGAGCTGGAACAGGAACGGCTCGCCGCGGCAGAGGTCGACGATCGCAGCTGCCGCATCGGGGTCCATGCGGACGTGCGTGGTGCCGCCGCCGTCCGGGACCTCCCAGCCCTCGAGGACGAACTCCTGAAGTGCCTCGGCGAGGTCCTCGTCGTCGATCGCAGAGAGTGTGGTGGTCTTGAATCGTCGGGCGAAGGTGGCGCCTTTGCGGGCGCCGGCCATGTCCTCGAAGTCGGGCAGACCCGTGAGGTAGACCGCGATGGGCAGCGAGCGGCTGACGCGGGCGCCGCCGGGCACGTTGACCTCGATCTCGTGCGTGAGGGCGTCGCCGAGGGCGATGAGCAGCTGCGAAAGCGCCTTCTCGTCGGTGATGTTCTGGATCTCGTCGATGTGGATGAGCGCCATGACCTGACCGCGAGAAACAGCAGCGACACCGACCTCGATCAGCAGCTCCGTGAGAGCGGAATACGGCTCAGGTCCGTCGACGCCGCGGAGGGTGAGCGAGATGCCGGAGGCAGCCACGGCCTGCACGCGGGAGATCGCGTCACCGATGCGCTTCTCGCGCGAGGCAGCAAGCCCTGCGGCATCGGCGAGCTTCAGTACGGCGTCTGCGACGAGCTTGAGCGGATCACTGCCGGCCGGGATGCGCAGCTGCGGGGTGACCCAGTCACCGGCGCGCGATGCCTCCTGCGCGATCCGTCGCACGAGAGTGGACTTGCCGAGCCCCGGCTCACCGAGGATCGTCCGGCCTCGCTCAGCGAGACCGGCAAGGCGGCGGGGGCGGACGACATCGCGCCAGTCGCTCAGCTGTTCAGTGCGTCCTGCCCAGACCTCCGGGATAGTGTCGGAGCCGGGGCTGAAAGGGTTGTCGAGAGCATCGCGCATGCCGATAACTTTATCAGTATGCAGCCCTCTCGATAAGGTTATCGAGCGAACAGGTGGCACTCGTCGGCACCCGCACGGCGAGGACGACACAACTGTGTCGATCGCCCAGGACAACCCGGGATGTTCGACTACGCCGACCAGCCCGCAACGCAGCCACCACCCCAGCCGAGGAACCCCTCGGACCAGCCCTCTACGACACCGGCCTCGACGCCACTGAAGGCCTCTGGCTCCGCTCAGGATGGGCAGGACGCACATGACACGCCCGACCCCATCCACACGTTCTTGCCAATAACCCTGCACCACGGATGCACCACGTTGCCAGCCAATACGCGAAAACCCCCGATTTCTCGGGGGTTTTCATGGCGGTGACGGTGGGATTTGAACTCATACCCCACGACATTTCGCGGGTGTGCGAGGCGGTTCTCCCCCGTGTTTCCGCGGAAGTTGACCTTTCCTTTATGTGCCGCGCACGGTCTGTCGTGACGCGTCCTTTCCCACAGTCATACCCACGCAACGCCTTAGGGCGCGCATCAGCGAGAGGCCCTGTGAACTCCAGATTCTCCTCAAGTTCACAGGGCCGCGGCGCGCTAGCGGACCGTGCTCGCTTGCGCAGCGGAGACAGTGACCGGCACAGGCACCTCTTCCACGGTCCCTCCGGGCGCCTCGGCGGTGAGAACAGTCGAACGCGGCGGCAGCCCGGGACGACTGAATTCGACGTCGTAGGTCTCGGTGACGCCGGGCGCGAGGTCGCCGAGATCGAACGCGTCGAAGGCGGTGCGCAGATCGAGGGCCACGCTGGTGTCACCGTTGTTGGTGATGGTGAGTGACAGCGTGCGGGTGCTCTTGGTCTTCGTCGTCGCCGCCTCGACGTCCACGTCGACGATCACCTCTGCACTGTCGAGCTTGACGTAGGGAGCGATCACGGGTCCTCGCGTCCAGTCCATGACGCGGGACTGCGGCGCCTCACCGGACATGATGTCAAGCGCGTTCGAATCGCTCGTGTCGGTGTCGCGGGAGTCGAGTGCATCGGTCCATTCGCCGGCACCTCCACCAACGCGGTACGGTCCCACGAACCAGGGGCATCCCACCGCCTGTGCGCACTCTGCGCTGTAGACGGGGCGGATGTTGCCGACGCCTTCACCTTCCTCGGCGCCACTGAACATCGAAACCTGGTAGCCGACGTTCTGCAGGTCGACGTCGGCGAGCAGCGCGGCGGGCACCGACGCGATGATCTTCCCTGACGGGTCGACATCCAGATCCACGGCGCCGATCCGTTGCTGGTCGGGTGCATAAACTCCCCCGCCGAACCTGGACGACTCGTACCGTCCGTCCGCGACGATGGCGTACTTCCATGCGCCCTCAGCAGACATGTTGGTCCCTGGAAGGAGCGAGGTCGTCTCTGACGATCGCCCGTCGCGGAGGTAGATGTTCAGCCGCTGGGTGCTCATGCCGTCGCCACCCCAGGGGTTGTTGATCGCTCCTTCGGTGGAAGTGACGAATCGGATGGTGTCCCCGTCGCGGTAGACCTCGAGTGCGGTCAGGTCGAAGCTGCCTGGGTTGAAGGCGCTGTCCGTGGGATAGGTGTAGCTGCCCGGCCCATCGTCGTCGCCGGCGGGGTCCGTGATCTGACCGATCCGCTCTCCGAGGGCGGTGATGGTACGCCGCTCGACCGTCATCACCCCGTTCTCGGCGGTGGCAGTGATCACGATCCGGTTGGTGATCGCCGGCAGAGTGATGGCGACCGCAAAGGCTCCGTCCGTGATCTCGCCGGTCGCTTCGACGCCGTTGACGCGCACGGTGACGGTGTCGGCATCGGTGGTTCCGCGGACGACGACGTCGCGTGAGGTAGCGACGGACCCGTCAGCGAGCCCTTCGATATCGAGTGCGGGCGCGGACCCGATCGGCTGATCGTCGCTGGTGGCGTTCCAGCTTTCCCAGGTGTCGCCGTCGAAGTCCAGCCGTCCGAGCTCGTCACTGGCCCAGTTGTCCCCGGCTTTCAGGACGGACACGCCACCGACGGTGTAGTTGTAAAGACGGATGCCGTTACCGTCTGACATCTCGTTCCCGATGGTCACCTTGGTGCCGGTGCGGTCGGAGTGCCGCTTCAACAGGCTGGCCTGCGACCCGAGGTCGAGATCATTCCATTCGTCGACGGCGAAGTCCTCGATGTTGATGTTCTCCGTCTCGGACAGCGCGAAGATCCGGATGCCGCAGTTGAGCGCACCTTCGACGCGAGTGTCGGTGAAGGTCATGTTCCGGACTGTCGTGTCGGGGTTTGCCCTGTCGGTGGCCCCCATGTCCTCGTAGTGGGTGGAGGAGTTGAACACGCAGGTGTTGTACTTCACGTCCTTCCAGTACATGCGGTTGTGGATGATGTCGGTATTGGTTACGGAGACGCCGTCGATGTCGCGCGGGGTCCAGCCCCACTGGATGACAGGGCCGTTCTCGTTCTTCCAGATCACGGTGTCTTCGATCTGAACGTCGCTGTGGTACATCTTCAGCACGTCGTCGTTGGCGTGGAAGAAGGTGCTGTCCATGCGGCCGCCGGGGTACAGCTCGATGCCGTCGGTCTGCCAGTACCAGCTGCCCACCTGCTTGTAGTTCTCGACGTCCATCTGAAAGTCGCGCACGGGGATCTCGGTGGCGCCGTCATGGGCGTAGACGACGAACGAGTGATAGGGCGGCTCGTTGATCGTGATTCCCTGCAGGTCCAGCGACTGACCCGTGTTCGAGGACTCGAACTGGAGCATCTTCACGCAGTCGACGTGGCAGTTCTCGTTGACGTTGTGCTGGTAGCCGTTCGTGGTGTCCGGCTCGTAGACGTACTGCTCGCCGGAGAGGACGCCGAGCCCCGTCACCTTGTACTCGCTTTGGGTGTCGTGAAGGAACCTGAAGGCGCCTTTCACGTAGGCGCCGGGCGCGAGGTACACCCACCTCACGCTCTCGGGGAGGACGGCGTGATAATCGGGTCCCATGTAGTACGTGCCGGGGCCGAAGTAGAGGATCTCCTCTTCGATACCGCCCAGGTCATTCACCAGTCCGGGCTCAGGGCGGTGAATGGTTCCCGACTGCTCCGTAGGGATGAGCCGCTCGGCTTCGGCTCCGGTGAGTGCGGGGTTCGCGAAGATCATCATCGAGTTCTGAGGCTCGGTGTGGATCGCCCGGTTGCCTTCGGATTCGGTGGTGAGTGCTCCGCTGGTGCCGCTCATGTCGTTGTATGCGGTGATCAGCTGCGGGTCGAACTCGACAGAGAAGCGCAGCCCATCCTCGACGAAGGGAACCTTGACTCGGATCGTGGATGCGTCCACGAGCTCCTTCTCAAGCCCCAGATCGGTGGGACGGATCGTGACCTCGTCTGCGGAGGTGATTGTCTGTCCGGTGGTGAGGGTGACATCGACCCACACGTCGGCGGCGTACTCGAAGCTGGACCAGCTCATGGTGAGATCAGCGGCTGAGGAGAATTCGGCGCCATCCTCTTCGGTGTAGCCGAGCTTGTCCTTGCCGCTGCGGGGAACGCTCATGTACACGAACGAGTCGTGCGCGGTCGCCGGCTCTGCAACGACGGTGACAGCAGCGTCGTAGAACGGCGACTGCCGCACCTGATCGTCGGCGATCGGCTCGGTCGTGGCCACGGCATTCTCGTGCCCCCACGTCGTCAACGGGTCCATAGATGATGCGGCAGCGGGCGCTACGGCTGTGAGCAGCGAGCCGAGGAGCGCGGCGATGCCGACCACTCCCCACTTCGCCAGGGGTGTGCGGTTCATGTCAGAAGTCCCTTCAGAACGTCGTTGTCGTGATGGCGAGAGTCAGGTGGGTGTTCAGTCCGCGCGAGCGGCGAGCACCCGGGCCTCCCAGGGCGCGAACCGTGCCCCCGGGGAAGGTTGCATGTTGGTGAGGAGGACTGTGGAGCGCAGCCACGCGTCAGGTAGCGCGACCTCTCGCGGTTCGTTCGAGAGATTGGTCGCCACGAACAAGCGGTCGTTGCCAAGGGTGCGTTCGAACGCGAAGACGGCGGGATCTCCCAGGTCGAGTCGCGCGAAGTCGCCGTGGGCGACGACCTCGCGTTCGTGACGGAGCGCGATCAGATGGCGGTAGTAGTTGAATACGGAGCGGGGATCCTCGTACTGGGCCCGGGCGTTGAGCCACGTGTGGTTGGGGTTGACGTCGATCCACGGCGCACCGGAGGTGAACCCTGCGTGGGGGGACGCATCCCATTGCACTGGTGTGCGCGCGTTGTCGCGTCCGTTGCGCCGCATTCCGTCGAGCACGTGTTCGGCGGCGAGTCCGAGCGGGCCGGACCGGGCGAAGTAGTTGAGGCTCTCCACGTCACGGAATGTGTGGAGTTCGGGGAAGAATCCGTTGGTCATCCCGATCTCCTCGCCCTGGTAGATGAAGGGCGTGCCGCGCTGGAGGTGGAGCATCGTCGCCAGGGCCGTCGCCGACTCGCGCCAATGGTCGCGGTCGTTGCCGAACCGGGACACGGTGCGCGGCTGATCATGGTTGGACAGGTAGAGGCTGTTCCACCCGCGTTCTGCCAGCGCGTTCTGCCACTTGGTCAAGGAGTCCGCGAGAGCACCCGCGTTCAATGGGCGCGGGTCGAACTTGTTGCGCCCGTGATCCAGGCCGACGTGTTCGAACTGGAACACCATGTTCAGTTCGCCGCGCGCGGCGTCCGTGGCGAGGAGTGCTTCTTCGGTGCTCACCCCCGGCATTTCACCGACGGTGAGGAGAGCTTCTCGTCCGGTGAAAACCTCGCGGTTCATCTCCTGGAGGTACTCGTGCAACCGCGGGCCGTGGGAGTAGTGCGGGAACCCATCGCCGAGTCCGGTCAGCGGGTCGGGTTCGGCATCCGGCAGGGTGATGTCTTTGGAGATGAGGTTGATGACGTCCATCCGGAATCCGTCGACGCCACGATCCAGCCACCACCGCATCATCGAGTACACCGCTTGGCGGACTTCGGGGTTCTCCCAGTTGAGATCCGGCTGCTTGCGGTCGAACAGGTGCAGGTAGTACTGACCCGTCGTGGGATCGAGGGTCCAGGTCGGTCCGGAGAAGAAGGACTCCCAGTTGGTCGGCTCTGCACCGACCGTGCCGGCGTCATGACCTGGCCGCGGCTCGCGCCACCAGTACCAGTCCCGCTTGGGGTTGTCGAGCGAGGCGCGCGACTCGAGGAACCAGGGGTGCTCGTCGGAGGTGTGGTTGACGACGAGGTCCATGACCAGCCTCATGCCGCGAGCATGCAGGTCGCCGATCAGCTCGTCGAGGTCGTCGAGGGTTCCGAACAGCGGGTCGATCGCCTGGTAGTCGCTGATGTCGTAGCCCGCATCGGCATGTGGCGATCGGTAGACGGGGGACAGCCAGATGACGTCCACCCCGAGGCGTTGCAGGTGGTCGAGGCGGCTGATGATCCCGCGCAGGTCGCCGATGCCGTCGCCGTCGGCGTCGGCGAAGCTCCTCGGGTAGACCTGGTAGACGACGGCGGACTTCCACCAGTCCTTCGTCGGGGGTGTCGCGAGTGCGGCAGGCGCGGTGAGGCTCATTTGACGGCTCCGAGGTTGACTCCGCGCATCAGCGTGCGCTGGAAGAGGATGAAGAAGATCAGGGCGGGCAGGATGCCGGCCAGCGACGCCGCTGCGAGCGCGGTCGGGTCGCTGGTGTATTGACCGCTCAGCGCACCGAGCGCGACCGACACGGTCTGGTTCGCTGCACTGGGCAGCAGCACCAGCGGCAGGAAGAAGTCGTTCCAGGTCCAGATGAAGAAGAACGTCACCAGAACCGCGAGGGTGGGGCGGGTCAGCGGGAAGACGATGTGCCATAGCACCTGGCGTCGGGTCGCGCCGTCGATCCTTGCGGCCTCGAGGACCTCCTGGGGGAAGGCGCCGAGGACGGAGGACAGCATGTAGGTTCCGAACGCGCTCTGCAGCACTGCGAGGATCAGGATCACGCCGAGCTGGGTGTCGTAGAGGCCCAGCTCGCGGGTCACGATGAACAGGGGGTAGACGAGCGCTTCTTGCGGGATCGTGAATGCGAGCATGAAGACGGCGAGCACCCACACACGACCCTTGATGCGGCCGATGCCGATCGCGAAGGCGCTGAGCAGGCTGATCGCCGCGGCCAGGAGGGCGACGCTTCCGCTGATCACCACGCTGTTCAACAGCTTCTCGTTGAAGTCGACGCCAATCCAGAAATCGACGATGGCCGTGAAGTCGAGCTGGGTCGGAATGGTGATCGGGCCGGTTTCGATGTACTCCGCGCCGGGCTTGAACGCGTTGATGAGCGCCAGCCAGAACGGGAAGAGCATCAACAGGGCGCAGCCGAACAGAACGGTCACGACGACCCATGCGCTGACACCGCGACGCGTGCGGTTGCGTTTGTTCTTGCCCGGTGTGCGGGCGGGAACGGTGGCGGGAGTGGCCAATTCCAAGCTGGTGGCGGTCATTTCTCGAACCCTTCGGCGTTCCGCGTCTGGAACAGCAGCAGGCTGACGGCGAGGACGGTCACCACGAGCGCCAGGACTGTGGCGACAGCGGCGCCGTAGCCGACCTGGGTGGTGGTGAAGAAGTTGTAGAACGAGAAGTACGCCGGCACCATGGTGCTCGTTCCCGGCCCTCCGCGGGTGAGGACGAAGATGGGGGCGAAGACCTTCAGGGCTGCCACGCTCGTGGTGATGATCACCACCGCGATTTCAGGACGCAGCTGGTTGAGGGTGATGACGCGGAAGCGGGTGATCCATCCGGCCCCGTCGAGTTCGGCCGCTTCGTGCAGCGCGGGGTCGACGCGCGAGAGACCTGCCATGAAGATGACGACCGTGTATCCGATCTGAAGCCAGATCAGCACGTTGATCACGGCGTAGATCGCCACATCGGAGTCTCCGAGCCAGTTCTGCCGAAGCGCACCGAGACCGACCGTGTCGAGGATGCTGTTGAGAATGCCGTACTCCGGCTGATACATCCACTTCCACAGCACACCGGCGACGGCGATGGGGAGGATCTGCGGCAGGTAGAACATGCCGCGCAGCAGGCTTGAGGTGCGGGCCCCGAAGCGGGGCGAGATGAAGTCGAACAGCAGTGCAGCGACGAGGACGCCGATAGCGGTCGGGATGATCGCCATCGCCACGATGAAGACGAGACTGTTGACGAATGAGGTCCAGAAGGTGGGGTCGGCAAGGAGCCGGGTGTAGTTGTCGAGGCCGATGAACTGGGGAGTACCGACGCCGCGGAAGCGCGTGAAGCTCAGGTAGACGTTCATCCCGAAGGGGACGAGTACGACGGCGGCGAAGCCGATGGCTCCGGGCAGGAGGTAGCCCCAGTACCCGCCGGCGGGTTCGAGCCCGGGTCGGCCGCGTCTTGTGACGCGTCGGGTGGTCAGCATGGTCATGATGTCATTCCCTCGGGACCGGTGTGCGGTGGCGGTAGGCCGCCACCGCACACATGGCGGTCACATTCCCGCGTCAGCGCGTCCCTGGTCGTACGCGGTCCGGATGCCGTCGACGACCTGCTCAGGCGTCTTCGTCCCCTGCACGAGCTCGGTGTTGTTCTGGATGAGGATGTCGTTGAGTCCCGGAACCGGCCAGTCGGGATACCAGGCGAGGCCGCCATCGGCACTCGCCTCGAGTTCGGCGAAGCGCCCCAGCACGAGCTGCCCGACGGGGGACCCGATCGCCTCGACGTCCGCCGCGACGGGGACCTGCCCTTCGTCACCGAGGAGGTTCTGGATCTCTTCGCTCATCGTGATCTCAATGAAGTCGTAGGCCAGTTCCTTGTTGTCGGCCTTCTCGGGAACGACCCAGAGGTTGCCGCCGGAGCCGGGGGTCAGATCGTTGCCCGGGAAGAGGAACTGGTCGAACTCGAACTCGGTGATGTCGTCGACGAACGACCCGGCCCACCACGTGCCCGAGAAGAACATCGGGTAGGACCCGGCCACGAAAGCGTTGCCCGCATCTTGGGCCGGGATGCCGGTGGAATCGGTGCTGATGAATCCGCGTTCGGTCCAGTCGGCAACGGTCTCGGCGGCGAACTCCCACGCGGCCCAGTCGACTTCGCCGTCGAAGCGCTGGTAGGCGGCGAGAGAATCCTGATCCATCTGGCTGAGGGCGAGGGCATACAGCAGGTGCGGGCCCGGGTAGTCTGCCGAACCGAGAGCCAGCGGCGTGATGTCGTTGTCGACAAAGGTCTGCATGGCGGTTTCGAGCTCGTCCAGCGACGAGGGGACCTGCAGGTCGTACTCCTCGAAGAGGTCCTTGTTGAACCACATCGGGACGTACTCGCCGTAGTTGGTCACCCCGTATCGCTGACCCGAGCCCATGAGCCCGTCCTCGTAGAGCCCCACATCCTGCACGGAGCCGTCGAGGTCCCAGCCCCGCTCATCGGCCACGCCGGTGAGGTCCGTGAGCAGACCGGCCTGCGAGACCAGACCGGCGGTGGCGTTCCCCTTGAGGTACTCCAGCACGTCGGGAGCGTCGTCGGAATCCAGAAGCAGCTGCCCAGACTGCTGCATCTGCTCGTAGGTCTTCAGCTCGAACTCCACCGTGACGTCGGGATGCTCCTCCTCGAAGATCTCGATGGCGCGGTTCCATGCGGTCGAAAGAGCAGAGTCCTCGTTCTCCCACCACCAGACCTTCAGGGTCTCGCCATCGGCCTGGCCCGCGCCCCCCTCTGCGCCTGAGCAACTACTCAGCGCCAGAGCCGCCGTAACGGCAACGCCCGCGATGGCTGCTGTCCTACTCGTGGTCTTACTGCTGAACACGTGATGACCTCCCATGGTCCCTGGTGCGCGGCATCCGTCATCGGATCCGAAATATGTTTACACCAAACATATTGAACCCGTCAACAGGGGGAATGAGTAGGGTGGGAGGCACCGAATAAGTTCGTTTGACGAAAATGGTGGTGGATGGCCGCTCAAAGTGGGCATGCATGGGGTGCGGATGCGGGCGCCGCGCTCCCTGTGGCGATTGAGGTTCTCCGGCGCGGCCCCATCTCCCGCGCCGAGATCGGCAGACGGCTCGGGCTGTCGCACGCCTCCCTCAGTCGGCTGAGCGCACCACTCCTCGAGCGCGGCGTCATCTTCGACGTCGGCGAGCGCACCAGCGGGAAGGTCGGCAGGCCGTCCCGCCTTCTCGACGTGGACGCGTCATCGCACCACTTCTTGGGGATCAAGATCCGCGAGCACGAGATCATCTGCGCGGCCACCGACCTGCGTGGGGACGTGCTCGAGCACACCACGGTCCCACTCTCCGGTCGCGAGCCCCGGGACGTCGTCACCCGTATCAAGGAGCTGCACGCGCAGTTCGCGTCACGCCGACCGATCACAGGCATCGGCATCGGCATCGGAGGTGCGGTGCACGACCGCCGAGTGGTCACCAGTGCGGCATTCCTCAAGTGGACCGACGTGCCCCTCGCCGACCTCATCGAAGACGCGACCCGAACTCCCGCTCTCATCGAGAACGACGTCGTAGCGCTGTGCGAGTACGAAGACTGGTTCGGACTCGCCAGCCACGACGACCGGTTCGCTGTAGTCACCATCGGCATCGGCACCGGATACGGACTCGTGGTCGACGGCCAGCCCATCGTCGGCGACGACTACGGAATCGGGCTCGTCGGCCACTGGCCCATGGACCCCGCCGGCCCACTCTGCGCTCAGGGACACCGCGGATGCGCGGCAGCGCTGCTCAACTCCGACGCGATAGCCCGATACGCGACCGAAGCGCTCGGAACTCCCACCTCATTCGACGAGACGGTCCAGCTCGCCGCAGAAGAGCACCCCGCGGCCGCACGCATCGTGCACGACGCCGCCGCCGGACTCGGCATCCTGCTCGCAGCCATCTGCAACCTCACCCTGCCCCAGCGAATCATCATCGGCGGAGAAGGGGTGCGCCTCGCCATCGTCGGCGAAGCCTCCATGCTCACCAGCCTCGTCACCATGCGGGACCCACGCGCCAACACCCCGCCGATCGACTACGCGACCGGGGACAACATGGAGTGGGCTCGAGGTGCGGCCGTCCTGGCCATTCAGGCGTTCGCGCTCGGCAGGCTCGGGCCCCCGAACTGACGCCAGGCACCGCGTCGCAGGGTTACCGTGGGCAACGATCCCACGGCAGGCTCCACCAGCAAATTGCCTATCACCAGGGATTTCTGCGCCGTGTCTGCCGCTAAGTCCCTCGCGTGAGAAAGCAATGGGAAGGAGCGTCTTCCCACTCCCTTCCCGTGTCCGCGGCACGATAAACCATGATCAAACGGCAAAACCGCCGCACCCTAGGGCGCGACGGCTTTCCCACTCCCATTCAACGAGACTAGGAACGAGCCTCTGATCTGGGATTCATGGCGGTGACGATGGGAATTGAACGATGATCTGGCGCGTTCTGGCCCCGCCGCGAGGTTCCGAAACCGCGGAATTACGCAGAAGGTGGGCACATGTGCACACACCCGATAACGGGGTCGCGCAGATAATCCGTTACCACCGTGTGGTCAAGCCCCGGGGCGTGGTGTAGCCGTTGGTGATCCTTCAGCTGTCGGTGTCGGTTAGGCGCTGAGTTCGAGGACGGGGTCGCTCACCTCCTCGGTTCCGGTGTCGGTGACGAGGGTGAGGCGGGACTTGGCGAGCATGTCGACGCCAAGGTAGCGGCGCCCTTCTACCCACTCGTCGGTCTGCTCGGCGAGGACGGCGCCGACGAGGCGGATGATCGCGTCGCGGTTCGGGAAGATCCCGACGCTGTCGGGGCGGCGGGCATGCCTCGATCCTTCCAGAACAGGTCACCGGCGGTCGGCCTCCCCAGAAGTCTTGTTACCAGCATGTTCCCAAGCCGCTCATCCGGAGACGACGAAGGCCCCGACTTCCCAGTGTTTTCTAAGAGAGTCGGGGCCTTCGATCTGGCGGTGACGGTGGGATTTGAACCCTTACTCAGTGGCATTTCGCCGCTGTGCACGGTGCGGTCCGAGTTGGTTTTCCGCGGATTTCGACCTTTCGCCGATGTGGGCAGCAGGACGGGAATCGTTTGATCCTTTCCCACACGCTTTCTCACGTTTCCTTCGCGAGCGATAACCCAGCCGACACTGTGGCTGAGCAGATTCGGGACCGACCGGCTGCTCCGGTGCGCACAGCAAGTTGCACTCACCCAGTCACAGTGCAATACTGCACTCCATGACATCGGGTGCACCTTCGCTTCGCGATCGCCAGACCGCTGAACGGTCTCTTGCTCTGCGCACGGAGGCGCGACGACTGACGGCTGAGGGCGGCATCTCGGGTTTCACGATCGAGGAGCTCTGTTCCGAAGTCGGCGTCTCGCGACGCACGTTCTTCAACTACTTCGCGTCGAAGGAGAACGCGGTCCTCGGCATCCCCGTACGCACCGACTCCACGGCACTCGGCGAGGTGTTCGCCGCCGGCGACGGCGATCTGCTGACCGACCTCGTCGAGCTGCACGTCGCACGGTGGGCCGCGTTCGCGCTCACCCGATCCGACGCCGAGGAGCTCGGTCGCGTCGTCGAGCGCGAGCCCCGACTCGTCGCGCACATGCTGTCACTCGCCGAGCAGGGTGAGCGCGAAGACATCGCGCTCGTCGCCCGTCGATTGGGCGCGACGCCCGACGACGTCCGCGCCCAGACCGCCGTTCAACTGGTCGGATCGCTGCTGCGGCCGACGGTCGTCGAGTACTTCGCAACGGATGCCGGCGACTTCCGCAGCCTCCTTCTGCGCCGACTCGACGCGGCTCGCGAACTCCTCTCCCGCTGACACCACCCCGGAACGGACACCCGTCATGACTATCGCCGCGCCCGCACACGCGCCCCTGCTGCTGACCAAGCGGCGGATCTGGATCATCTTCAGCGCCCTCATCGCCGGCATGCTGCTGTCGAGCCTCGACCAGACCATCGTGTCCACCGCCATGCCGACGATCGTCGGCCAGCTCGGCGGCGTCGATCACCAGGTCTGGATCACCACCGCCTACCTGCTCGCGACCACGATCGTCATGCCGGTCTACGGCAAACTCGGCGATGTCCTCGGCCGGCGCGGCCTCTTCCTCATCGCGATCGCGTTGTTCACCCTGGCATCGGTCGGGTGCGCCTTCGCCGGCGACTTCTGGATGTTCGTGATCTTCCGTGCGATGCAGGGACTCGGCGCCGGCGGACTCATGATCCTGTCCCAGGCGATCATCGCCGACATCGTGCCTGCCTCGGAGCGCGGCAAGTATCTCGGCCCCCTGGGCGCGATCTTCGGCCTCTCCGCCGTCGCCGGTCCCCTCCTGGGAGGGTTCTTCGTCGACCACATGACCTGGCAGTGGGCGTTCTACATCAACATCCCGATCGGTATCGCTGCATTCCTCGTCGCACTGTTCGCCCTGACGCTCCCGAGCAAGAAGGCGACCAAGCCCCTCGACATCCTCGGCATCGTCTTCCTGTCGGCGGCCACGACATGCCTGATCTTCTTCACCGACTTCGGCGGCGACAAGGACTTCGGCTGGGACTCTCTGCTCACCTGGGCTTTCGGACTCGGGATGCTCGTGGCCATCGCCGCATTCATCTTCACCGAGTCCAAGGCGAAGGACCCGATCATTCCGCTGAGCCTCTTCCGGAATCCGGTCTTCGTCAACGCGACCGCGATCGGCCTCACACTCGGGCTCGGCATGTTCGCGGCCATCGGATTCGTCCCGACATTCCTGCAGATGTCCTCCGGGACGTCCGCCGCAGCGTCCGGCCTGCTCATGATCCCCATGATGGTGGGCCTCATCGGCACATCCATCGCCTCCGGCCTCCTGATCACCAAGACCGGCAAGTACCGCCTGTTCCCGATCCTCGGCACCGTCATCACCGGCGTCGCAATGGTCTGCATGACGACGCTCACCGCGTCCACGCCGATCTGGCTCATCTGCGTCTTCCTGTTCGTGTTCGGCGCGGGACTCGGCCTCATCATGCAGGTCGTCGTGCTCGTCGTGCAGAACGCCGTCCCCGCCGCCGAGATCGGCACCGCGACCAGCACCAACAACTACTTCCGCGAAGTGGGCGCCGCGCTGGGCACCGCCGTGTTCGGCACGATCTTCACGACCCGTCTCACCGAGAACCTGCGGGATGTCTTCACGAGCGCCGGGGCTTCGGCGTCCGATGCCGCCAACGCCACCTCGACGCTCGATCCACAGGCCCTGAACCAGCTGCCGGACGCACTGCGCGACGGCGTCGTGAACGCCTACGCCGACGCCCTCGCACCCGTCTTCTGGTACCTGCTGCCGTTCATCGGACTCGCGTTCATCCTCTCGCTCTTCCTCAAGCAGATTCCGCTCTCCGATGTGGCCGGTCTCGTCGCCCGCGGCGAGGCGATCAGCGGCGAAGAAGCAGAGGCGCTCGAGGCCCAGCAGCGCGCTGACCGCACGGCCAAGATGCGCTTCGACTCAGCCGAAGAACTTGTGTCGACGGGCTCGACTCCGACCCAGAGCGGCGAACGCACGCCGTGAGGTCCGTCACGGTCGGGAAGTGATCAGCGGCTCCGGGTAACCTCTCGCCGCCCGGAGCGCTCGATCAGGAGTAGAAGGCGCCGCCGCCATCCACCGAGATGGCGGCCAGGCGGAACGCGTGGGTCCGCACGATCTCGGTCGAGGCACCGACCCTTGGTTACGCGACGGTACGCACCCGCGCCACGATGACGATCCCGCCGGCGACCACGAGCGTTCCCGCGGTGACGTACAGGACTGCGTAATTCGGGCCCGCTGCGCCGATGCCCAGGATTAGGGGCGCGAGGAACGGCGCCAGCGCGTTGGGGATCTTCTGCGAGAACGTCGTTATCCCCATGAACCGGCCCGCCTGGGTCTCCCTGAGCGGCAGCACGTCGAGCACCATCGCCTGGTTGACCGCGAGGAAGACAGCGATTCCCAGGGTGGACGCGACGCCGCCCAGGATCAGGATCGGCATGGAGTAGGCCAGAGCTCAAGGGCGACCCTCAATGTCACTGACGTCATCGGCGCCGCAGCTGATCACGCTTTCGCGGACACTTCGTCTCGCGACGCGGCACGACGGCTGTGGCGCGAGATGAGCGCTGATGCTCACATCCTCGGTTGGTCGCTCTTTCAGCGGACAACCTTCGGCCCGGCGGACCGACGCACGGGCGTCGGCGAGGGTAAAGCTCCAGGAAGCCTGGAGCTCGTCGCGGAGCCGTTCCTCGCCTCTTACCGACTATTGAAATGCGGGTGGTCGCTGTTCGACTACCGCTGCGAGGCACCCTAGCCCGCACCCACGCCCGGCATCACGAGACGGCGTTGCCTTGGGGGCGGTCGACTCACGGGGTGCGAGTTCCCGGCATGCACGCCTCCGCACTCGTTCATATCGCCGCGCTCTCAGGTTCGACATCAAGTCAACGTGTCGCGTCGAATGCCCGCGCCACCGCAGTCCGCGCGCTCTCACCTGCTCACCCCCTTCTTACTTCCCTGTCTGGCCGTTTACCGACGATAAGACCACTTATCTCAGCTATCCGGCCTAGTGAGCGTCGAGCAGCGCACCCATCTGCTTCGCGATCATCGTCGTCGCGAACTTCGGGTTCAGGCGCGACAGACGATCCATCGCCGCCGCGTCCGAGCCGATCGTCGCGCGGAAGCGGTTCTTGACGATGGCATCGACGATCACGCGACCAGCCTCCTGCGGTGTGGTCGTCTTGTACGAGCTGTTCTCTGCCGAGGCGTCGCCGCCCAGATCCACGCCGGAGTTCGCGGCGATTCCGGTGCTGATCGCTCCGGGGAAGATCACGGTCACGTGCACGTTCGTGTCGAGCAGCTCTGCGTACAGCGCTTCGGTGAGCAGCTTCACCGCCGCCTTCGACGCTCCGTAGACCGCCTGCCCCGGCACGGGCGCGTACGAGCCCATGCTCGCGACGTTCAGCAGAGACGCCTCCGGTCGGGCGATCAGGTGCGGGAGGAACGCCTTGCACACGTTCATGACTCCCCAGAAGTTCACGTTCATGACCTTCTCGATCTCGGAGAACGGCAGATCGTTGACCTTGACGAACTTCTGGATCACACCCGCGATGTTCGCGACTCCGTCGACCTGACCGTGCGCGGCGACCACTGCCTCGGGCAGCGCGTCGATCGCACCCCGATCGGTGATGTTCACGACGTGCGCGGTGAAGCGGCTACCGGCCCCGGCGATGCGGGCCGTCTCGTCCAGACCGGCCGCGTTGAGGTCGACGCCGGCGACAGAAGCGCCCCCGGCGAGCAGTCTGAGCGTGACCTCGCGTCCGATGCCGTTCCCTGCGCCGGTGACGACGAAGACCTTGCCTGAGATGTCCATGGGTTCCTTCTGGGTGGGTGGGTCGCGATCAGAGCGACGGGGAAGAGATCTCGGCGAGGATGCGGTCGAGCGTTCGGGTGACCGAGATCGTCGTCGCCGCGTCGTGCCAGGGATGCTCACGCAGGCCGGAGTCGATCGCTGCAGTCACGGCCTCGAGCATCGGGCCGTAGCCGTTGCCGACTCGCGGATGCTCCACCCGCTCTGGCGCGCAGAAGATACGCTCGGCGGTGCCCGCGTGCACACGAGCGGTGCTGCCCGCCCAGAACATCGGGTCGATCGTGATCCATCCGCGCTCGCCGCTCACGGCCGCGGAGAGGTCGAGGAACTCCGTGCCCGACCACGCCAGCTGAGCGAAGGCGTTCCCGCTGTGGTCGAGAGTCGCATGCCCGGCGAGGTCGAAACCGTCCGACACGACGCCGTGCGCATGGAGATGGTCGGGCTCGCCGAGGAACCAGTGCGCGAGCGTCACCGGATAGATGCCTCTGTCGCGCAGGATGCTGCCGCCGTCTTCCGGCCGCTCTTTCGGGTCGGGGACCACTGGGGTCGCAGCATTGTCGCTCATCCTCTCCGGGGCAGTTCGCCCCGACATGTGGAATCAGACAACCATGGACGGAGCATTTTGGCAAGCGGTTGCCATCGCTCGACGAAGGAGACGGCGACGCCCTGCCGTACGATCGGGGAACCGGATGCCCGCGACCGCAACGATGAGGGGATGACACTTCGATGTCGAGAGACGAACCGATGGCGTCCGACGAGCCGATGGCGAACCCGGCCCGCACTGGCCGACCTCCGACGATCTACGACATCGCCCAGAAGGTCGGCCTCAATCCGTCCACGGTCTCGCGCGCGCTCAACCGACCCGGTCGAACCAACGCTTCCACCGAGGAGAGGATCCGTGCTGCCGCTGCAGAGCTCGGCTATCGCGTGAACCCCATGGCCCGGGCGCTTCCCACGGGACTCACGGGGACTTTCGCGATCGTGCTGCCCGACATCACCAACCCCGTGCACTTCGAACTGATCCGCGGCGCGGAGCAGGTGGCACGCGCGAACGGGTACACGCTGATCATCTCGGAGACGGAGGGTTTGGCGGAGATCGAACGGGAGACCATACAGACCCTCCAATCGTCCGTGGACGGCCTCCTCGTCGTCGCCTCCCGCTTGGACGACGACTCGCTCGCGACGCTGTCCTGGGTGAAGCCGATCGTCGCGGCGAATCATGCCGCTCCGTCGCTGCCCAGCGTGATCCCCGATCTTGCGATGGGGCTCACCGCCGCCATGGATCATCTCCACGACCTCGGGCACCGGTCGGTGGCGTACCTCGGCCTCAGCGGGGTGCAGATCAATCGCCCGCGCTGGGATCTCGCACTCGACCTCGCGGCGGCACGAGACATCTCGGCGGTGGAGATCGCACTCGACGCCCCCACCGTCGAGGCGGGCGCGGCGGCGCTGCGTCGAGTACGGGCCTCCGGCGTCACCGCCGTGCTCGCTTACAACGACCTCGTCGCCCATGGGCTTCTACGAGCCGCTCGCGCCGAAGGTCTCCACCTCCCCGACGATCTCAGCGTGATCGGATTCGACGACATCTTCAGCGCCGAGCTCGCGGTCCCCGCGCTCACGACGCTGCGCTCTCCGCTGCGCGAGATCGGGACCCGTGCCATGCAGACGGTCATCGACGCGGATCGGAACCGTGCCGCGTCGAAGGTCGTGCTCCCTCTGGAGCTCGTGGTGCGGGAGTCGACCGCCAGAGTTTCGAGGTGACGGGCGGGGGCGAGGAATCGGTCCTCGCCCCGCACCGAACTCACTTGATCGCTCCCGCTCCGATCCCCTTCACGATGTGCCGCTGGGCCATCAGATAGAAGATCACCACGGGCACGATCGAGATGGTCGTCGCCGCGAGCAGGATCTGCTGCTGCGGGGTCTCCGCCGACGTGAACGCGGTGAGTCCTCGCTGGATCGGCATCAGCGCGTTGTCGTCGAAGAGCACGAGCGCCATCAGGTACTCGTTCCACGCGCCGAGCCCCTGGATGACGGCCACGGCTGCGAGCCCGGGCTTCGCGAGGGGCAGGATCACGCTCCAGAAGATGCGGAGCGGTCCGGCGCCGTCCAGCGCTGCGGCCTCCTCCAGATCACGCGGCTGGCTGACGAAGAAGCTGCGCATGATCAGGGTCGACATAGGGATGCCCGAGGTGATCAGGATCAGGACGTAGCCCACCGGGTTGTTGGTCAGCCCCAGCGAGATCAGCAGCTTGTACTGCGCCAGGAACATGGCGGGCGCAGGGATGATCATCACGGCCAGGATGATCACCGTGAACACGCCCTTGCCCGCGAAGTCGAGGCGGGCGAGCGCATAGCCCGCCAGGCTCGACACGATCAGGATGCCGGCGACGGCGCACCCCGTGTAGATGACGCTGTTGCGCAGGTACGTGCCGAGGTCACCCTGCACCCAGGCTGTGACGTAGTTCTGCCATTGCGGGTCGGCCGGCAGGAAGGAGTCGTTCGACAGCAGCTCGGTGAGGCTCTGCAGCGATCCCGAGAGCATCCAGAGGAGCGGGAGCATCGCCGTGAGCGCGGCGATGACGAGAAGCCCGTACAACCCCACCCTGTCGGCACGGATGCGGCGACGGTTGCCGGGGCGGGTGGACTCGGTCGCGACGGGTGTCTCGTCGACCGGCGGCTGGGTGATCAGGGTCATGCGCGGGACCTCCGCCCGGTGATGGCGAGCTGGAGCACGGAGAGCAGCACGAGAGCGCCGCCGAAGACGACGGACATCGCCGCCGCACTGCCGTAGCGCCAGTTCACGAAGGCCTCGTTGAAGATCGCCAGGGTCGGGACCATGGTGTGGTAGCCGGGGCCTCCGTTCGTGAGAACCTGAACGGTTCCGAAGATCTGCAGGGCCGCCAGGAGTGTGAGCAGACTCACGATCGAGGTGACGGGCGCCAGATGCGGCCAGGTGATGTAGCGGAACTGAGCCCACGGGCTCGCACCATCGAGATCGGCCGCCTCATAGAGCTCTTTGGGCACGTCCTGCAGACCGGCCAGGAAGAGGAGGAATCCGAAGCCCCAGTGGAACCAGACGAAGACCGCAGCGACGGCGGGAAGCGCGACCGACGGATCGCCGAGCCAATTCTGCTGGAGCCCTCCGAGACCGATCGTCTCGAGGACCCGGTTGAGCACGCCTGAACCCGGCGCGAGGATGAACGAGAACAGCAGGCCGACGACGACCACCGAGAGCACGCCGGGCAGGTAGAACACGGTGCGGAAGAAGGTCTTGCCCCGGGTGATGCGGTTCACGGCCAGAGCCATCGCCAGGGCCACGCCGTTGCCCACGAAGAAGCCGACCACTCCGAAGAACAGCACGTTCCTCATCGAGGCCCAGAAGACGGGATCGCTCGCGATGAACTCGTAGTTCGCCAGCCCCACCCATGGAGTGTCCGGGCTCACCCCGTCCCACGACTGGAAGCTGAGGAGGATCGCCTGCCCGAACGGCACGATCGTGAAGATCCCGATGAGCGCGATGGCAGGCGCGAGGAAGAGCCAGCCCAGCAGGTTGGCCCGCAGCGAGTGCTTCCTGCGCGGCGCCCGGATGGGGCGCCGCGCAGCAAGCGACAGAGAAGACGTCGTCATGACACGCGGTCTTGGGCGGCCTGGATGTTGGCCAGAGCCTCGTCGATCGTCGCCTCGCCCAGCACGACGCGCTGCGCTTCGGCGACGATGGCGGTGCGGACGTCGGTCGCGTACGTCGCGGACATGACCTGGACGGTCTCGACTCCCGAGGCGAAGCCCGCGAGCTGTGTCGGCACGTCGCCGCTCGAGAGCAGTTCGGGGTTCGTCGGCAGGATACGTCCGACCTCGGCGAACACCGCCTGCTGCTCGGGCTCGGTGAGCCACTTCACGAATGCAAGAGCCTCCTCGGGGTGCTCGCCCTTCGGGTTGATGACCGCGCCCTTTCCGGGGACACCAGGCGAACGGGGGTCCTCGGTGCCGCCATCGACGGCGAGGATGCCCACCGAGAAGTAGTCCTCGAACTCGGGGTTCGTGCGAAGGCCCACCGAGACGCCCGGGGATGCGTCGAAGATCGAGCCCATCGCTTGGGTGAAGAACGACGACTCCACGTTCGGGTTGTCATCCTGGCCGCCGACCAGCGCGTCATGGGCGATCACGCCGGCGTCCTTCATGTCGACCAGAACCTGGAAGGCCTCTCGCCAGGCATCCTGCTCCCAGCTCTCCTCACCGTTGAAGGTCGCCGCGATCTCTTCGTCGGTCAGCCAGTTGGAGACGATCGCCTGCAGGAACTGGGGTGTGAGCGAGGCTGCGACCGAGAAGCCGCCGTCATCGGAGGCGGCGAGCGCATCGATGAAGTCCTCTGTCGTCGTCGGGGCCTCTTCGAGGGTCATCCCGGTGAGGGCCGGGTTCACGAGGAAGCCGTAGGTCTGCGTCTCCCAGTGCACCGTGTAGATCCCCGCGGGGACATCGAGGTTGTTGCCCTCCTCGAAGGTGGACATCTCGATGATCGCCGGACTGAAGTCATCGCTCCACTCCCCCTCGAGCTCGTCGGTGAGGTCCATCGCCCAGCCCGCCTTGTAGAACGGAGCCATGTCCGTGGCCTGGAACGAGGAGTAGATGTCGGGCATCGAGTTCGACTGCGCCCGCGCCTGAAGCTTCGGGAGGTAGTCGGCGGGTCCGGGCGAGTCGATCGTGACCTTGATCCCGGTCTCGTCCGTGTACTGCTCCGCGAGCTGCGTGAGCGCGGCCTCCTGACCGCGAGACTGGTTCATGAACGTCAGTTCGACGTCTCCCGCATCGGCGGGCGGCTTCGCCGGCTCGGCAGACGAGCAGCCCGAGAGGGCGACCGCCATCGCTGCGGCGACGCCGCCGGCGGCGAGCACGAGACGTCGAGCACCTCGGGGAGCGTGGGGGTAACGCGTGGTCCTCATCATTGAAAATCCTTCGAACAGTGAACCGTCGAGCGGTTCGATATCGGTTGCTGCTGCGGTGGTGCGCGCTTCGGTGACGTTCCTATCAAGACTGTCAACCGGTTGCCTTACAGATCTCAATCCTCTCTTGTCGTAGATGCGGGGTCACCCGACGGCCGAAGCCGCCCGATCGGTCAGGGTCGTGAATGGCGTTCCGCCCTCGTAGCTCACTCGCCACTCCTCCGGTACGGACGCTCCGGCCTCGATGGCCGCGACGATGTACGCGACCGCGGCGAGGAGGCCGCCGTTGGCGGGGAGGTAGAGCGACAGGAAGCCCGGGATCTGCGGGTTATGGCCGTTCGCGAGAAACTCGTTCTTCGGGGAGGGGAGGAGCATCGCGTCGAAGGCCCGCCTCAGGTCGCCCAACCGCGCTGCGGTCATGGCCATGACGGGGTAGTCCCACCCCCAGCTCGACTGCAGATCCCACCGCGACCACACGGCGTCGAGCGTGGCGCGCATGACATCGGGCGCGATGATCTCGGTCGGCGGGAGCCACCCGAGGGCCATGAGCATCGACGGGTGGTCCTTGCGGATCAGATGCGGCGGCGTCGACAGTGCGGCATACGTGCCGTCGTCGAGAACGGTCGGCCGCGACATGGCACGCGCCACACGCTCCCAGTCGTCGCGGATGTCGAGTCCGAGCAGCGCGCGCCACTCGTTCGCGACGTCGAGAGCCCACGACCAGTAGGCCAGCTCGAAGGTCGGGTCGGTGTTCGTCCTCCGGTCGGCGAGGTAGCTCTCCTGCGCAGGGATCAGAGGCGGCGGCAGCACGAAGACTCCATCGCGCTCCTCCACGAAATCGGCCATGAAGTCGGCGGTCGCCTCGACCAGGTCGTAGTGCGCACTCAGGAAGTCATCGCTCCTCCCCTGCTGGCGGAGGAGCTCGAGCAGGTGGATGATGTGGGGCTGCTGCCAGACGAGGAACACTCCGATGTTGCTCGGCGACTCCTGAGCGGTGGGGTCGGTCTGCTTCGGCCAGCGAGCGCCGCGATACCCCTGCCAGGCGGCGGTGTCGCGCGCCGCCTGGAGGGCATCGTGGTACCACCCGAGGCTGCGTTCGAGCAGATCGCCGCGCCCCCAGAGCGCGAAGTGGGCGCCGTGCCACCAGTGCATCTCCAGATGGAACTTGCCCGTCCAGGTGTTGTAGGTCAGGCCGGTCTCCGCCGGCGGTGTCGCCCCCGCCCCGTTCACAGCGGTGAGGTACTGCGACAGCACCACACGGCGCTCCAACTCGTCGGCACGCTCGTCGTCGCTGCCCTCGAAGGTCACCGCGACACCGCTCTGCCAGTACCTCTCCCACCAGACCGCTGCCGCGTCGACGACGTCGGCGAACGTCCTGTCGATCGGCCCAGCATCCGGCTCAGCGGGATGCAGGACGACGACGAGCTCGAGCGCCCCGCGCTCGGTCGTGGCGAGTGCGGCATCGCCGCGCGCGTCGAGCTCGCCGGTCGTCGACACCTCGACGTGATACGTCGTGTCCTCGACGCGGCGACACGCGATCGCAGCGCCGGAAGCCCGGCGGCTCCAGCACGTCGACTCACGCAGAGGCAACTCGAAGGCAGCGAGATCGTCCGGTTGGGCATCGAAGATCCACGACACCCCCCAGCCCCGGTCGAGGAGCTGCGACTCGACCCGCACCGCGAACGACGCATCCGAGGGGTGCCCGACCGTCGTCACAGCCACGGTCTCGCCGTGGAGCAGATACGTGGCGTGCACACGCCCGGTCCACAGATCGAGCTCCGTGCGGGGGTTGAGCACGGAGTCGGGATCGAGCGCAGGCGATCCGTCGTCCGGCGGGGTCAACGCCAGCCGACCGAGGTGCGCGCGGCGCGGATTGAAATGGAACCAGGCGCCGGCCGCGAACTCGTCGGCGATCTCGTCGCCTGCTCGCTGCAGACCCATCCGGTCGAAATAGGGAACGGGCCCTCTGGCCGTGTCGTATCGGGTGACGGTCTCGTCACGGTCGAACTCCCGCGTGGTCCGCGTGCGGTACCACGCCCACGATGACTGGGTGCGCAGGGGGATCTGGAAGTCATCGGCGTCGAAGCCCCGAGGCCGCTGCTCCGGAAGCCCGTCGATTCCGGAGCCCGCGACGCGATGGGGATCGGGAACCAGTTCGTGGAAGGCAGGAAAGGTCTGCAGACCCGTGATGTCGACCGTCAGCGCCGCGTCGCCGTTGCCGACAGTGAGCACACCGGTCGGGTGCGCTGCCGTCAGCACCGGGTTGTGCCGCCGCACGAGGCGGCGGCGGTCGACGGTCGTCGCAGGCATCTTCACCTTTTCCCCGACTCAATTCTGAGTCGACTAGTACTTTCGCTGGATGAGCATAACATTGCCTGAGCGGCACACTCAAGAGCAATCGGAAGGACGCTGATGGCCCAGAAGAGAGGTCCGTACGCGAAGTCGGATCAGCGACGCCAGGCGCTCAGCAGGGCCGCACTCGATCTCGTGCGTCGGCACGGCCACCGCAATGTCTCGGTGTCGGACATCGCCGAGCTCGCCGAGACGAGCGAGGCGACGGTGTTCTACCACTTCCCCACAAAGGAAGCCCTGTTCATCGCCGCACTGGCTCAACACGACGAGGAGAACATCCGCGCGCGGGGTGAGGAAGCGGGCGCGATCGCAGACATGGGCGCGCGCGCGGAGGCCGGCGTCCAGCGCACGAACTACGCACGGCTCTACAACGAGCTCGCCGGCGCCGCCGCCGACCCCACCCATCCGGCGAACGAGTTCTTCCAGGCGCGCTGGGCGCGGTCGACAGCCGTGGTGGCCACGGACATCCGTCGACTGCAGCAGAGCGGACGGGTCGATGGTTCGGTCGACCCCGAAGCCGCAGCCCATCTCCTGCTCGCCGCGTGGGAGGGCCTGCAGCTGCAGTGGATGCAGGGGCCGCCGTTCGATATCCGCGCACGGGTCGAGACACACATCCGCGCATTGCTCGGAGCGGGCGCGCTGGACTGACGCGCCCGCCCCGACCCGCTGCGAGCCAGGCTCACACAGTGCCGCCGGCGCGTTCCGCACGACTTTGCCTCGCGACGGCGCCGAGCCACGCCAGGCTGGGCTTCGGCCGCCTCTCGAAGGTCTCCCGATCGACAGCCACGAGGCCGAACGTCGGCGACCAGTGGCCCCATTCGTAGTTGTCGAGCAGGCTCCAGTGGATGTAGCCGCGCACGTCGACGCCGTCCGCCATGGCTTCGGCGAGTGCGGTGAGCGCCGATTCCGTGTATGCGATCCGCCGCGTGTCATCTCCGGTCGCGATCCCGTTCTCCGTCACGACGACCGGCACGTGCGGAAGCACGTCCGCCGTATGACGCACCGCGATGCCGAGCGCATCCGGCCGGTAGGCCGTGCGCACCAGCGTGTTGTCGGGGTGCACGGGGTGAGGCTCGATGCCGTCGAGGCCCACCCACTGGGCCGAGTACGCCTGCACGCCGATGTAGTCGTCGTCCGCCGCAGCTTCGAGATACAGGTCCTCCCAGACGTACTCCAGACGACGACGAACCTCCTCCGCCCCTGGGCGCGTCTCGAACGCGCGACTGGCGACCGACCAGCCGACGCGCGCCCCGGTGCGTTCACGCACGATGTCCCTGGCCGCGTGGTGCGCCTCGATGAGGCGTCGGCCGATCTCCTCCGACGGTGCGGGCTTCACGGGACGCGGGGTGTCAGCCTCCAACGTGGGACTGAGCCACTCGGTCGCGGAGTTCGGGTCCAGAGCGGTCTCCGCCTCTTCCACCATGATCGCGAGCATGTTCGGCTCGTTGATCGTGCACACCCACTCGACGCCGTCGAGGATCGTCGTCGTGACCTCCACGTAGGCGCGGAATCTGTCGATCGCCTGCGGCGAGCGCCATCCGCCCTCTTCGGCGAACCACCGCGGCGAGGTGAAGTGATGCAGCGTGACGAATGGCCGCACTCCGGCATCCAGTGCCGTGTCGATCATGCGCCGATAGTGCGCGAGCTGTACGCGCGAGAACTGTCCGGGAGCCGGCTCGATACGTGCCCACTCGATTCCGAACCGGTAGGTGTCGAGGCCGGAATCCGCGATGAGAGCGATGTCCTCGGGATAGCGGTTGTAGCTGTCGAGGGCGTCGCCGCTGCGATCGGCTCCGATCATGTGCGGCTCCTGCATCCAGAAGTCGCTGTTGACGTTGTTACCCTCCACCTGGTGCGGTGCGCTGGCGGCACCCCAGAGGAAGTCGGCGGGGAAGCTGGGCATCGATGCTCCAATTCTGAGTCAACTTGCAATTTCAACTCAGCGTATCGGAACGACGATCCCGCCACCAGGATCGGTCACGGATCAGGGAGGATGCGCCGACTCGCGTCGCATCCTCCCCCGCCTCACTGGGCGATGAGGTGCCCGCGACCGCAGAAGGGGCCCGGCAGCACCGCGTGCCTCGAACCATCGGGGAACACGACCGTCGCCGCCGATCCGGCCGGGACCTCCGCTTCGATCTGGAGCTCGTCCCCGTCGATCCGCCACTCGACACGTATCCGCCCTCGCGGAGTGTCGAGATGCCCGGTCGCCCAGGTCAGTCCGCCGCCCAGGACGGGGGCGATCGTGAACGTGTGCCACGCGACCGATCCCGGGTCCTGACGAAGGCCGAGAGCATGCGTGTGCAGGAAGCGGATGACCGCGCCCTTGCTGTAGTGATTCAGAGACTCGTGAGCAGCGCCTTCGTCGTCGACGCCTTCCCAGTCCTCCCAGACGGTGGTCGCGCCCCTGTCGATCATGTGCAGCCACGACGGTGCGCTGCGCTGGAACAGCAGCTCGTAGGCGACACTGGCATGCCCGGTGTCGGCGAGCGCGGGCAGCAGATCGCCGGTGGCGAGGAACCCGGTCCCGAGATGGGTGCCGGCGGCCCGGATGAGCTCGACGAGCCGCTCCGCCGCCGCAGCGCGCTGCGACTCGGGGATGAGCCCGAAGGTGAGCGCGCGCACGTACGCGGCCTGCGTGTCCTGCACCGTTCGACCGTCACCCGCGAGGAACTCGGTGCGCCAGGCGTCGAGAATGCGGTCGGCCAGCACGGCGTATCGCTCGGCATCCTCGGCCCGACCGAGCACCGTCGCCGCGTCCGCGAGGATCCGCGTCGAACGGTAGAGGTAGGCCGTGCCGACCTCTCCCTTGTCGGCCATGAACCAGGCCATGGGGTTGGTCTTGATCGGGTCCAGGCGCGAGCCGTCCTCAGCCTTGGGAACAGGCTCGGTCCACTCTCCCCAGTGGAAGGTGCCGTCCCACAGATATTCCTCGTGCGGCTGCGGCTCCGCCGACCGCTCCACGCGGGAATGATGCCGTGTCGTGCGCGCAGCCCCGAGGGCCCACTCGACCCAGCGGACCATCGCGTCCCAGTTCTCCTCGAGAATCTGGGAGTCGCCGTACGCGGTGTACATCTCCCATGGCACGAAGGTGATCGCATCGCCCCATCCAGAGGATCCCGTCATCATCGCGAACTGATCGTCGAGGTTCAGCTTGATGCGGCGACCGTCAGGCGAGAAGTTCGCGATGCGCCCGTCGTCGAGCTGATCGTCGCGCACCGACCGCAGCCACTTGCGGGTGAAGCCGAGCACGTCGTACAGTCGTGCGGCCGTCGGCGCGAAGACCTGATAGTCGCCCGTCCACGCCAGACGCTCGCGTGTCGGGCAGTCGGTCGGCACATCCACGGCGTTGCCGCGGAAGCTCCAATCGGCGATCTCGTGGAGCCGGTTGAGTGCGGGCGCGCTGGACTCGAACGATGCCGTGCGACGAAGATCCGTCTGAACGATGCGCATCTGCGCTGTCGCCGCGTCGAAGGAGGCGCGTTCGCGCGATATCCGCGCGTACTGGAACCCGTGCACCGTGTGACGCGGCTCGAAGACCTCATCGCCTCCGGAGGAGACCACCTCGTCGTGCTGGACGAACACCACGGACGGTTCGCCCGGCTTGGTCGAGTCGAGGTGCGAGGTGTCGAGATCACCGTCCTGGTCGACGTGCTCGCCGTAGTCGATCACCGTTCGAGTGCCTGCGGGGCCGAGGTCAGTCAGCCGGATCCATCCCGAGGCGTTCTGCCCGAAGTCGAGCACCCAGGTGTCTTCTGCGATTCGGTTCGCATTCACCGCGTCGCGCGTCTCGACCACGCGCACCGGCGGGGCGGGCGACCAGGAGATGGGCGGCCCCTCGACCGCGCCGACGATCACGGGCACCGCGGATCCGCTCTCCGCGCGGAAGTCGGTCGTCTGCCCCTCCATCAGGTCGGCCCGGACGATCGTCGACTGAGCGCTGGTCCATTCGCCGTCGGTGCGGATCACACGCCGCGATCCGTCGGCGAGTTCGAGGTGCAGTTCCGCCCGAGCCGCGAGCGTCGTACCCCATCCCGCCGGCAGGCGGAACGCACCGACCTGACCTCGATACCAGCCGTCGGAGAGCTCGATCTCGAGTGCGTTGCGACCGCCCTGGAGCAGGGAGGTCACATCGGCCGCCTGCGCGTAGACCGTGCGGTCGTACGACGTGGAACCCGGAGCGAGCTCGGCGGTGCCGACCCGCTGTCCGTTGACCCTGGCCTCGTAGACCCCAAGCGCCGTCGAGTAGAGACGAGCCGCGACGACGTCGTCCGCCTCGAACGCGCGGGACAGTGTGTGGGCGCCGCGAGCTCCGTAGCCAGGGTCATCGTGCTCGACCGGGCTGATCCACTCCGCCGACCAGTCGGCGTCGAGCAGACCGCACTCGAAGGTCGACCAGTCGGACCACTCCGACGGGGCGTCCCCGGCTTGCACCCGCGCCCGCCACCGCACGCGCTGCCCACTCGTCAGCGGAACCCAGGGCCACTCGACGAAGAGATGAGAGCCGGCATCGAGCGGCACGCGCGCCCGGCTCTCGCCGTCGACGATCGCCTCGAGCTCGAAACCGTTCGATGTCTCCGCCTCGACGGGCACGGTGAACGACAGTCGCGGTGTGGCTTCCGACACGGTGAAGTCGTCTCCGCCACTGTCGATCCGCAGGTCGTACGGCGCAGCGGGCACGGATGCCGGGTTCGATGCGAGCGTCATCTCAACGCACTCCCTTGACCTTGAACATGATGATCAGACCGCCGATGAGGGCGAACACCGCGCCGATGAGGTACAGCAGCGTGTAGTTCTTCTCGGCACCCACGGCGCCGATCGTGATGATGAGGGGAGCGATCAGCGGGGCGATCGCACTGGGGATCTTCTGCGCGAAGGCGACCACGGCCATGTATCGTCCGGATTCGGCGCGATCGGGGATGATCGCGTAGACGATGGCCTGGTCCACTGTGGCGAACACGGCGATGGCGAGCTGCATGAGCACGGCGCCGATGATCAGCTGCGGCAGCGACCAGGCGAACGCCTCGGCGAGCGCGCCTCCGATGAAGATGAACGCGGCCGCGAGCACGAACAGGCGGCGGCGCTTGAGCTTGTCCGAGAGGAAGCCGCCGAGCAGCGCGCCGCCGGCAGCGGCGACGACCCCGAGCATCCCGACGGTGGCGACGACACCGGCCACCTCGCGCACCGGCAGGCACCGGCGCGACCTGCGTCATGAGACCGGTGAGCGCCGACACCTTGCCGCGCTGCTCTTCGGGCAGCTTGTCGGCTTGAAGCGTCTGGATCGCGGCTCCGGCCGTCGACCATCCGGTCATCGCGACCACCCAGCCCGCACCGACGAGGAGGAGGTTCGGGGCGAAGCCGATGATGACCGCCCCGACGATGCCGAGGGCAGCTCCGAGGAACAGGAAGGGCGTGCGTCGACCGAAGCGCGACCGGGTGCGGTCGCTCCAGATGCCGATCATGGGGCTCAGCACCAGGAAGATCAGCTGCGCGGTTCCGGTGACGTAGCCGAGCACCTCCTCATGCCCGGGGGCGAGTTCGGTGATGCGCAGCGCGAGGCCGTATGCGAGAGGCACCATCATCGCGATGGATGCACCGAAGTTCGCCAGCATCAGCCAGAAGATGTAGCCGCCGCTGACCTTGGCGGTCGGCTCGGCGGCGACCGCAGTCCCCTCCAGCGGAGAGCCGTCCGGCGTGTTCCCACCTATCGGCTGGGCTGCGGCGATCGAGTCGATCGTGTCGCTGCGGTCGAATTCACTCTTGGTCACCTGGACTCCTTCATCGTTCAGTGATCCGCGGCGCCCTCCTCTGGGCGCCGTCGCGAGATGCGGTCGAAATCCGTATGGCAACCGATTGCGATCCTGAGCGATAGTAACCACTTTGGTAACAGAAGGCAAAAGTGAGAGAGTGGGAGATATGACGTCACCGCCGACCGACACGCCATCACCGCGCCGCCGAGGCAAGAGCACATCCACACCGGCGAGACGGGCCGAGATCGTCGAAGCGGCACTCGCCAGCTTCGCGGAGCACGGTTATGAGCGGGCGTCTCTCCGTGACATCGCCAGCAGGGCCGGACTCACCCATGCCGCCCTGTTGCGGCACTTCTCCGGAAAGGAGGAACTCCTCCCCGCCGCGCTCGCGCAGCGCGAGGAGCACGAGGAAGACCTCGCCTCGCGCATCATGACCGCGAACATTCCAGGTGAGCAGATCCTGAGTGCGGTACTCGCCGACGAGTTCTCGAACTCGGAGTTCCAGCGCAACTGGCTCGCCCTCGCCGTCGCCGCGACGAACCCGGAGCACCCTGCACACGACTTCTTCCTCGGCCGGCGCGAACGCATGCGGTCGCGCTTCACAGATGGCCCCCTGCCAACCAGCGACAGCGAGCTCCTCACGGCCGACGAGAAGGTGACGCTCGTGCTCGCCATGGTCGACGGTCTGCGCATCCAGGCTCTGCTCGATCCTTCCCGCGACGCCCTTGGCCTGCTCACCACGTTCATGCGACTGGTGGCCGCTCAGCCTCCAGCCGCCGCTTCCTCACTATCGTGAGCTTCTGCCGAAGCGCCGGGCGCCTCGAGGGAGAGCTGCGGCGGTGTGAGCATCACCGCTTCGAGAGGGTGAACTCGCCCACACCGTCGTGGGTGGCGGCCGACTCATCCGCCGACCGCCACCCCTGTCAGCGCGCCACGAGATCCACCTGCTGCGCGTCGAGACCCGCCGCGGTGGCGCGAATGGTGATCGATCCCGGACCGATTGGACGGATGATCGCCAACGCCCGTCCGTCGTAGGTGGTGCGGGTCGCGGCCTTGAAATCCTCGGTCGAGTCCGGCTGCGCGTTCGCGAATCCCGCGAGGACCCCCGGCCCCTCGATCTCCACCGAGACGACGGCAGCGGCGTCGGTCGCCAGGGTTCCTCTGCGGTCGGCGAGCTCGATGGCTATGTACGCGAGATCGGAACCGTCGGCGCGCAGGTCTGCACGATCGGCGGCGAGGGCGAGACGGACGTCGTCTTCGCGAGTGCGCAGGCTGCTGACGCCGACCTCCCGCCCATCTCGGATGGCGACCGCCGTGAGCTCCCCCGGGTGATACTCGGTCTCGAGCCGTGCGATGAAGGCTTTGTGCGCGCCCACCTGAGCACGACCGACCGTGACTCCGTCGCGCCGGAGTACGATCTCCTCCGCGTCGCTGTACACATCGACCACGACCGGGGATCCGGCGGGCACATCCCAGCTCCAGCTGCTGACGACATCATCCCAGGACCAACCACCGATGAACACCTCGCGGCCGTGGTTCTCAGGACGATGAACCGCGATGTACGGCTCGCTCCGCAGCCCCCAGACCGTCTCTCGCCAGAACGAGATGGGGCGCCTGTTTCCGAGGATGTCGATCGTTCCGGACTGGGCGAGAAGCCAAGGGAAGGGCGAGCTCGGCCCCTGCGGCGCATCGGGGTCATCCGCGTAGATCGCTCGGCCGAGACCCGCCTCGCCGATATAGTCCCAGGCCGTCCATGCGAAGTCCCCGATCACGGTCGGGTGCTGCTCGACGAGCGGCCAGATCCTGTCGAGAGCGCGGGGGTAGGTCTCAGACCCGACCACGATCCGGTTGGGGTGCCGCTCCGCATCGATGGCATAGCGAGCTTCGGCGTAGTTGACACCGCTGACATCGAGCTGGGATTGCGCCTCCTCGATCCGCTCGGAGACCAGGTCCGATGCACCGAGAGTGTTCCCCATGTCCTCCATCGAGGCCATGAATGCGTTGACGTTCGTCGAGGAGGTGTCACCGTCACCCGATGCGGCATGTGCGGCAAGGACGTCGATGGCCGAGACCATGCCGTTGATGGCGTTCGTGACGAGCCGGGTGCTGTCGAGCGAGCGGACCTTCTCTGCCAGAGCGCGGCCCCATGTCGACCCGATCGGACTGCCGGTCTCGAAGATCTCGTTGCCGATCGAGTACATGATGACGCTCGGGTGGTTGAAGTCCTTCGCGACCATCGACTCGACATCGCGTTCCCACCACTCGGGGAAGGCGAGAGAGTAGTCGAACGCCGTCTTGGTCTTCGTCCACACGTCGGAGGTCTCGTCCCAGACGAGAAGGCCGTGGCGATCGCAGGCGTCGAGGAACGCGCGGCTGATGCTGTTGTGAGAGCTGCGGATCGCGTTGTAGCCAGCGGCTTTCAGCAGCTCGACGCGGCGTTCTTCTGCGCGCGGGTGTGCGGCGCTGCCGAGCGGCCCGTTGTCGTGATGGATGCACCCCCCGCGGAGCTTCACAGAGCGCCCGTTGATCCGCAGTCCGTGAACGGGGTCGACGGTCACGGAACGGATGCCGAACACCGACTCGTCCTCATCGAGAACCGCGTCCCCCTCGTGAATCCGGGTGCGCGCGACATGCAGGCGAGGATCGTCGACGTCCCACAACACCGGCTCCGCGAGGTAGTGACGCAGGTGCACCGGCGCCGTCGTGCCGGGGAGCAGGGTAAGGGGTGCCGTCTGCACGCTGAGCACATCACCCGAATCGCTGCGGATCTCCGTCTCCACCCGCACGGTGCGGGTATGGCGGGCCTTGTTGACGACCTCGACCGTCGTGACCACGGAAGCGAGGTCGGGGTCGATCACCGGAGTGGTGATCCGCACACCGTCGAGCGGGATGTGCACAGGGGCGGTGGCGACCAGCCAGACGTCGCGATACAAGCCGGCCCCGGTGTACCAGCGGCTGTCTTCGTGGGCGCGGACCTCCACGCTGATCGTGTTCGGCTCGCCGAATCGGAGAAAGGGATCGAGCGCGATGGCGAACCCTGCGTACCCGTTCGGGCGCTGGGCGGCGAAGTCGCCGTTGACGTAGACGACGGCGTCGCGATATGCCCCTTCGATATCGAGGACCACGCTTTTGTCACGCCACTCTGCGGGCACATCGAAGGTCTTGCTGTACTCCAGATGTGCACTGGGGTGATACCCGGTATGGCTTCCGTTGGGGCTGTTCGCCGAACGCGGCAGATCGCGGAGAGCGTCGTGCGGAAGGGTCACCGCCGCCTTGGCAGCCCCGCCGGTGAAGGCGTCGAAGATCGAGCCTTTGGGCCCGACGGTCCAGTCATTGTTGAAGGGTGTGCGGATCATGCCGGTGCTTTCTGATCGTGTGCCAGGGATTGAGAGGGGCGCGTGTCGGTGGTCACCGGACACCCTTGATGAAGCGGACGCTGATCGCCCCGAGGATCACGGCGACGATGGTCACGATGAACAGGGGCTGATAGAGCCCTGTCGCGGCGACGAGCGCCCCGGCGAGGGCAGGGGCGATGACCTGCGGTCCCGCGTTGGCGACGTTCATCACGCCCAGGTCGCGTGCGGAGTTGTTCATGTTCGGCAGAACGCGGGTGATCAGGGCCTGGTCGACTGCGAGGTACACACCGAACGCGACACCGAGGATCCCGCTCGCTACGAACGCGCCGGTCAGCGTGGGAGCCAGGAGATAGACGAGTGCGCCCGGCGCGAAGAGCAGACTCGACAGCGCGACGAACACCCGGACTCGTCCGAATCGGTCCGACAGCCACCCGCCGACGATCGAGAACACCAGCAAGGCGAGGGTGCTCACGCCCTGGACGGCGACGAGAACCGCGGCCGCCTCGGTGACCGTGCCGACGCCGATGTAGTCGGCAAGGATGTAGAGCTGCATGCCGGACATGAAGTTGTAGCCGAAGACGATGAGGAACCGCCCGACGAACGTCCACCAGAAATCCGGTGCGCTGCGGAAGCTGGGGAAACGGGAGGCGGCGCGACGCTCCGCCTTGGATGCACCGGAGACCGCGAGGGGCGGCACGTAATCCTTGGTCGTGAACGCGAAGATGGTTCCGAAGACGAGCATGACGGCGGCGATGCCTATGTATCCGACGAACAGACTCGTCGTGAGGCCGGCGATCGCGATGCCGCCGAAGGCACCGAGGATCGAAGAGGCGCCGACCAGCCCCGACATGGTTCCGCGATTGCGGACGGGCACGCGCTCAGGCAGCACGGCAGTCAGCGCGGCCTGCAACCCGCTGAGGGGCCACATCGCGATCGCCCAGGTGATGGCGAGCACAACCGGGCTGGGGCTGCTGGCCGTCACCAGGAGGGCGATGGTCGCAGCGATGGCGGATCCGAGGATCCAGATGTTGCGACGCCCCAGGAAGCGGCTGCTCGTCTTGTCGGAGAGCAGTCCGAGGAGCGGCTGCGCGACCAGACTCGAGATGGCCCCTGCGCTGATCACGAGACCCAGCACGCCCGCCGCCGCCGTCGTCTCCCCGAGCAGCTCCGCGACCTGCCTGCCCAGCATGACCTGGAGCACTCCGCCCCAGACGACGTTGACGCTGATCAGTGCCAGGGGGTAGATCACCCACAGCCACCGGCTCATCCGCTGCGGGCCTTCGGACGGCTCGAGGAGGGCATCGGGGCTGACGGCAGCACCGGGAACGGTTGCTTCGAAGGGGCCGGTTTCCGGATGGGTGTTGCTGGTCATTGGATCTCCACGTCCTTGTGAGGGGCTGCGCTAACGCGCGTTATCACCGAGTGAACACCATTTGCTTACGCGCGTCAACTACACTGGTGCAGACAACACCGGAGAGGCCTCGATGACAGTGACCGGCGACGACGTCGCGCGCGCAGCGGGGGTCTCGCGCCCCGCTGTCAGTCAGATCCTCAACGGTCGCGGTCGCTTCTCGCCGGATACCATCCGACGGGTCGAGGAGACCGCCGCGGCCATGAACTATCGCCCATCGGCGGCCGCTCGTACTCTCGCGACAGGCACGAGCGATGTCGTCATCGCCCTGGTCCCGAACACCACCTTCGGCACCAACCTGCAGGACTTCGTCGACTTTCTCACCGAAGAGCTCGCCCGCGCGGGACTGATCCTCGTGCTGCGCTTCGCGAGCTCGCCGGTGGAGCTGCTCGAGCACTTCATCACCACCGTGCGACCGCGCGCCGTCATCGCTCCGTTCGTCGCCCCCACGGCCGCGGAGCGTGAATCCATCGAGGCCGCCGGAATCGCCCTCATCGACCTGCACGCGGAGGGCGGTCGTGATGAGAACCACCGCATCGGCCAGCTTCAGGGCGAGTACCTGGCGTCGAAAGGACACCGGCACCTCGTCTACGCGCACCTCCGAGATACCCGCCTCGATGTCTTCGGCGACGCTCGGGAACAGGGGCTCGCCGACTACTGCCTCGCGCACGGAATCGACGCGCCGACGTCGATCCGGCTTCCGCTCGAGCTCGACGAGGCGGTATCCTTGCTTCGGACTCTGCCTCTCGGAACAGCCATCGCCTGCTACAACGACGACGTGGCCATCGCCCTTCTCGGCGCAGCGCGCGAACTCGGCCGTCGGGTTCCCGAAGATGTCGCGCTGATGGGCATGGACGCGACGCGGATCGGGACGCTCGTGGCGCCACGCCTCACCACGATCAAGGTCGAGGCAGCGCCCGCCATGGACAGAATGATCCGGGACGTCGTGAGCCGAGTCTCCGGATCCGCTCGTCCTGCCCGCCCGACCGACCCAGTCGTCCTCACCGTCGTACCGGGGGACTCCGCCTGACGCCGAGGGTCGTCATCCACGATGCTCCGGCGGCGACCGACTTCTGAGCGCGGTTGGGCATGCGGCTCGCCGAGTGCACGCGTCGCCATCACCGACGAGTTCTGGGAGTCGTGGATGGAAGTCGAGGGAAGCACACACGACCTGCTGTTCCCCAATGGACGAGGATCCCGTTTCCGCCTTCGCGTATACGGTTCCCGACGGGACGGCTCTTCTGCACGCGGCCGACGTCGCCGAAGATCTCGGCTTCGGAGACGAGATCGATCGTGACCTCGGCCGGCACGGCATCAGCAATGCGCTGTTCCGGTACCTCCGCGATCCGTATCAGCATCGGATCAAGCTGTTCACCACTCGATCAGCCGTCTGAGCGTGCGCAGCAAGACGGCTATCGCTGGGTTACCGCTGCCAGCACTCCGCACATTTTCTGGTCCGCGCGCAGGCAGTCGTTGAGACGGCCACCGTAAACGGGGTCCGTATCGAAACCACCTTTCGGGAAGTCTGGTTTCGGTCGTTAGTTTCGGGTCCGAATCGCTGAGTCGAGTTCGCTCATGAGCTGTGCCACTCGTGAGCTACCTGACGGCGCGGCGGGGTATCGACGCAGTATCTCGGGCAGGGGCGAGGCCGCCCGCTCGGCCAACCTGCGAACCCCATCGCTGTCTGTACCGCCTGTTCTCAGTTCGGCAACCCGCGCGGCGCAGGCCGCAGCACGGAGAATATGTCCGACTTGCGATGCTCTCGCGATCGGGTGGAGATAAGCGGCCGCTGCGGCGTCGCCGCAGGCCAGTGCTGCGAGCCGGGCCGTCTCCTCAGAGACACCCTTGGCAGCGCGGTGCGATGCGAAGGCGGCCGTTCGTTGCAGCTGTGAGCGTGGAGCGCCGCCAGCAAACAGTCGGGCAGCGTCGATCGCATCGCGAGGTCGCGTGTCACTCGGGGCGACGGCTTCGAAGTCGGGGAGTAATCCCTGGGCGCAGTCGGCGGCGAACCGGACTACCGCTCGCAGCTCTTCCATCGTCAGATCAAAGTTCTCGGTCCCCATCTCCCTATTGTCCCCTGTGCTTGTAAGAACGCTCAGTCGACCGAAAACGATCGTTTTCGGCGGGGAGACCTCGCGGCCGGATGCCGAACATTCAGCTCGCGCTGAGAATCAGATATCGCTCGTCATCGGTTCGGCCACCCCAGTACACGTCGTCGTCCAGTATCTGCAGTTGAACGTCGGCCCGAAGACTCCCGACGAGTCGAGCACACTCGGAAGACTTCAGACCCACACCATTACTCCACAGCCCTTCAATCAAGACGAGCGTGCCGCCCGGAGCCAGCAACTCTATCCATCTCTGCAGCGCCGCGGATGGGTCGGGCATGGCCCACAAGACGTGGCGGCAGAGAACAACGTCGAATGAGGCGGGAGATAACGGTGGCTCCGAAGCGTCCGCCACTGAGAAGAACGGACTCGGTACGACCGTGGCTGACTTCTCGCGTGCCCGTCGGATCATCTCCGTCGAAAAGTCCACTCCGTGCACGAGGTGCTGCCCCTCTGCCGCCAGCAGAGTGGACAGAGTTCCCGTGCCGCACCCCAAGTCTGCAACGCGGCGGCCGGGTTTGCCGATCAACGGGAGTAGCAGATCGGCCCAGGCACGGCGGACGACCGGATCTCGGAGACCATGATCGGCGGCCTGATCGAACGTTTCTGCCTCTCGGTCCCACATCTCTCTCGCGTCTTCGATCACGCGTTCGATACTCGCAGGAAGCACTCCGGCATTCCACCCTCGCCGAGCCATGGAGATTCGGCGAAACTGGCAGCCCGCGTGGCGCTCCATGCCATTCCCAGTTTCCGCATCAAGTCCGCGTGTCGCGCTGTTCTCGCCCACCGGCACTGGAAACACGCCCTCACCTACTCAGCCCCTTCTTACTTCCCTGTCTGGCCGTTTACCGACGATAAGAACATTTATCCGGACTATCGGCGCGAACCCGCATCGGTCGCGGACTGCGTGCGAAGTCCAGTCGTGTACACCCGAGCTGCTCACAATTCGTTCATTTATGCGACGCGAGTCCTCAGGCTGAGAACGCCGCAACGTGCCTGGACTCGGTGAAGTCACGCTCAAGCATTGGCCACGGGCCGTCCATGGCCGCTTATCGCATTGATACCGACAGATCTGCGTGAGTCCGACCTGCGCATGTCGAGTGTCCAGACGCGCGCTCTCGTGTGCCGCCGCATAGTTACTGGCGAACCTGGCTGAGAGCTCGTGTCGTTCGTCGCACTCGTCGGCTAGGCCATGAAAACGTCAACGAAGCCCGACTCACCACGAACACTCGACTCGTCCAGGCCCGCCGGGCCTTGGCCGACGCGCCTGCGGCGGGGGCGCGTACATCAGTGCGATAAAGGAGGACATCAGAATCACGCCCGGCCTGCTTGACATCTGATCGAGACTCCACCTCGCGGGTAGCGATCGACAGACTCTCACTGCGCGTACATAAGACAATCGTCCGCACTGAGCCGCCGGTAGTCGCTCTCAAGACTCGTGGATGGTGTCCACAGGGGGCGGACTCACCTGCTGCTCCTCGCACCTTCCGCACGTACACGGCGGCGACTCGTAGTCGACCCAACCGGTGTAATCAGCCGCCCAATCCGCAGCCACGTACCATTCGTTGCGGCGCTTCCGCCGCGCGACCGCCTCCGGGTCTTTCAGCAAGACCCAGATGTAGCTCCCAATCATGACCGCCATGCAGACGATCTGCACGGAGAACACGAGCCATTGCGCACGAGGGAATCTGCACCACGGATGCACCAAGCCCCGCCCCGGATACGGAAAAACCCCCGATTTCTCGGGGGTTTCCATGGCGGTGACGGTGGGATTTGAACCCACGGTAGGGGGTTACCCTACACAACTTTTCGAGAGTTGCACCTTCGGCCGCTCGGACACGTCACCGTCGTCCAGCTTACGACACGTGGTGCCCTGCACGCGAATCGAGAGCCCCGGCGAATCCGGGAGCCCGCGAAGGACGCGCGACCTCACCAGCCCGACGACACAGCGGCGTGCGTCTCGAGGATCCCCTCGGTGGTGCCGGCTGGCGCGCGGCCGATGCCGCACTCGGTTGCGACACCGAACGCCGGCGCGAACCGGGATGCCGCGGCGATGCGGTGCTGCGCGCCTTCTGCGCCGTCCTCGCTGTGCACGAGGCCGAGGTACAGCTCGGCGACCGGCGCCAGCCCGGCAAGGGGTGCGAAATACGCCTCGTCGTCGCGGTCGATCGGCACGGGAAGGTGCAGCCAGGTCAGCGGACGAGCGGATGCCGCGATCACGGCGTTCGCGTACCGCACCAGCGTTCCGGCATCTGCGGGCTCGATGAAGTGCCGCTCCCCAGCGTCGCCGTAGCAGAGGTGCACGCCGACCTCGACGCCGATGGGTACAGCATCCACCAGCGCCGCGAGCCGGGTGACGAGACCGTCGAACGGGTCACCCTCCCACCACGCCTCCATCGGTCGCCCGTAGCCGGAGGCGCGCTCGATGATGCCGAGCTCACTGGCGACATCCCACTGGATCGCGAGGTCCTCGTGCGGCACGGCGGCGAGGATCTCGTCGAGCTCACCCAGCAGCGCATCCGCGTACACCGGCTCGATCGCCGCGCGGTCGTCACCGGTGAAGAACGACGACACCACCGCGACGGGCGTCGGCAGCGACACCTGGAAGCGCACTCCCGGCTCGATCTCGCCGGACTCGCGCAGGCGCCGGAAGATCTCGTACGACTCGATCGCGGCGGCCGCGTATCCCAGTGGCGGCAGTTCGATCGCTGCGGCATCCGTCCCGTCGGCGATGCGCAGCGGGCGCGCGTCCAGCCCCGCGCCGAATGGGATGCGCTCGTCGCCCACCCGCTCGATGCCGTCGGTCTCGCCGAGCACGTCGGGCTGGAACATGATCCAGTGGAACCGCTTGCCGACCTCGCCGTCGGGGATGCGGCGCAGCCGCCCACCGAGGGTCCCGGCGGCGGTGCGCATGGTCTTCTCGGCGTCGTCGTAGTTGACGCTGCCCACGAGCAGCGCGCCCTGAGGCTGGAGTGAGGTCGAGGTCATCCCTCCAGGCTATCCGCGCGTGCGACCGTCGACGATGCGCACGACGCGGTCCACCGACCCCTCCGGCGGGGCGACGTGCGAGATGAGGATCACGGTCTGCTCGCCGGTCGCGCCGAGCAGGTCGCGCAGCAGGGCGTCGGATGCATCCGCGTCGACGCCCGCGGTCGGCTCGTCGAGCACGAGCACCGGGAATCCGCGCAGCAGCGCCCGCGCCAGTGCGATGCGCTGCGCCTGCCCGCCCGACACGAGGGCGCCGCGGTCGCCGACCCGCGCGTCGAGTCCGCCGCGATCGCGCGCCCAGCCGGCGAGGCCGACACGATCGAGCACGGCGATCAGCTCGTCGTCGGTCGCGGTGTCCCGCGCGAAGAGCAGGTTCTGCCGCAGATCCTCATCGAACAGCTGCGGCGTCTGCTCGCACAGGCCGACGATCGCGCGCAGCTCGGGCCCCGGGATGCTGTCGGCATCCGCACCGTCCAGCAGGTACTCGCCGTCGTGCCCCAGGAACCCGGCCAGCACGGCGGCGAGGGTCGACTTGCCCGCGCCGCTCGGCCCGGTCACGAGGATGCGCTCGCCCGGTGCGGCATCGAGATCGACGCCGGTGAGCGCCGGACTGGGGGCACCGGGCCAGGAGGCGCGGATGTCGCGCAGGGCGAGCTGCGGAGTGGGTGGTGTGGGGGTGGATGCTGTGGGGCTGGGGCCCTTCGACAGGCTCAGGGACCCAGTGGTGGGGGCAGGGGCGGGGCCCTTCGACAGGCTCAGGGACCCAGTGGTGGGGGCAGGGGCGGGGCCCTTCGAGAGCCTCAGGGACCCAGCCGGGGCGGCCGCGTCGGGGCGAACCTCGCGTGGGAGCGTCTCAGGGGCGACGGCGGCGACGCGCTCGGCGGCGGCGCGCACCGTGCGCCATGACGCGGCCGCCTGCGGCACGACGGAGAACACGTCGAACACGGCCATCGGCAGCAGCACGGCCACGGCGAACCAGGCGGCATCCGTCGCACCGCCGCCGGCTCCGGGCACGGCGACCCCCAGCGCCCAGATCGATGCGACACCGGCGGCCACCGACACGACCGCCGCCGACAGTGCCTGCGCGAGCGCCGCCCGTGACACGGTGCGGCGCAGCTCGGCATCCGCTGTCCGGATGCGCTCCCGCGCCTGCGCCTCGGCGCCGTAGGCGAGCAGCACGTCCAACCCCGTGAGGTAGTCGACCAGCGCGCCCGACAGGTCCGCGCGCCGGCGCGACACGGCGCGCTCGGCGCGATCGCCGAGCAGCCAGCCCACCAGCACAGCGATGGCCACAGCGAGCACGAGGCACACGGCCAGCGCCACCGCCGCGGCAGGCGACACCAGCACCATCACGCCGATCGAGGCGACCGCGACGACGCCTCCGGTCACCAGCGGCTGCACCACCCGCAACGGCAGATCCTGCAGACTCTCGATGTCGTCGATCAGCACCGACAGCACCGCGCCGCGATCGGTGCCCCCGAGCCCGGCCGGAGACAGCGGCGTCAGCCGGCGCACGATCCCCGAGCGCAGCCCCGCGAGCTGCCGCAGCGCGGCGTCGTGACCGGCGAGCCGCTCCAGGTACCGGAACACCGCCCGCGACACCGCGAAGAACCGCACCCCGACCACCGCGACCGACAGCGGCACGAGCGAGTCGACGATCGACGCGCTGACGATCAGCCAGCCGCTCACCAGCAGCAGTCCGATCGCCGCCGCCGCCGACAGCACTCCCGCCAGCAGGGCGGGCACGAAACGACGTGCGGGTGGCATGGCCTGCCGCAGGATGCTGCGCACCTCCGCCGCCCCGCTCACGCCGGCACCCCCAGTTCGACGACGGCATCCGCGATCTCGCGGGCCGAGCGACGATGCGAGACGAGCAGCACCGTCGCACCGGCATCCGCCGTGGCCCGCAGCGACGCCCACAGCTCTGCCTCGGTGCCGGCATCCAGGGCGCTCGAGGGCTCGTCCAGCGCGAGCACGCTCGGTCCGCCGCCCAGCCGGTACAGCGCCCGCGCCACCGCGACCCGCTGCGCCTGCCCACCCGACAGGCCCGCCCCCTGCACGCCCAGTTCGAGCTGCGGGTCCAGCCCGGCGGCTCCCGCCCAGTCCAGGGCGTCGCGCACGCGCGCGGCATCCGGTTCGGCATCCCCGAGCGCCACGTTCGACGCGACCGTCCCGCGCATCAGTCCCGGATGCTGGCCCGCCCAGGCCAGCCACTGCGGCGCGTCGAGCAGCCGCACGTCCACGCCGTCCAGCCGCGCGTCGCCCTCGAACGCGACGGCCCCGCGCAGGGCTGCCAGCACGCTCGACTTGCCCGCCCCGCTCGGTCCCTCGATGAGGGTGATCTCGCCCGGGTTCGCCCGGAACGACACCGGCGGCAGATCGCGCACGCGCAGGTCCCGCACGATCAGCGTGCCCGCGGCGCGATCGGGGCGGCGGAACAGCGCGGGCGCCTCCGGTCCGCCGAGACGAGGCCGGTCATCGGCATCCGCGGCATCCAGCACCTCGAAGACCTGCTCGGTCGCCGCCACGCCCTCGGCGGCGGCGTGGAACTGCACCCCCACCTGCCGCAGCGGCAGGAACGCCTCGGGCGCCAGCAGCAGCACGAACAGCCCCACTCCCAGCGCCATCTCACCGTCGAGCAGCCGGAACCCGACCGTCACCGCGACCAGCGCGACGGCCAGCGACGACAGCAGCTCGAGCGCGAACCCCGACAGGAACGAGAAGCGCAGCACGCGCATCGTCTCGACGCGGTACTGCTCGGCGGTGGCGCGCATCCGGTCGGCGGCGCGGCGCTCCCGGCCGAAGATCCGCAGCGTCGAGAGCCCGTGCAGGATGTCGGCGAAGCGGGCAGCCAG